>NZ_JBQYFW010000002.1:0-370427 GCF_056313565.1 Pseudomonas sp. 3B-A001-10F
TTGGTTACATCTTTGATTTCTCGCGGAGTAACTTGTGATGCTGATAATCTTGTTGACTATCAGTCTGACTCCACAAGCACCCACACGAATTGCTTGATTCAGTTGTTAAAGAGCGATTGGTTAAGATCTTTCGTCTCAACCGAGGCGCGAATTCTACAGCAGCCTCATTTGCTGTCAAGTGATTATTTTCAGAAGCTTTCGAAGATTTCTTCAACAACTTCAACCACTTGCGCCTCCGATCTCTCGTCAGCGGGAGGCGAATTCTACAGCGTTACACGCTGATGTCAACACCTCTTTTTCAACTTCCTTTCGGCTTCGATGAACTGAAGCAACCTGCCGCCGAAACCTACATAACTCATTGAATCTCAAGGAGTTTTCCGTTTCGGCTGCGCCGGAAGTGGGGCGAATTATAGACATCCTGAATCTGCCGTCAACCGTTAATTTCACTTTTCTATCGATAGGCGGAAAAGACGGCCTTTATATAGACGTAATGGCAACGAATGCGCAGTATATTGCCCACTATCAAAATAAAACCCTGCTTTTTTACCTTGGACGATGCCGCGCAATGAATGACCAGCCACGCTCTCTTGCCTCAATGCTGTTCCCGGTTGGCCTGCTATTAATAGCCATGGCATCAATCCAGTCCGGCGCCTCACTTGCCAAAAGCATGTTCCCCATCGTTGGCGCTCAGGGAACCACTACGCTGCGGCTGATCTTTGCCAGTGTCATCATGCTGTTGATACTGCGTCCCTGGCGAGCCAGGCTGACCGCCAAGTCGCTACGCACGGTCATCGTTTACGGCATGGCTCTAGGCGGAATGAATTTCCTCTTCTATATGTCATTGCGCACTGTACCGCTGGGGATTGCCGTTGCCCTCGAGTTCACCGGGCCGCTGGCCGTAGCCATCTATGCCTCCCGTCGTGCTATCGACTTTCTCTGGATCGCTCTCGCCGCCGCAGGATTGACGTTGCTGATTCCAACAGGTGCCACCAGCGCCGGAATCGATCTGGTCGGTGCTGGGTATGCATTGGGAGCAGGTATCTGTTGGGCGCTATATATCCTGTTCGGCCAGAAGGCAGGTGCCGATAACGGTGTGACGACCGCAGCATTAGGCGTAATGATCGCGGCATTGTTCGTGGCCCCTATTGGCATCGTGCATGCTGGTTCAGCGCTTTTGACCCCCTCCCTGATTCCCATTGCCATTGGCGTCGCCATTCTATCCACCGCCCTGCCCTACACACTGGAGATGGTCGCCCTTACCCGCATGCCGGCACGGACATTCGGCACACTGATGAGTATCGAACCGGCTTTCGGAGCCTTATCGGGACTGCTGTTTCTGCACGAATTCCTCACACTGTCACAATGGATGGCGATCCTGTGCATTATTCTGGCGTCTGTCGGCGCAACCATGACCATGGGTAGCGCCGCGAAGCCTGCAATAGCGGCTGATTGAAAGAGGTTTTGACGAAGGTCTGGCAATTGGTGCGTATTTAGGCCATGTTTAGACCTGTAACCCAATGCCAGACATGGATTTTTTCGGACAGGGATTTCAAAACGCTTAGAGCGCAGGCGAACACAGGCAAACCCGGGCATTAGACTCGTGGCCGCTATAAGGACGGTAATGAAACGAATTTTGATACTGATCGCCATACTGGCTATTGCGGGTTGTGCGGCGACTTCGGAAACCAAGGTAAAACGCGGAAAAAAAGGGCTGCACATCAACTGCTCAGGGCTATCGTCCTCCTGGGACAAATGCTACGCCAGCGCCGCCAATGCTTGCTTGCCGAAAGGCTATAAGGTCATCGCCAAATCCGGTGACACCGTCGAAGAGCCCGGCGATTACCCGTTCGGTCTCAATCCTGCGGGTTACACCAGTCGCAGCATGATTGTCATCTGTAAATAGATCAGCGCTGCCCGGCGATCTGCCGGCCAATTTCTTCATGGCTGGACTTCAGCACCGCTTGCTGAACGTCCGGCGTGGCCAACATGCGCGCCACCACCAATGCCCCAACGCATTGCGACAGCACCGACCACGCCAGGGTCTCGCTCTCAAGTATCTGTGCCCAACGCTCCTGAAGCCGGCAAATCCACAGCTCGGCCTGCTCGCGCACCCGAACATCCGATCGAGCAATTTCTGCGCCCAACGCCGGCAATGCGCAACCGGCCTCAGGTTGCTCTACGTGAGCCATGCTCAGGTAGTGCTTGAGACAGCGCTCCAGTCGCTCACGATCCCGCGTGCCCTCCCCGCCCAATCGTTCAAGGCTTTGACCCAACTCGCGCTCGACGATGGCGGTGAACAACGCATCTTTCGACGAAAAGTGACTGTAGAACGCCGCGCCACTCAATCCGATAGCCTTCATCAAGCCGTCGACGCCTACCGTGGAAAACCCCGAACGCTTTGCTGACAGCGAGCTGCTCTGCAATAGCTTTTCCCGGGTTTCCAACTTGTGACTGGCGGAGTAACGCATGTGTTTGCCCTCGAATCGACTGCCTTGACGTGGTCTGGATCCTAGCATAACGTTCGTTCACTTAACGATCGTTTAATAAAGGCACCTACCCATGAATAACAAGAAGGTCGTATTAGTGGTTGGCGCTGGCGATGCCACGGGAGGGGCGATTGCCAAGCGTTTTGCCAAAGAAGGATTCATCGCCTGCGTCACCCGGCGCAGTGCCGATAAACTTCAACCGCTGGTGGACGCGATCAAGGCTGAAGGCGGCGAGGCCCACGGCTTTGCCTGCGATGCGCGCAAGGAAGAAGACGTCATCACCCTGATTGAAGACATCGAAACCCGCCTCGGTCCGATCGAAGCCTTTGTGTTCAACATCGGCGCCAATGTGCCATGCAGCATCCTCGAAGAAACTGCCCGCAAGTATTTCAAGATCTGGGAAATGGCCTGTTTCTCAGGCTTCCTCAATGCCCGTGAAGTGGCCAAACGCATGGTCACGCGCAATCGCGGCACGATTCTCTTCACCGGTGCTACCGCCGGACTTCGCGGTGCTTCCGGATTCGCCGCCTTCGCCGGTGCCAAGCACGGCATCCGCGCCCTGGCGCAAAGCATGGCGCGGGAACTCGGGCCGATGAACATCCACGTCGCCCATGTGGTGGTCGATGGAGCGATCGACACCGATTTCATTCGCAACAGTTTTCCGGAAAAGTACGCGACCAAAGATCAGGATGGCATCCTCAATCCCGAGCACATCGCCGAGAACTACTGGTTTCTACACAGTCAGCCGCGGGATGCCTGGACGTTCGAGCTGGATCTGCGCCCCTGGAATGAACGCTGGTAAGCCAACGCCATAACAATAACGACAGAGACGCGAAAATGACTAAAACCGTGGAGTTCTATTTCGACCTTGGCAGCCCTGCCACCTATCTGGCCTACACCCAATTGCCGAAGATTTGTGCCGAGACGAACAGTGAGCTGATTTACATCCCGATGCTGCTCGGTGGCGTATTCAAGGCAACCGGCAACGCATCACCGGCAATGATTCCGGCGAAGGGTCGGTACATGTTTCAGGATCTGGATCGCTACGCGAAACGCTACGGGGTGCCGCTGAGATTCAATCCGCATTTCCCGATCAACACACTGATGCTGATGCGTGCGGTCACGGGTATCCAGTTGCGTCAGCCAGAACGCTTTGAGGCGTTTATCGATGGTCTGTTCACTGCGCTGTGGGTTGAAGGACGCAGCCTCGACGAGCCCGCGACTGTCGTCGCTGTACTGAGCGAACACGGTTTCGACCCGCAGGAAGTTCTGGCGCTGAGCAACGATGAATCTGTCAAAGCAGCGCTTAAGGAGAACACCGAAACGGCGGTTAAACGCGGCGTGTTCGGCGCACCGAGCATGTTCATCGGTAATCAGCTGTTCTTCGGCCAGGATCGGCTCGACTTCGTTGAGGAAGCCTTGCGCCAGGGCTAGGCGATCATTCAGGCGCTGGTAACAGCGCCTGAATTGCAACCAGTCAGATGGCGGCAGTACGGGTGTTCAGCCATTCCAGCGCAGCACCCTCAAGCAACGGACTCAAGCGCTCACGCACTTGTGCGTGGTAAGCGTTAAACCATTGCTTCTCTTCCTCAGTCAGCAGCGCCGGCAGCAGGCATCGGGTATCGATCGGGCACAGCGTCAAGGTTTCAAACCTGAGGAATTCACCGAACTCACTGCTGCCCGCCTCGCGGTTCATCGCCAGGTTCTCGATACGCACACCCCAACGGCCCGGACGATATGTACCCGGCTCGATCGACGTGATCATCCCCGGCTGCATGGCCGTCTGCGGTGCCGGCGCGGCCTGATAGGCAATCACCTGCGGGCCTTCATGGACATTGAGGAAATAGCCAACGCCGTGACCGGTGCCGTGGCCGTAATCCACGCTGTCGGCCCAGATCGGCGCACGGGCAATGGCGTCCAGCAGCGGCGAGAGAATGCCTTTCGGGAACTGCGCGCGCGACAGCGCGATCACGCCCTTGAGCACGCGCGTGCAATCGCGCTTCTGCTCTTCGCTCGGCGTACCGACCGGCACCATCCGCGTGATGTCCGTGGTGCCGCCCAGGTACTGTCCACCCGAGTCGATCAGCAGCAAGCCGTCACCCTCGATCACCGCGTGTTCTTCTTCGGTCGCGTGGTAATGCGGCATGGCGCCATTGGCGTTGAACGCGGCAATCGTGTTGAAGCTCAGCGAGACATAATCCGGACGACGCTCGCGAGCAGCGGTGAGCTTCTCATCGATGGTCAGTTCGGTAATGTGTTCGCGGCCCCACGCAGATTCCAGCCAGGCAAAGAATTCGCACAGCGCCGCACCGTCCTGTTCCATCGCTTGGCGGATGTGTTGAGCATCGGCTTCACTTTTCTGCGACTTGGCCAGCGTGGTCGGGTTCAAGCCTTCGACCAGTTTCACTGCGCTGTCGAGATTATCCAGTAAACCGCTGGTCACTCGTGCCGGATCGACCAGCAGGCTCGCGCCACTCGGTACGGCACGCAGGGCATCAGCGACTTCGCTGTAATCACGCAGCGTTACGCCATCCTGTTCCAGCACAGCGCGCAATTCGCCATCAACTTTGCTCAGCGCCACGAACAACGTCGCCTGCTGCTGATCGATCAAGGCAAACGAAACAAACACCGGGTTGAACGACACATCGCCGCCGCGCAGGTTGAACAGCCAGGCAATGTCGTCGAGGGTGGAGATGAAATGCCAATCGGCCCCGCGCTCCCGCAAAGTTTCGCGCAGTTTGGCGAGTTTCTCGCCACGGCTGACCGTCGCCTGCGGTGGCAGATGCTGATAGATCGGTGCATTCGGCAGGCCCGGACGATCGCTCCAGACTTCCTGCAGCAGATCGATATCGGTACGCAGGCGCGCACCGCGTGCTTCCAGCTTGCTGCTCAGGGTACGCGCCGACGCCACGGCCATCACCGCACCGTCAACCGCGACCACACCACCTTCCGGTGTTTGCTCAGCCAGCCAGTCCAGCGGACTCGGCTGACCCGGTTGCAGTTTGACCAGTTCGATGCCGCTGTCCTTGAGCTCCTTGGTCGCTTGCTCCCAATAACGGCTGTCAGCCCAGACACCGGCGAAATCAGCTGTGACGATCAACGTCCCGACCGAACCATGGAAGCCCGACAGCCACTGCCGGCCCTGCCAGTAACCCGGCAGGTATTCCGACAAGTGCGGGTCGGCGGACGGCACCAACAACGCATGAATGCCCTCACGGCGCATCAGTTCACGGGTCTGCGCCAGGCGCTGGGGCACCGATCCTTCGGTCGAGGTCTGGGTACTCATCATGTCTCCTGCTAATCACTTCATCGTTATTGTTCGTAGCCGAGAGGTCGGCTCGTTTAAAGCCCGGTCGCCCAGAATGCCGGAGCACTGGCGCAGGCGGTCTTGATCAATGCACTAGCCTTGTCGATATCTTCGGCGGTGGTGAAGCGGCCGAGGCTCAGCCGAATGGTGCGACCGGCCAGGTGCGCGTCATGCCCCAGCGCCAACAACACGTGGGATGGCGTGTTACTGGCCGAGTTGCAGGCGGAGGTCGCGGAAAAGGCAATCGAATGGCTCAACGCCGCGCTGTTGAATTCACCTTCGCTGAAGGTCAGGCTCAAGGTGTGCGGAATGCGTTGAGTGGCGCAACCATTGAGGCGTACGCCCGGCAGGCTGAGCAGTTGTTCGAGCAAGCGTTCACGCAACGCGACAATAGTTTTTTTCTCGTCATCGAACGTCTCGGCGGCCAGCGCGAACGCTGCGCCCATGCCGGCAATCTGGTGCGTCGCCAACGTCCCGGAGCGCAAGCCACCTTCGTGTCCGCCGCCGTGAATCTGCGCCTGCAACCGCTGCTGCGCCCGAGGGCCGACATACAACGCGCCAATGCCTTTGGGGCCGTAGAGTTTGTGTGCGGAGAAGGACATCAGATCCACCGGCCATTGCCCCAGATCGATGGCCACTTTGCCGGCGCCCTGCGCCGCATCGACATGGAACAACGCCTCGCGGCTACGCACCACTTCGCCAATCGCTTGAACATCATTGACGGTACCCAACTCGTTGTTGACCAGCATCAGCGACACCAGAAAGGTATCGTCGCGCATAGCTTCACTGACCGCTTGCGGGGTGATCAGGCCATCGGCGTCCGGCACCAGATAGGTTACGGCGATGCCGGCGTCCTGCAATTGGCGGGCGGTATCGAGAATGGCTTTGTGTTCGATCTGACTGGTAATGATGTGGCCGCCGGGGACACCGCGGGCCTGCGCCACGCCTTTGAGGGCGAGATTATTGGACTCGGTGGCACCGGAGGTCCAGACGATCTGCTCAGCCTTGGCGCCGACCAGTTCGGCGGCCTGTCGGCGGGCCTGCTCGACCGTGTGTCGGGCTTGCTGGCCGAACGCGTGGGAGCTGGAAGCCGGGTTGCCAAAGTTACCGTGAAACCCCAGACACTCGATCATCACCTGGATGACCCGCTCGTCAACCGGGGTGGTGGCGGCGTAATCGAAATACAACGGACGTGTGTTCATAAAAGACTCGCAGAGCGTGTTCCGGGATCAGGAGGCTCGTGTCTGCAAACGGCACGGCGCAGCCTTGTGAGCTGCGCGTCGGTTCGAGAGCGTCATCAATACCTGATCGGATGCCGTTAAAGAAGAACAACTTCATTTAAAAGTGCGTAGGAACGCTCCTGAAGCCGAGCTTAACAGGCATCCGGCCTGCGGTTGAAGCAATGCGTCAGCTAAAGCTTTCGAGAAGTAACGGGTACAGCGAAATCACCAGCAATGCGGCCATGCCCCAGTTGAACACGCGCAACCAGCGCGGATCCTTCAGCACATTGCGCAACAACGTACCGCAGGCCGCCCAGACGCCGACGCTGGGCAGGTTGATGATGGCGAACACCGCGGCAATCACCACGACATTGGTGAAATAGCCCTGCATCGGCGTGTAGGTGCTGATGGCCCCGATGGCCATGATCCACGCCTTGGGATTGACCCACTGAAACGCGGCGGCGCCGAGGTAGCTGATCGGCTTGGACTCGCCTTCGGCGCTGTCGCCGACCGGTCCTGAGTGAGCGATTTTCCACGCCAGATACAGCAGATAGGCCGCGCCAACATAGCGCAGAACCGTGTAGAGAATCGGGTAGGTCTGAAACACCGCACCGAGGCCAAAGCCCACGGCCACGACCAGAACGAAGAAGCCGCAAGTGATCCCGAGCATGTGCGGGATGGTGCGGTTGAAGCCGAAATTAACTCCCGATGCCAGCAACATGGTGTTGTTCGGCCCCGGCGTAATCGAGGTGACAAGGGCAAACAGGGCAAAGCCCAACAGCAGGTCAAGCGAGAGGTTCATGGCAGGCAATCCATCAGGGTCATTCAGGTGTAGACCCTATCCCACACCGCCCGGCAAGCCCACGGACAGTTGGGGAAAACTTCCAGCAGTACAGTTTGTTTTCAGCTAGGACGACCGTGCAGCTGTACGGCACGTTCGGCACTCATTTCAGCTTTCTTGTCGAACTGCGACTGGCCGAGCAGTTGGGCTTTTTTCGCGTGGTATTCGTCGAAGGACAAGCCGCTGCGATTCAGTGCTTCCATCGCCAATTCACGGGATTCTTCATCAGTGTAAGGGCGCAGCTCAGGCGAAACATGTCCGGCACAACCGGCGAGTACGGAGACAGCGAGCAACAGGGAGACAGTCAGTAAACGATTCATGGGAGCGTCCTGGCGAGCAATGGGGAGTCGATGGACAAAGGCTACGCCCGGGCACGCGTGCGCAGAAATCAACGCTCTCAATAGTGGCTATCAGGAAATCGACACGTGCTGGCACATATCTCTTAACGATCTATAAATATCAATTAACGTTCTTTTACGGAATAACAAACTGCCTTTATAACTCCCTGCATGGGCTGAGCACTGTTGCTCCAGCAACTGTTGCTCAGCCAACACTGATTCAACAAAGCGCCCTGCTACTCACAGGGGCGACCGCCGCACTAAAGCTCAACGCCTTGTAAACCGGGGCTTCCAGGAGTTGGTACAGCGCTTGCTCTGACCCGGTGACTCACTCACTGCTCGCTGAGCAACTGTTGAAAAAAGGAACTGATCATGTCGCGTCCCCTGAAAGTCGTCGCCCTCTCCGGCGGCACCTGGCGTCCGTCCCGCACCCTGGTACTGACCCAAGCTTTGATCGCCGAACTGGCCGAGCACTTGTCCATTGAAAGCCATTTGATCGAACTCGGTGATATCGCTCGCCCGCTCGGCGGCGCGCTGTCGCGTCAGGAACTCAGTGCAGAGGTTGAAGCCGAGCTGCAAGCCATTGAACAGGCCGATCTGCTGATCGTTGCCGCGCCGGTTTATCGCGGTTCCTACCCGGGCCTGCTCAAGCACTTGTTCGACCTGATCGACCTCAACGCCTTGATCGACACCCCGGTGCTGCTCGCCGCTACCGGCGGCAGCGAACGCCATGCGCTGGTGCTCGATCACCAGTTGCGGCCGCTGTTCAGCTTCTTCCAAGCCATGACCTTGCCAATCGGCGTGTACGCCACCGAAGCCGACTTCGCCGATTACCAGATCACCAGCGAGCTGCTGAAGGCGCGCATCCGCCTGGCCGCCGAACGCGCTGCGCCGCTGTTCGCCACACAAATCAAACCCTTGCTGAAAATCGCCTGAGGAGCCGTTCATGGATGTTTTCTGGTTCCTGCCGACCCACGGTGATGGCCACTATCTGGGCACTACCCAAGGTGCGCGCCCGGTCACCCTCAACTATCTGAAACAAGTGGCGCAGGCGGCTGACAGCCTCGGCTACCACGGCGTGCTGATCCCCACCGGACGCTCCTGCGAAGACTCCTGGGTGATCGCCTCGGCGCTGGTGCCGTTGACCGAACATCTGCGTTATCTGGTGGCGATCCGTCCGGGAATCATCTCGCCGACGGTGTCGGCGCGCATGGCTGCGACGCTTGACCGGTTATCCAACGGCCGTTTGCTGATCAACGTCGTGACCGGTGGCGATCCGGACGAGAACCGTGGCGACGGCAGTTTTCTCAGTCACGCCGAGCGCTATGAAGTTACCGATGAATTCCTGAAAATCTGGCGCCGCGTGTTGCAGGGCGAGGCGGTGGATTTCGACGGCAAACACCTGAAGGTGCAGAACGCCAAAGCCCTCTATCCGCCCGTGCAGAAACCCTATCCGCCGCTGTACTTCGGCGGCTCCTCCGATGCCGCGCATGATCTGGCTGCCGAACAGGTCGATGTCTATCTGACCTGGGGCGAACCGCCGGCCGCGGTTGCGGAAAAACTCGCCGACGTGCGCGAACGCGCGGCGCGGCATGGGCGCAAGGTGAAGTTCGGCATCCGCTTACACGTGATCGTGCGCGAGACCGCCGAAGAGGCGTGGAAAGCGGCGGACAAACTGATCGAACACATCAGCGACGAGACTATTGAGGCCGCGCAGAAATCCTTCTCGCGCTTCGACTCGGAAGGTCAACGGCGCATGGCGGCTTTGCACGATGGTCGTCGCGATAACCTCGAGATCGCTCCGAATCTGTGGGCCGGTGTCGGTCTGGTGCGTGGCGGTGCCGGTACGGCGCTGGTCGGCGATCCGCAGCAAGTGGCGGCGCGGATCAAGGAATACGCGGATCTGGGCATCGAGAGTTTCATCTTCTCCGGTTATCCGCATCTGGAAGAGGCTTACCGCTTTGCCGAGCTGGTGTTCCCGCTGCTGCCCGAGCCTTACGCCAGTCTGGCCGGGCGTGGCGTGACCAATCTGACCGGGCCGTTTGGCGAAATGATTGCCAATGATGTGCTGCCCACAAAAGCCTCGGCGTAAACCGGATCTCTTGTGTAAGAGCTGCCGCAGGCTGAGTGAATTCAGGAGTGTTGGTGTGACCGCCAAACCGCAAAGTACTTTGTTATCCCCATTGCAGACCGCCCGCCAACTGGCTGCCGAGTTTGCCCTGACCGCCGTCGAACGTGACGAACGTGGTGGCACGCCAAAAGTCGAGCGCGATGCCCTGCGCGACAGCGGCCTGCTGGCCCTGAGCATTCCCACCCGCTACGGCGGCCTCGGCGCGAGCTGGAGTGAAACCCTGCAGGTCGTTCGCGAATTCGCCAAGGTCGACAGCTCGATCGCCCACGTTTTCGGTTTTCATCATTTGATGCTCGCCACCGTGCGCCTGTTTTCCCGGCCGGAACAATGGCAGCCGTGGTTCGAACAGACCGCGCGGCAGAACTGGTTCTGGGGCAATGCGCTCAACCCGCTCGACACTCGGACCGTGGTCAAGGATCTCGGCGGCTGGCGCGAATTTTCCGGGAAGAAAAGCTTCTGCTCCGGCGCCAGCGACTCACAAATGCTGATCGCCTCGGCCGTCGATGAGAGCGCTGGCGGCAAATTACTGATCGCGGCGATTCCCAGTGGCCGCAGTGGTATCACCCTGCACAACGACTGGAACAACATCGGCCAGCGCCAGACCGACAGCGGCAGCGCGACCTTTGAACGGGTGCGGGTCGAAGAGTCGGAATTGCTCCTCGATCCCGGCCCGCTGAGCACGCCGTTCGCCTGCCTGCGGCCATTGATCGCGCAGCTGACGTTCACGCATATGTTTCTCGGGATTGCCGAAGGCGCCTTTGAAGAAGCGCGGCAATACACCCTCAGCGAAACCCGGCTCTGGCATAAATCCACGGCGCGTGATGTGCGCGAAGATCCATACGTGCTCGCGCATTACGGCGAGTTCTGGGTGGCGCTGGAAGGTATTCGTCTGCTGGTCGAACGCGCGGCCGCATTGCTCGATGAAGCCTGGGCCAAGGGTGCGAATCTCAGTGCCGAGGAGCGCGGCCAAGTCGCGACAGCGATTGCCACCGCGAAAGTTGCCGCCAGCCGTCAGGGCCTGGAAATTTGCAGCCGTCTGTTCGAAGTGACCGGCGCGCGTTCCACCCACGCCTCCCTGCGCCTCGACCGCTACTGGCGCAACCTGCGCACGCAAACCCTGCACGACCCGCTGGACTACAAACTCCATGAGCTGGGCGACTGGGCGCTGAACCAGTCGCTGCCGGTGCCGACTTTCTATTCCTGATCTGCCTGCATTTGAACTAAAAAGAAGGACGAGCCCATGCAACTGCTGACCCTACCCCCCTCCCCCGCGCTCGCCACGTCGATCCGCGCCACCGCGCAGGTGTTCGAAGACCCGAAATCCCAGGCCCTGCTCGCGCATTTGCAACAGGTCGCGCCGAGCGAAGCCAGTGTGCTGATCATCGGTGAGACCGGCACCGGCAAAGAGCTGGTAGCGCGGCATATTCATAACCTCAGCAACCGCCGTCATCGGCCGTTTATCGCGGTCAATTGCGGGGCGTTTTCCGAGTCGCTGGTGGAGGCAGAATTGTTCGGTCATGAAAAAGGCGCGTTCACCGGTGCGCTGAGCGCCAAGGCCGGATGGTTCGAGGAAGCGGACGGCGGCACCTTGTTTCTCGATGAGATCGGCGATCTGCCGATGGCGATTCAGGTGAAGTTGCTGCGGGTGTTGCAGGAGCGCGAAGTGGTGCGGCTGGGCTCGCGCAAAAGCATTCCCATCGATGTGCGGGTGCTGGCAGCGACCAACGTGCAGTTGGAGAAGGCCATCAATGCCGGCCATTTCCGCGAGGATCTGTATTACCGCCTCAACGTGGTCAATCTGGAATTGAGCCCGTTGCGTGAGCGTCCCGGCGATATCCTCCCGCTCACGCGCCATTTCATCGAGGCCTACAGCCAGCGCCTCGGTTATGGCCGCGTCAGTATCAGCCCCGGTGCCGAGCACAAACTGCGTGGCTACAGTTGGCCGGGCAACATTCGCGAACTGGAAAACGTCATCCATCACACCCTGCTGATCTGCCGCAATGGCGTGATCGAACGCGATGATCTGCGCCTGTCGAACCTGCGTATCGATCGCCCGGACGATCATCACAGCAGCGCCGATGATTCACCGGAAGCGTTGCTGGAACAGGCCTTTCAAAAACTGTTCGCGCAACAGGCCGGTGCTTTGCACGAGAAAGTCGAAGACGCCTTGCTGCGCGCAGCGTATCGCTTTTGCCATTACAACCAGGTGCACACCGCAGCACTGCTCGGTCTGAGCCGCAACGTCACCCGCACGCGTTTGATCAAGATCGGCGAACTGGCAGTCAACAAGCGGCGACTCACGGAAAACCTACAGGGCGAGCGCCTGATCCAGTTGTCGATCTAGCCGACCAGGTGGCAGTGCAGCGCATCGTCGGGACTGCGGGCGATGCTGCTCAACATCTGAAACGAATTGAAGGTGATGGTTTTCGCCTGATGGGTGTGAATCAGTTGCCAGAAATCCTGCTCGCCGCTTTCAAAGCTGCGAAACGCCGCCTCCCCTGCCTCGCGGGTCTGCCATTGGAGAAAACTCAGCACGCGCCGGCCGTCATCGCTGGCCTGCACACTGGCGCTGACAAAACCGTCGTAGCGTTGAGCCAGACGCTCGGTTTGCCTCGATAGTGCAGTCACCAGCGCAGATTGTTGGCGTGGTTCGATTTCAAATTCGATCAATTGGGTAAAACTGCGGTTGTTCATGGAATGCCCCCACTCAGCGTAAGACGAGCCTTGCGACTCGAAGACCTGCAGGGTAAAACCTCTAGTTAAGTCAAGGTCAAGAGCTGTCTGCAGATGATCAGCAAAGAAAATGTGCACAAGCCGTTAACAGTCGGCGAAGTCGCGGCGCGCAGCGGTGTCGCCGTCACCGCCCTGCACTTTTATGAGTCCAAAGGCTTGATCAAGAGCCAGCGCAATGCCGGCAATCAGCGCCGTTATCCGCGCGAAGTGCTGCGCCGGGTGGCGTTGATCAAAGTCGCGCAGCGGCTGGGGATTCCATTGGCGGAGATTGGCGAGGCGCTGAAAATCCTGCCGGATGATCGTGCGCCCAGCGCGGCCGACTGGAAAACCCTCTCGGAGCAATGGCGCCGAGAGTTGGATGAACGGATCGAACAATTGACGCTACTGCGTGACCGGCTCGATGGCTGCATCGGTTGCGGGTGTTTGTCGATGGAGGCTTGCCCGCTGCGCAATCAGGGCGATGTACTCGGCGAACAAGGCCCGGGGCCGCACTTTCCAAAGGATTGACTGCTCGTCGGGCAAAAACCTGCACGGCGAGGACGGTTCTATAGTGAATCTTCCACAAATCCGGTGGAGTCCTGTCCCATAGAACAACAATTCAGGGAGAACGTCATGAGCGTCAAACCCATTCCCGAGGGGTATCACAGCATTACCCCGTATCTCGGCATCCACAAAGCCGCCGAGGCCATCGATTTCTATAAAAAAGCCTTCGGCGCCACCGAAGTCATGCGCCTGGCCATGCCCGGCGGCGGCATCGGCCACGCCGAACTGCGCATTGGCGACAGCGCGATCATGCTCGGCTCGCCGTGCGATCAGGGGCCGTTGAGCAATCCTGATAAAAGCGTGTCAGTTGGTTTGCATCTGTACGTGACCGATGTCGACAAGTCCTTTCAGCGCGCGCTGGACGCGGGGGCGACGACGGTGTCCGAGGTCAAGGATCAGTTTTACGGTGATCGCAGCGGCACCTTGAAGGACCCGTATGGGCATCTGTGATTTCTGGCCTCGCGCAAGGAAGATCTGACTGAAGAACAGATCAAGCAGCGGGCGATGGAGATGTTTCAGCAGGGTTGAGCATTTCAGTGTCTGGACTGGCCTCTTCGCGAGCAAGCTCGCTCCCACAGGGTTTCGTTGGGTGGCATAGATAATCGTCACACCGGAAACTACTGTGGGAGCGAGCTTGCTCGCGAAGGGGCCGGCACCGAAAACACATAACCCCATCAACACACTTCATGAACCTGCCGACCACGCTTTGCCCCTTGCCGCGAACGCCGGACGATTTCAGGATGCAGCCAACCAGAACCCTGAAAAAGGATCAGCCCGATGTTTGCCGGATTCCGCAAAGACCAGCGTCACGTCAACGGCGTCGACATTGCCTACCGCCTCGGCGGCAGCGGCCCGGGCCTGTTGCTGTTGCACGGGCACCCGCAGACCCATGTGATCTGGCACAAGATTGCCGAACAACTGGCCGAACACTTCACCGTGGTCGCCGCCGACCTGCGCGGTTACGGCGACAGCAGTCGCCCGGCCGCTGATGAGCTGCACGCCCATTACTCGAAACGCGAAATGGCCCGCGACAATGTCGAGTTGATGCAGGCGCTGGGCTTCGAGCAGTTTTCGATTCTCGCTCACGACCGTGGCGCGCGGGTCGCCCATCGTCTCGCGCTTGATCACCCGAACGCCGTGCAGCGCATGATGCTGCTCGACATCGCCCCGACCCTGTCGATGTATACGCAAACCAACGAAGCCTTTGCCCGCGCGTATTGGCACTGGTTTTTCCTGATCCGCCCGGCACCACTGCCGGAAACCCTGATCGAAGCGGATCCGGAAGGCTATCTGCGCAGCGTGATGGGCAGCCGCAGCGCCGGGTTCAAGCCGTTTACCGATGCAGCCTTTGGCGAATACCTGCGCTGCCTGCAACGACCGGGCAGCGCTCGCGGCATCTGCGAAGACTATCGCGCCAGCGCCGGCATCGATCTTGTGCACGACCGCGCCGACATCGCCGCCGGGCATCAGCTGAATCTACCGCTGCGCGTGTTGTGGGGCGCCGAAGGTACGGTCGGGCGCTGCTTCGATCCGCTCAAGGAATGGCTGCAAGTGGCGTCGAACGTCAGCGGTCAGGCATTGCCCGCTGGCCATTACATTGCCGAAGAAGTCCCCGAACGGTTGCTCGCCGAAGCACTGGCCTTTCTGCGCTGACCGGAAACACTGGATCTCGGTGCTATGCTGGCGGCTTCTGCCGCCAGTGTTCGTTTTTGACATGTCCCAGAAGAAAGACACCGTGCCCCTGCCCGAAGACCTGCGTGTACTGCTCACCGTAATCCGCAAGAACGGCTTTGCCGCTGCAGCAGATGAACTAGGCCTGTCACCGGCCTACGTCAGCAAACGCATCCAGATTCTCGAAACCACCCTCGGCACGCGTCTGTTGCACCGCACCAGCCGTCGCGTCTCGCTGACCGAGGACGGCGAGCGCGTGCAGCGCTGGGCGTTGCGCATTCTCGATGATTTCCAGCAGTTGCACGATGAACTGTCCGACGCCCACGACAGCCCGCGTGGGCGTTTGCACATTTGCAGCAGTTTCGGTTTCGGTCGCAATCACGTAGCCCCGGCGGTGTCGTTGCTGGCCGAACGTTATCCAGACTTGGAGATTCGCCTCGACCTGTTTGACCGGGTGGTGGACATCATCAACGAAGGCTTCGATCTGGAGATCCGCGTCGGCGATGACCTGCCCGGCCAGCACATCGGTCGACACCTGGTCAGTAACCGGCGGGTGCTGTGCGCCGCTCCCGGTTATCTGCAACGGCGCGGTACGCCGCAGACGCTGGACGAACTGCAACAGCACGATTGCCTGGTGATCAAGGAGCGCGACAACGCCTTTGGGATCTGGAATCTGGATCGCGATGGCGGGCAAGAGAGCGTGCGCGTCAGTGGGCCATTGTCATCAAACAACGGCGAAATCGTTTTGCAATGGGCGCTGGATGGACGTGGGGTTTTGTTGCGGTCGTTGTGGGATGTGAAGCCGTTGCTGGAGCAAGGACGCCTGGTGCAGGTGCTCGACGATTACAGCCAGAGCGCCAATGTCTGGGCGGTGTACCCGACGCGGCTGGCACACTCGGGGAAACTGCGCGCGTGTGTGGAGTTTTTGCAGGCGCATTTCAAAGGGCTTTCCCTTTAGCTGAAACACCCGATATCAAATGTGGGAGCGAGCCTGCTCGCGAATGCGTCCAGTCAGTCAACATTGATTTCGACTGAACGACCGCTTTCGCGAGCAGGCTCGCTCCCACAAGGGATCAGCGGTGGGTCAGGACAGCCAAGGGTTGTTGGCCAAATGCTCGCGCTCGAAGATCTTGATCTGTTCGCGGCGTTGCAGGGTGCTGCCGATGGCATCCAAGCCGAGCAGCAATGCGGTTTTGCGCAGGGTATCAATCTGGAACTCGATCACCGTGCCATCCGCCAGACTGATCTGCTGAGCCTCCAGATCAATAGCGATCCGCGCCGTTTCAGGCTCACTGACAAGTTGTCCGATGCGTTGCACCTGCGCTTCATCCAAGGTGATCAACAACACCCCGTTACGCTGGCAATTGTCGTAGAAGATCCCGGCAAAACTGCTGCCGATCAACGCGCGGATGCCCATCTGCTGCAAGCCCCAAACCGCATGTTCGCGGCTGGAACCGCAGCCAAAATTCGCTCCGACTACTAGAAAACTCGCGCCCTGCCATGTCGGTTTGTTCAACACAAAATCGGGATCGGGGCTGCCATCGCGCAGAAACCGCAGATCGAAAAACAGCCCGCGATCGAGTCCTTGGCGATCAATGCCTTTGAGGAATTGTTTGGGCATGATCACGTCCGTGTCGACGTTGGCCGCCAGTAACGGTGCGGCCCGACCGCTGATGTGGGTGAAGGGTTGCAGGCTCATGGGCGTTCTCCAAATTGGCGAATATCGGTGAGTCGACCGCAGATCGCAGCGGCGGCGACCATGGCCGGGCTCATCAAATGAGTGCGCGCACCGGCGCCCTGACGGCCTTCGAAATTGCGGTTGGTACTCGACGCGCAGCGGTCGCCGGGCGCAAGTACGTCGTCGTTCATCGCCAGGCACATCGAGCAGCCGGACTGACGCCACTCGAACCCGGCATCGATAAAGATCTGCGCCAACCCTTCGGCCTCGGCCTGAGCGCGAACTTCGCTGGAGCCGGGGACGATCATCGCCCGCACATGTCCGGCCACCTGCTGACCGCGCACGACGCTGGCGGCATCGCGCAGGTCTTCTATCCGCGCGTTGGTGCACGAGCCGATAAAGGCGTGGCTGATAACAATGTCGCTGAGCGCCATGCCCGCTTCGAGGCCCATGTAACTGAGGGCGCGACGCATGTCCTGACGCAGGACCGGATCGCTGATCGCTTGCGGATCCGGCACCCGCGCACCGATTGCAGCGGCCTGATCGGGGCTGGTGCCCCAAGTGACCATCGGTTCCAGAACGCTGGCGTCGAGGTGAATCTCGCGGTCAAACCGCGCACCGGGATCACTGCGCAGTTCGCGCCACTTCTCCACGCCCCGTTGCCAAAGCTCACCTTGCGGCGCACGCGGCTTGTCCTTGAGATAGGCGAAGACTTTGTCATCCGGGGCCATGAATGCGCCGCGCGCTCCAGCCTCGACAGCCATGTTGCAAATGGTCATGCGCGCTTCAACGCTGAGGGCATCAATGGTCGAGCCGCAGAATTCGATCGCGTAACCGCTGGCCCCGGACGCGCCGATCCGGCCGATCAGGGCCATGATCACGTCTTTCGAGGTCAAACCCGGCGCCAACCCGCCGTCGACGGTCACGCGCAGGCTTTTCAGTCGTTTGTAGACCAGCGTCTGCGAAGCCAGCAGGTGTTCGATCTCGGAGGTGCCGATGCCGAAACCGAAAGCACCGAGTGCGCCATAGGTGGTGGTGTGGCTGTCGCCAGCGGCAATGACCATGCCAGGCAGAATAAAGCCCTGCTCGGGGGCGATAACGTGTTCGATGCCCTGACGCTTGTCGAGGATGTCCAGCAACTCGATGCCGAAGTCCCGGCAGTTCTCCGCCAGATACGACACTTGCCGCGCGCCGCCGGCGTCGGGCATTACTGCGATGCGCACAGGCGTGGTCGGGTTGACGTGATCGACCACCGCCAGCGCCGTGCCCGGCCGCCAGACGTCGCGCCCGGCCGCGCGCAAACCGCTGAAAGCCTGCGGGCTGGTGTATTCGTTGATCACCTGACGATCGATATACAACAGGACATGACCCTGATCGTCGAGGCGGCACACCGTGTGCGAATCGATGTGTTTGTCATAGAGGGTTCTGGCGGTCATCAAGGCGCTCACTCAGGGAAATCAGGTGATTCCCATCATAGGGAGCGCGGGTCGGCCATCAATTGGCAGACAGTGATGGCGTGGATCATGAATCGTGTTTGATCCCCTGTACGCAGCAAAGCCCTGTGGGAGCGAGCCTGCTCGCGAAAGCGGTGGATCAGGCAACGGATGAAGTGACTGACCCGGCGCTTTCGCGAGCAGGCTCGCTCCCACAAAGGGATTTGTGGTGAGCGGGGAATTGGGAAACATTTGCTTTCATATCACCTTTCGGGATTTGTCCCGCTCATTCGTCCTATAGAGATGCAGGCCGTTCGCGTAGGCAAAAGCCACGTTCGGTCTTTCGGGGTCTGCCGTGCTGCGAAGCCCGTAGCCACGCGCCCTTTCACCGCTATCAAGACGCGCAATCATGTCGAAGAAATCCCGCTCCAAACTGTGGTTCCTCGTTCATAGCTGGCTGGCGTTACCGATCTGGTTCTTTGTCCTGATCGTCTGTGTCACCGGCACGCTGGCGGTGGTCAGCCAGGAAATCGTCTGGCTGGCCAACCCGCAGATGCGCGCCAGCCAGCCTGCGGACGATGCGCCGCTGCTCAGCTATGACCAGATCATGGCAGCGATCAAAACAGCCGAACCGCAGACCATCGTTGAAAGCATCAGTCGTCCCGACGAATCCCACTTCGCCCTCGACGTTGCGGTCAGCTATCCGGACGGTCGTTCGCAGACGGTCTACGTCAATCCTTACACCGGGGTGATTCAAGGCCCTGCCCCGACGTTCGATTTCAAGGCCTTCACCCGCGCCCTGCATGGCTGGTGGCTGGTGCCGTTCACCAACGGTTTCAGTTGGGGCTGGTATCTGGTGTCGTTCCTCGGCGTGCCGATGCTGGTGTCGCTGATCACAGGCCTGGTGGTCTACAAGCGCTTCTGGAAAGGTTTTCTGCGTCCGACCCTGCGCGTGCGTCACGGCGCGCGGATCTTCTGGGGTGACTTCCATCGCTTGTGCGGTATCTGGTCGATCTGGTTCATTGCGGTGATTTCCATCACCGGGATCTGGTTTCTGATTCGGGCGATTCTGTTCGACAACCAGATCGCCATTTCCAGCGAGCCGATCATTCCGGCCATGTCCCGCGAGAGCGTGCCGATCTCTGCCACCGGCACACCGCCGCCACGGATCAGCCTGGACCGTGCCGTCGAGCTCGCGCAAGAGAAGATTCCGGGGCTGGAAGCCAGCTTCGTCAGCCTGCCGGGCAATGCCTACAGCCACATGAGCGTCGGTGGGCGCGGCTGGTATCCGTTGATGTTCCAGACCGCCACGCTCAATCCGTACAACGGCGACATCGCCGCTTCACGGCTTCTGTCCGATCGTTCGTCGCTGGAGTTCGTCACCGAGTCCATGCGGCCACTGCACACCGGCGACTTCGGCGGCATCTGGATCAAGCTGATCTGGTTCTTCTTCGGTTTGATCCTGAGCATGATGATCCTCAGCGGCTTGTTGATCTGGACCAAACGCACTGCGCTGGCCACCGCCAACGCGTTGAAGCGCGAAGACAAGAAACACCGCCTCAAGGCACAACCGGCGATGAGCCGTGAAACCTCGGAGGCCAGCCTGTGAGCAGATCCATCACCAAGGCACAGCCTTCTCGACTCGCGCGTTTCTGGCACACATGGCGCTTCCACATCAATGTCCTGCTGCTGTTGATCCCGCTGGGGTTCATGCCCAAATACTTCGCCGACGCCTCTCTGTTTCGCGGTGACAGCGGGCTGGGCCAACATGAAATCGGCAATATCCAGGTTGGCCCGTGGAGCCTGCGCCTGGCCGAACTGCGCAACGAAGCGCCGGTGCTCACTGGCCCGGCCGGCTACATGAAAGACTTCAGCGCCGCCCTTTGCGATGCCTGTGTCGAGCAGGTCAAGGCCACCTACCTGCGCATCGGCAAGCCACGCAGCCTGCGCGCCGCCGGTACGATTTTCTTTGGCACGCCATACCGCATGGGCACGCAGATGCCGATCCCGGAGAAGACCAGACCCGACGCCGAACTGTGGATCACCATGGAAGGCTGGGACGGCAGCATGCATCAGGCTTCGATTCCCCTGAGTCAGGCCTCCCCCGCCACCTTCGCCTGGCTGAACAAACAAGGAGTCAAACCATGACTTGTTCCCAACGCCCTTCCCGCCTGCGCCTGAAGGCCGTGCTGCTGGTGCTGTGCGCCGGTTTCAGCGCCAGTGCGCTGGCTCACAACCCGATGTGCGAATGTAAAGCCATCGACGCCGAGCAGATCAAATGCACCGGCGGGTTCTCCGACGGCAGCGGCGCGCCGGGGGTGACCCTCGATGTGATCGGTTACGACGAAACCATTCTGGTGCCGGGCAAACTCGGCGCCGATTCCACACTGACGTTCAAGAAACCCGGCAGCGAATTTTACGTGCTGTTCGACGCGGGCCCGGGCCACGTGGTGGAAATCGACCAAGCGGATATCGAAGCCCCATGAGTACGCCCACTCGACAAATCGTGCGTCCGGCCGGTGCCGGTCATGAAACCCTCAATGTGCTGCTGTTGTGCCTGTTGATCCTCGCGGTCGCAGGTTCTGTGGTCGCGTGGCGCGGGGTTTCCCATGAGCCCGAGCCAGTGGCGACTCACCAACTCGACGCACGCCGCGACCTCAGTGCTGCCGAGCAAGGCATCTATGCCGACCTGCGGGTGACCCTCGATGAAATCCGCTTGCTGCGCGAGGAACAACAAGCCCTGCCGACGCCGCAGAATCTGGCCGACGAAGGGATTGCGCCATTTGCCCAGGATGCGAGTTCGGTCAGCCGCGGTGGTCATGCCTGGCAATTGCTGGCGGACGCCGCGTATTTCGGCCAAAGCCAGAATCCGGCCGTCGCCGGTTCGTTTGTAATGCTGCTCAGCGCCGATGACAAGGCTGCGCCGGACATCTGGCTCAGCCGCGATGCGGCCGCTCAAGCCCCGGCGCAACTCACCGCGGCGGCGCTGTCCGCTGCCGGCTGGAAACAGATCGTCGCGCAATACGATGCCGGGGTTACCCGCGAACATCGCCATTGATTCCTCGCCCTCCTCCGAGAGAAGACCGCTTGCCCATGTCTATTTCATCGCCACGCCGTCCATTGTTACGCCTCTTTTTATTGGGCCTGTGTGCCTGCCTGCTGAGCCCGTTGGCCAGTGCCGATCAGGCCAAACGCCTGCGCATCGGCATCACCCTGCACCCTTACTACAGCTATGTGGCCAACATCGTCGGCGACAAGGCCGAGGTGGTGCCGCTGATCCCGGCCGGTTTCAACCCGCATGCCTACGAGCCACGGGCCGAAGACATCAAACGCATCAGCGGGCTGGATGTGATCGTGCTCAACGGCGTTGGCCATGACGACTTCGCCGACCGCATGATCGCCGCCAGCGAAACGCCAAACATCAAAACCATCGAAGCCAACGAAAACGTGCCGTTGCTGGCGGCCACCGGGGTTGCCGCGCGCGGGGCCGGCAAAGTGGTGAACCCGCACACGTTCCTGTCGATCAGCGCTTCCATTGCCCAGGTCAACAACATTGCCCGCGAACTGGGCAAACTCGATCCAGACAACGCCAAGACCTACACCCAGAACGCCCGCGCCTACGGCAAACGCCTGCGGCAGATGCGCGCCGACGCCCTGGCAAAACTGACGCAAGCGCCGAACGCGGAACTGCGCGTGGCCACGGTGCACGCGGCTTACGACTATCTGCTGCGTGAGTTCGGCCTGGAAGTGACCGCCGTAGTCGAGCCGGCCCACGGTATCGAGCCCAGCCCAAGCCAGTTGAAGAAGACCATCGACCAGTTGCGTGAACTGGACGTGAAAGTGATCTTCTCGGAGATGGATTTCCCGTCCACTTACGTCGACACCATTCAGCGTGAGTCCGGCGTGAAACTGTACCCGCTGTCGCACATTTCCTACGGCGAATACACCGCCGACAAGTACGAAAAGGAAATGACCGGCAACCTCAACACCGTGGTGCGGGCGATTCAGGAGTCTGGCGCATGACTTCCAGAGAAACGATCTCGACCGAATTCGAATCCCCTGTGGGAGCGAGCTTGCTCGCGAAGGCGCCAGGTCAGCCAACATCTTTATCGAATGACACACCGCATTCGCGAGCAAGCTCGCTCCCACAGGTTTCGGGGCCGACTTTGGATTTTGCGGAGGTTTGTCTGACGCTGGGGCGCACGACGATTTTGGATAACGTCACCTTCCAGGTGCAGCCCGGCAGCGTACATGCTCTCGTCGGCCCCAACGGTGGCGGCAAGAGTTCGCTGATCAAAACCCTGCTCGGGCAAATGCCCCATCAGGGCCAGCTCAGCCTGCAATGGCCCGGCGAACCCGGCACCATCGGTTATGTACCGCAGGCGCTGGAATTCGATCGCGGTCTGCCGATGACGGTTGACGATTTCATGGCTGCCATGTGCCAGCGGCGTCCGGCGTTTCTCGGTTTGAGCAAGCGTTACGCCGGCGCCATTGGTGAAGCGCTGGAACGCGTCGGCATGCAGGACAAACGCAAGCGCCGCATGGGCGCGCTGTCTGGCGGTGAGCGGCAGCGGGTGCTGCTCGCCCAAGGGCTGATCCCGGCGCCGCAATTGCTGGTGCTGGATGAGCCGATGTCGGCCCTCGATGAAGCCGGGATTCAGGTATTCGAACGTCTGCTCGGCGATTGGCGTGCAGCGGGCATCACCGTGCTGTGGATCGAGCACGATCTGGAAGCGGTCGGGCGTCTGGCCAGCCGTGTCACGGGTCTAAACCGCCGCGTGCTGTTCGATGCCTCACCGCAAGAGGCGCTGACCCCGGAACGTCTGCTGACCTTGTTCTCGACCCATCCACGGAGCGCTGCCTGATGAGTTACGAAGCCTTTCGTTTGATAGTGCAAGGCTGGGCCTCGTCCGGTTATCTGCCGGAAGCGCTGGCCTACGGTTTTGTGGTCAATGCGTTGCTTGCCGGCCTGTTGATCGGCCCGGTACTCGGCGGCCTCGGCACGCTGGTGGTGGTCAAGCGCTTCGCGTTTTTTTCCGAAGCGGTGGGCCATGCGGCGCTCACCGGTGTAGCCATCGGCATCCTGCTCGGCGAACCTTACATCGGGCCCTACGGCAGCCTGTTCGGCTATTGCCTGCTGTTCGGCATCCTGCTCAATTACCTGCGCAACCGTACCGGTCTGGCACCGGACACTTTGATCGGCGTATTCCTCTCGGTGTCACTGGCACTGGGCGCGAGTCTGCTGCTGATTCTCGCGGGCAAGATCAATGTGCACATTCTCGAGAACGTACTGTTCGGTTCGGTACTGACGGTCAACGGCAACGATCTGGCGGTATTGGCCATCGTCGGTTCGCTGGTCATGGCCCTTGCCTTGCCACTGTACAACCGCATCATGCTCGCCAGTTTCAACCCGCAACTGGCGGCGGTGCGCGGGGTGGCGGTGAAGACCCTGGACTATCTGTTCGTGATTCTGGTGACGCTGATCACCGTCGCAGCGGTGAAAGTCATCGGCGCGATTCTGGTCGGCGCGCTGCTGGTGATTCCAGCGGCGGCGGCACGTTTGCTCAGCCAGTCGCTCAAGGGCTTCTTCTGGTGCTCGGTGTTGATCGCCACGGTCAGCACACTGTGCGGGATCCTCGCGCCGATCGTGTTTGATCTGCCGATTCCGTCCGGCGCCGCGATCATTCTGGTCGCCGGCATTGCCTTCGCCCTCGCCGCCATTGCGCGCGGGGTTGTCCCGAGTCTGAAAGGGAATCTTGGATAAATGACTTTTTCACTGCGCAAACTGACCTTGGCCATGACCTTGTGCGGCGTGATCTGCACGCCGTTGATGGCCGCAGAAAACACTAAACCGCTGCGAGTGCTGGCCTCGTTGCCGATCACGTATGGCTTGGGCGAAGTGCTGCTCAAAGGCACTGACGTCAGTCTGGAACGTGCAGCCCCCGCCAATTTGCCAGGCAGTCGCCAGACCGCGTATTTCACCGGTCGCGGTGCGCCGGCGCTGAGCAAACTGGCAACCGGCGCGGACGCGGTCATTGGCGTGCGTTCACTGTGGGCCGATGATCCGCTGTATCCGATCGCCCGTCGCAGCAATATTCGCATCGTTGAAGTTGATGCGGCGCGCCCGGTCGACGGCGCCCTCCCGGGCATTGCCGTGCAACCGGATCTGAAGGTTGATGGTTTGAACAGTCAGCCATGGCTGGCCAGCAACAACATGGGGCGCATGGCGGATGTGATGGCGGCGGATCTGGTGCGCTTGGCACCGGGCGCCAAACCGAAAATCGAAACGAATCTGGCGACGTTGAAGCAGCGTTTGCTGAAGCTCAGCGCCGATAGCGAAGCGCGACTGGCCAGTGCCGACAATCTCAGTGTGATGAGTCTCAGCGATCACTTTGGTTATCTGATCGGCAGCTTGAATCTGGAACTGATCGGCGAGGATTCACGGCCGGATGCCGAATGGACGCCGGAGGATCTGAAAAAACTCACAGCAACGCTCAAGGACAATGATGTCGCGGTGGTCCTGCATCATCGACAGCCATCGGACGCGGTGAAAGCGGCAATTGCCGAGTCGGGCAGTCATCTGGTGGTTTTGAGCACCGATGCGGCGGATCCGGTGGCGGAGCTGGAAGGCAATGTTGATTTGCTGCTCAAAGGGCTGAGCGGAGCTTAGTTTTAGCCGAAACCGCGTTATCGTTCTTCGCGAGCAAGCTCGCTCCCACATTGGATCTGTGTCGTTCACAACTCACCTGTGGGAGCGAGCTTGCTCGCGAAGAGGCCTGACCTGACAACACAAACTCCAGCCATGAAAAAACCCGCTGACTGTTTCCAGTCCAGCGGGTTTCTTTTTGCCCGGTCGCTTATTGCGCGGCGGCCTGGGCTTCCATCTTCTGACGCAGACTCAGCGGACGCATGTCGGTCCAGACTTCTTCGATATAGGCCAGGCATTCCTTTTTCAGGCCGCTCTTGCCCACGGTGCGCCAGCCTTGCGGCACGGCTTTATATTCCGGCCAGATCGAGTATTGCTCTTCGTGGTTGACCACGACCTGAAAGAGGATGTCCTCGCGGTCGAATACTGACGTCATGCTGGTTCTCCATCGTTATAAGGGTGGGCTGCACGCTGAGTGCAGCCGGGTATGTAGAAAGAACGTTCGGCGCGGCGAAAAATTTACAGCGCAGCGGTGGCAGCGGCCAAAGCACGGCCAAAGATTTCTGCGACACGGTCGATTTCGGCGGCAGTGATCACCAGCGGCGGCAGGAAACGTACTACTGCGCCATGGCGACCGCCCAGCTCCAGAATCAGCCCACGCTTGAGGCATTCGCGCTGGACCAGCGGCGCCAGTCGTGCGAACGCCGGCGGATGACCGAGCGCATCCGGTGTGCCGTTCGGCTCGACCAGCTCGACGCCGAGCATCAGGCCGCGACCACGAATGTCGCCCAGTTGCGGGAAGTCCCGTTGCAGGATGTGCAGGTGCTCGCTGAGGCGCTCGCCCATGGCAGCAGCGTGTTCGCAGACCTTGTGCTCAACCAGATAACGCATCACCGCAGAACCTGCCGCCATGGCCATCTGATTGCCACGGAAGGTGCCGGCGTGTGCGCCCGGCTGCCAGGTGTCGAGCCAGTCGCGATAGACCACCACGGCCAACGGCAGGCTGCCGCCGATGGCTTTGGACAACACCACCACATCCGGGGTGATACCGGCGTGTTCGAAGGCAAACATCTTGCCGGTGCGGGCGAAACCGCTCTGGATCTCGTCGACGATCAACGCCACGCCGGCCTTTTCGGTGATCCGGCGCAAGCCGCGCAACCACTCGATGTCCGCCGGAATCACACCGCCCTCGCCCTGCACCGCTTCGACGATCACCGCTGCGGGCAGTTGCACGCCGGCTTCCGGATCGTTGAGCAAGTTTTCCAGATAGCTCAGGTTGGCCTTCACGCCCGCCGCGCCACCGAGGCCGAACGGGCAACGGTAGTCATACGGGAACGGCATGAACTGCACGCCATTGCTGAGCAACGCACCTAGCGGTTTTTTCGGCCCCAGGCTGCCCATCAGGCTCAGCGCGCCCTGGCTCATACCGTGATAACCACCGGAGAACGACAGCACGGTGCTGCGCCCGGTCGCCGTGCGTACCAGCTTCAATGCCGCTTCCACGGCATCGGTGCCGGTCGGGCCGCAGAACTGGATTTTCGCTTGCGCCGCCAGGGCGGGCGGCAGCAGGCCGAACAGGTCCTGGACGAACTGATCCTTGACCGGCGTGGTCAGGTCGAGGGTATGCAATGGCAATTCATCGGCCAATACCTGCTGGATCGCTTCGATCACCACCGGGTGGTTATGCCCCAGCGCCAGCGTGCCGGCCCCGGCGAGGCAGTCGATGAACGTGCGCCCTTCAACGTCTTCGACATACAGGCCTTTGGCGCGCTTCAGTGCCAATGGAATGCGTCGTGGATAGCTGCGCGCGTTGGACTCCTGCCGGGCCTGACGAGCCAGCAATGGCGATTCGTTGAACTGGTAGAGCGTTTCGGCCGGCGCCGAGGTAACCCGGGCCGACGACTCTTCGATAAGGCTGGTGGCGACTGACATCTCTCGACCCCTCAATTGGCTATGGATAGTGACCAAAACAGCACACCGGACAGGTGCGCATTCCGATCGCGGGGCGCACTTGCAGGTTTTCCTGTTCTGGAAACGCTTAAGGGGCCTGAGGATTTAGCCCGTGATCGTGTTGTCAGGCCGGCGCTGCCAACGACTTGTGCATGGGCAGGGTCTGCACGCCTTGGTATTCGACGGGCGGCGCTGACTCGCGATAGCCCAGACGGCGATAAAAAGCACGACCGGTGCGCGTGCTGTTGAGATTCGCTTGAGCAACGTCGCGAACCCGCAACCAGCCTTCCAGATCGTGCATCAACGCGCGCCCGACGCCCCGGCGAAAGGATTCCGGCTGCACGTAACACAGGGAAATGTCACCACTGGCCTGTGCCATGCCGACTCCGACCGGTTTGTCCGCCAGTAAAGCCATGCATAAATAGAAGTGCGGGTCGGCGAGGCGGGCGCTGATGAAGTCGGCGGATTGCTGAGTGATCCAGGTGCTGACCCGTGTCGGATCGTTGCGGTGGTCGAGTGCACAACCGATGCGGATCGAACGTTCGATGATGCGGCTGATGATGCCGGCGTCGGCCAGTGTGGCGGGACGAATGCAGATGGGTGCTTCCATGGCGCAATTCCCTCAATCCATTGAGTCAAAGCTGCGTTGACCTTACCCCCACCCCTGCCGGATAGCGAATGTCGAAAAGTTACATTTGATGTGCCAAAACATCCGCCCTTGTGGAAGCGAGCCTGCTCGCGAACGCGTTTTGTCAGCCACTTGGATGCTGACTGTGCCGCCGTCTTCGCGAGCAGGCTCGCTTTCACAGGGGATTTGTGGTCAGGTCAGACAGGTTGCAACGGCATGGTCAGTTCGACGCGCAGGCCATCCGGGCGGCTGTCGAAATGCAGGGCGCAGTCGCAGCGCTGGACGATCGCCTGAACAATCGCCAGGCCAAGGCCGCAACCGGTGCTCTGGCCGTTGCGCCAGAAGCGTTGGGTCAGGTGTTGCAGATCATCCGGTGCAATGCCCGGGCCATGATCACGCACGACAAACCGCACGCGGTTGCCAATGGTTTCCAGACTCAGTTCGACTGCGCAGTCCTCAGGGGTATGGCGCAAGGCGTTGTCGAGCAGATTGCGCAGCGCCGCGATCGACAGCACCGCCGGCATGTGCAGCGGTGCAGCGCTAAGCCCGGCCGGCAGTTGCAGTTTGATGCGCTGGTGCTCGCCACCGGTGGCGTCCTGGATCGCCAGGCGTGCCACTTGCTCGGCGCTGCACTGCGAACCGTCATCGAACGACAGGCTGCCCTCGACCCGCGCCAGCAACAACAACTGTTCGAGGGTGCGATGCAAGCGATCGGCGCCCTCCTCGGCCCGCGCCAGCGACTGATCGCGGGCGCTGCCATCGGTCATGCGCGCAACTTGCAGGTGGGTCTTGATCGCCGTCAGCGGGCTGCGCAGTTCATGTGCCGCGTCACCGGTCAGACGGCGCTCACGCTCGATGGTCTTGCCGATGCGTTGAAACAACTGATTTTGCGTTTCCAGCAGCGGCTTCAATTCGCTGGGGAAGGTCTGGATCTGCAACGGCTCAAGCGAGTCGGCATTGCGCCGCATCAGCGCCTCACGCAGACGGTTGAGCGGCGCCAGCCCCTGGCCGATGCCCAGCCACAACAGGCACAGGCAGCCGAGCAGCGCCACGCCCACCGGCACCGACGCCGCCAGCAGGATCGACATGTTCAGGGCTTCGCGCTCAATCTGCCGGTCGGCCGTGGTGATGCGCACATCGCCCCGCGCCAGGGTGAAGCTGCGCCACGGCGCGCCATCGATCATCTGGTCATGGAAGCCCATTTTCTCGGCTTCCAGCGCTTGTTCGGGATTATTGTGACTGCGCGCGAGTATTTCCCCGCGCAACGAGCTGACCTGACAGGCCATGCCACCGGGGATATTCAGTTGTTCGGCACTGAAATGCGTGCCCTCGCCCTTGCTCGGCAGCGTCGGCAACTGTTCCAGCAGCCCGGCGACCATGCGCGCCGAGGCCACCAGACGCTGGTCGAGAGAGAACATCATCTGATTGCGCAGGTCACTGAGCATCCAGGCCGCCGCCAGCGCCCAGATCAGCGCAAACGCAGCGCCGAGGGTCAGGCTCAGGCGCAGTCGCAGGCTCATCACTTGCCTTGATCTCCACCGTCGGCCGGGCCGAGGCGATAGCCCAGACCGCGCACGGTTTCGACGATGCCTTTGCCCAGTTTGCTGCGCAGGTGATGGATGTGCACGTTCAGCGCGTTGCTTTCCAGTTCATCGTTGAAGCCGTAGACGCTGTCCTTCAACTGCTCGGTGGACAGCACCCGGCCACGATTGTGCAGCAGCGCCTGCAAAAGCGATTGCTCGCGGCGCGACAAGTCCACCGGTTGCCCGGCCAGGGTGGTTTCGCGGCTGCTCGGATCGTACGTCAGCGCGCCATGCTCGATCAGGTTGACGCTGCGCCCGGCAACCCGGCGCAACAGGGTTTGCAGGCGGGCGAACAGTTCGCGCAGATCAAACGGCTTGAGCAGGTAATCGTCAGCCCCGGCCTGCAAGCCATCAACGCGGTCGGTGACCGAGTCGCGCGCGGTCAGGATCAGCACTGGAATCTCCAGGCCACTCTGACGCAGTTGTTGCAGCAACTTGAGGCCATCTTCGTCGGGCAGGCCAAGATCGAGCACCATCACGTCGAATTCGGCGACTTTAAGTATCGCGCGGGCCTTCGATGCCGTGTTGACGTGTTCGACGGTCAGGCCTTGGGCACTGAGTCCCGCAACAATACCGCTGGCGATCAGTTCATCGTCTTCGCAAACCAGTACGTGCATGGTGAGTCCCGTAGAAAAAAGCCGATTAGGCAGTTGGCCGATTAAGCTGACATTATGCCCCGAACGTCACAGCGACAAGGGCGTGGCGGTTAATCATCGGTTAATCGCCGCCGCCCATTGTGCACCTCACTTGCACAGGGACAAGGCTCCTCCATGCGTCATTTTTTTCTTTTGTTTGCTCTGCTGATCTCCAGCCTGGCCCACGCCGGGAACAATCCATTTGAGACAAAACCGGAGTTTCTCCTGGTCGACCAGGCATTCGTGCTGACGTCCGAGCGCCTGGAATCCGGTGAGACCCAATTGTTCTGGCAAATCGCCGACGGTTATTACCTGTATCAGAAACGCCTGAAATTCGAAGGGCTGAGCGCAGAGCAACAGCCCGCGCTGCCTGAAGGCGAATCCCACAGCGACGAGTTTTTCGGTGAGCAACCGGTCTATCGCCAAGGGCTGGAAATTAAAATTCCAGCCTCGGCCACGGGGCAGATCAAGGTCGGCTATCAGGGCTGTGCCGACGCCGGCCTGTGCTATCCACCGCAAACCCGGGTCATCGACCTGGGCGGTAAAGCGCCAGCCACGACAACACCGGCGACAACAGCGGTAACAACGACAACGAACGACCAGGCACCGGATCAAGCCCTGGCCAGCAGCCTGCAAGAACACGCGTTGGGCTGGAGCTTGCTGGCGTTTTTCGGTTTCGGCTTGCTGCTGGCATTTGCGCCGTGCTCATTGCCGATGCTGCCGATTCTGGCCGGTATGGTCGTCGGCAGTGGTGCCACTCCGCGTCGCGGATTCGTACTGGCCGGCAGTTATGTGATTTGCATGGCGCTGGTGTATGCAGCGATGGGCGTGATTGCCGCGCTGCTCGGCGCGAACCTGCAGGCCTGGTTGCAAAATCCATGGCTGCTGGGGACCTTTGCCGCGATCTTCGTGGTGTTGGCGTTGCCGATGTTTGGCTTCTTTGAATTGCAATTGCCGGTGGCCCTGCGCGATCGCCTGGAACACGCCTCGCGCAGTCGCAGCGGTGGCAGCGTGATCGGTGCCGGAGCGCTCGGTGCATTGTCCGGTCTGCTGGTCGGCCCGTGCATGACCGCGCCACTGGCGGGTGTCTTACTGTATATCGCGCAGACCGGCAACGCGCTGCACGGTGGTTTGATTCTGTTTTCGCTGGGCATCGGCATCGGTGTGCCGCTGCTGTTGCTGGTGACCGTTGGCAATGGCTTCCTGCCCAAACCCGGTGCGTGGATGAACCTGCTCAAAGGCGTGTTCGGATTCTTCTTCCTCGCCACTGCACTGGTGATGTTGCGCCCGGTGCTGGATGCGTCGTTATGGCTGGGCCTGTGCGGCGCGCTGCTGTTGATCGCCGCGTTCTGCGCCTGGAAACAGTCCGAAGGTTTTGGCCGCGTTGCGCAGTTGTTCGGCGCCAGTTCGCTGCTGCTCGGGCTGTGGGGCAGTTTGCTGGTGATTGGTGCGGCGGGCGGCAGCGATGATCCGTATCAACCGTTGCAGGTCTACAGTGCCGGTCGTGCTGGCGCCACCGCGCCTTCGGGTCATGAAGCGTTCACCACGATCAAGGAGCCGGCGGCGCTGCAACGCGAACTCGATGCCGCCAGGGCTCAGGGACAGTGGGTGCTGCTCGATTACTACGCCGACTGGTGCAAGTCTTGCCTGATCATGGAGAAGCAGGTGTTTGGCAAGGACAACGTGATGCAGGCGCTGAGCAACGTGCGCCTGCTCAGGCTTGATGTCACCGACGACAATGCCGCCAGCGCTGAACTGCTCAGCCGCTACAAAGTGCCGGGACCGCCGACGTTCATCTGGATCGGTGCTGATGGTCTGGAGCGCCGCAGCCAGCGCATCACCGGCGAAGTCGACGCCGAGACATTCCTGCAACACTGGACTGCCACCCGAGATGCCCATTAATGCTGACTTTCACCCTCGGCACCTTTGCCATCGCGCTTAACCACCTGCTGCTGATCAGTGCCCTGGCGCTGGCAACCTTTGTCGGCTGGCGGGTGGCCAAGCGTGGCGGTGATAACCCCGAGTCAGCATTGTTCAGCCTGTTTCTGCTGGGCATGCTCGCGGCGCGAATTGCCTTTGTGCTGCTGTACTGGTCGCACTATCGCAATGACCCGTGGCAGATCATCGATTTGCGCGACGGTGGTTTCCTCGCCTGGCCGGGGGTGATCGTATTGTTGCTGGTCGCCCTGTATCGCGGCTGGCGGCGTCCAGGGCTGCGTCGCCCGTTGGGGTTTGGCGTGGCCAGCGGCCTGGCGTTCTGGCTGTTGGCGACACTGTCGTTGAACCTCTACGAACAAGGCACCCGACTGCCGGACATCTCTCTGCGCAATGCGGCCGGGGAAACCATCCAGCTCAGCGACTATCAGGGCGGCCCGCTGGTAATCAACCTGTGGGCGACCTGGTGCCCGCCGTGCCGGCGCGAGATGCCGGTGCTGGAAAGCGCTCAGCAACAACGCCCGGATCTGACCTTCCTGTTCGTCAATCAGGCCGAAAGCATGCAGAGCGTGGCGACGTTTCTCGAAACCCAGGGCCTGAGCCTCAATAACGTGCTGTTCGACCGCAGTGGTCGGCTGGGTCAGGCCGTCGGTTCCATGGCATTGCCGACTACGCTGTTCTATAGCCCTGACGGTCGGCTGCTGACCAGCCACCTGGGTGAGCTGTCCAACGCCAGCCTGGCGCGCGCGCTGGAAAACTTCGCCGCCCCAACCCCGAATTCGAACCCGGCCACTGCACCGGCCACCTCTGCAAGGAAACTGCCATGCCCCGCCTCCGCCACCTGCTGACGCTGACTCTGGGCACCGCCCTGCTGCACTTGCCGTCGGTGCAGGCTGCTGAAGAACTGCCCGCGGCGATCAAGCAGATCGAAGCCAAAGGCGCGAAAATCGTCGGCCAGTTCGACGCCCCCGATGGCCTGCGCGGGTATGCGGCGCAATATCAGAATCGCGGCATGGCGCTGTACCTGACCCCGGATGGCAAACACGTGTTGCTGGGCAATCTGTACGACGCCGACGGTAAAGACCTGAGCAGCGAGCCACTGCAAAAACTGGTCTATGCGCCGATGGCCAAGGAAGTCTGGGCCAAATTCGAGGCGAGCAACTGGATTCAGGACGGCAACAAGGATGCACCGCGCACGGTGTACCTGTTCAGCGATCCGAACTGCCCGTACTGCAACATGTTCTGGGAACAGGCACGGCCATGGGTCAAGGCCGGCAAGGTGCAACTGCGGCACATCATGGTTGGCATCATCCGCGAGGACAGCCCGGGCAAATCCGCCGCGTTGCTGGCCGCGAAAGATCCGGCCAAGGCCCTGGAAGATCACGAAAAGGCTGGCAAGGGCAGCTCGCTCAAAGCGCTGAAAGATATTCCGGCGGCCGTGCAGACCAAACTGGCGGCCAACATGCAGTTGATGGAAGACCTCGACTTGCAGGCGACGCCGGCGATTTTCTATATGGATGACAAGGGTGAGTTGCAACAGCAGCAAGGTGCGCCTTCGCCGGACAAGTTGGCGAAGATTCTCGGGCCTAAATAATTCCGGGTTTGTTGGCGCCTGAAATGACGCCTTCGCGAGCAGGCTCGCTCCCACAGGGATCGAATGTGTTCACAGACTCTGTGTTCAATGCGGTCACTGTGGGAGCGAGCTTGTCTCCGGGCGGCGTTCCGACGAAGAATGATTACTCGGTCTAACGGTTGCGCTCGCTGAGGAAGGTAAACAACACCTCGGTGACAAACTGCGGATTCTCCAGATTGGAGATATGCCCCGCCTCCGGCACCAGTACCCACGGACAACCGATCAACTCGGCCATTTCCTTTGCTTCGGACGGCGGTCGCGGCTTGTCCTGATCGCCGCACATTACCAGCGTGGTCGCCGCATTCAACTTGCCCAACCGTGGCAACAAGTCATCACGGCCAAAGGTGATTCGCCCCATCGGCACGATGCTTTCGCGCAGCCGATCCGCAGAGTACGCCGCCAGTTTCGCGCGGAAATCCTGATACAGCGCCGACTGCGCATCGATGCCCGGGCGGAAGAAGATCGGTACGACGATATCGAGCAGTTGCTCGGAAATCTCTCCGCTTTCTTCGATCTGTTTGAACAGCGAGAAATAGTACTGACGAGTCGGCTCCGGTTCGACGCCGACGTAGGTATCCATCAACACCAGACCGTTGATCCGCTGCGGTGCCGACAACGCCAGACGCACGCCCCACATGCCGCCGACCGACAGGCCAACCAGCGTGACGCGGTCGATATCCAGATGATCGAGCAGAGCCTGCGCCTGACTGGCAATGTCATCCAATGATGTCGTGCCTTCAGGCAACCGTCCCGATTCGCCATGGCCCCACAAATCCAGTGCAATCACCCGATAGTGCGGCGATAACGCGGCGATCTGCGGTGCCCACATCGCGTGATCCCACAGATAGCTGCCGGCCAGCAAAACTGCCGGACCAGTGCCTTGATCAATGTAATGCAGCGCTTGTCCGTCCACCGTGAAAAAAGGCATCGACCACCCCCGCGACAAAAAAGAGAACCGGCAGACTGAGCTGCCGGTTCTTTATCGTCAACCTTGGAAATGTACATGAATGTACCGGCCTCATCGCGAGCAGGCTCACTCCTACATTTTGGAATGCGTTCCCCTGTAGGAGTGAGCCTGCTCGCGATGAGGCCAGTGCAGGCACTAGAGAATCAGAGGCCCTCCAGCTCCGCCATCAGATCATTCAACCGATCAACCTTCTCCTCGGTGATATCACTCGCCGCCAATCCATCGACGTACTCAGCCAACTCCTCCACCGTGCTGCACTCGAACATCGCCCGCAGCGGCACATCGCGTTGCAGGGTTTTCTGCACCCGCGAGGCGATCTGCGTGGCCAGCAACGAATGCCCGCCCAGCTCGAAGAAGTTGTCGCGTACACCGACCTTTTCGACCTTCAGCACCTCGGCCCAAATATCAGCCAACGTCTGTTCAAGATCATTGCGCGGGGCCAGATAATCCTCGCTCTGCAACAGGCCGATCTCCAGCTCCGGGAGGGCCTTGCGGTCGAGCTTGCCGTTGGCATTCAGCGGCATTTGCTCGAGCCACAACCAGTGCAGCGGCACCATGTACTCTGGCAGTTCGGCGCGCAGGCGCTGCTTGATCCGCTCCAGGCGTTCGCTCGGATTGAGTGCTGAATCGGCCGCAACCAGATAACCGACCAAGTGTTTACCGTTGACGCCCTCCTGCACAGCGACCGCGCCATCGCGCACTTCCGGCTGTTCATGCAGGCGCGCTTCGATCTCACCCAGCTCGATGCGATAACCGCGAATCTTCACTTGGTGATCGACCCGGCCAACGTACTCCAGCACACCGTCGCTGCGACGCCGCGCCAGGTCACCGGTGCGATACAGACGCTCGCCCGGCGCACCGAACGGGTTGGGCACAAACACCGGCGCGGTGCGCAGCGGATCGCTGACATAGCCGCGCCCGACGCCGGTCCCGGCAACACACAACTCACCCACCGCGCCCAACGGCACCAGTTCCAGCGCGCCATCGACCAGATAGAGCAAGTTGTTGTCGGTCGGCGTGCCGATCGGCAAGTAACTGCCGCGCGTCGACGCCATGTCGACACGGAAGAACGCCACGTCGTCCGAGCACTCCGCCGGGCCGTACGCGTTGACCAAACCAATTTCCGGATAACGCAGCAGCCATTGGTGCGCCAGCTCCGGCGGCATTGCTTCACCGGTCGGCAGCATCCAGCGCAAGCCATCCAGACTCAGGCGCTCCGAGGCGAGCATGCCCTGAATCAGCGACGGCACACTCTCCAGCACGGTGATGCCCTGCGCTTGCACATGCACCAGCAAACCTTGCGGATCGTGGGCGATGGTGTTCGGCACGATGTCCACCCGCGCGCCGAATAATGGCGCGGCAAGGAATTGCCAGACCGAAATATCGAAGCTTTGCGATGCGGTCTGCGCAATCACATCGGCGTCGCTCAGGTTCAGATACGGCACCTTGCTCAACTGGTTATTGAGCATGCCGCGCTGTTCGACCATTACGCCTTTCGGCAGGCCGGTCGAACCCGAGGTGTAGATCACGTAAGCGAGGTTGTCCGGGCCGCTGTAAATGCCAAGGTTCTGCGCCGCTGTCGCTGCCGCTTGAATCTCTTCCCAGACCAGCAAGCGCGGGCGATTGGCGCAGCTGAATTCATCCAGCAAAGTCTGCGCTTGTTCAAAGCATGCTTTGGAGCAGACCAGCACCGGCGTGCGACTCAGCTCGATGATGCGTTGCAGACGCTGGCTCGGCAGGCCCGGATCCAGCGGCAGATAACCCGAGCCAGCCTTGAAGCTGCCGATGATCATGCCGAGCAGATCGAGATTGCGTTCGCCGAGCAAGGCCACCGGTTGATCCATCTGCACACCGGCGGCGACCAGTGCATGGCCGAGACGGTTGGCGTTGTGGTTCAGCTCGGCGTAGCTCTGTTGTTGATCAAGGCACGTAGCGGCGATGCGCTGCGGATGCGCGACAACCTGCGCTTCAAACAGCGCCACGTAGCTCTGCTCCAGCGGATAATCGTGGGCACTCTGGTTGCAACCGTGGAGCAGGAAGTCCTGTTCCTCACTGCCTAGCAGCGGCAGGTCGGCCATATCACCATGGAAGCCATCGACCAGCGCCAGCAGCAGGCGTTTGAACTCGCCGAGCATGCGCTCGATGGTCGATTCGTCGAAATAACGCTGGTCGTACGACAGGTGCAGACCGAGGTCATCACCCGGGTAACACACCGCCGTCAGCGGGAAGTTGGTGTGGGTACGGCCTGAATCCGAGGTCGCATTCAGGCTCTGCGCGCGGTCCAGTACCGAGACTTCCACCGGGGCATTCTCGAAGACGAACAGGCTGTCGAACAGCGGCTGGCCTTTCGGCAGTTCGCTTTGTTCCTGAATGTTCACCAGCGGCAGGTATTCGTATTCGCGCAGCTGCATGTTGCTGTCGAGCAAACCACTGAGCCACTGACGCACGCTGCTGCGCTGATCGTCCCCGGGCATTTTCACCCGCAGCGCGATGCTGTTGATGAACAGACCGACGGTGCGTTGCATCTCCGGCATGTCCACCGGACGCCCGGCCACGGTAACGCCGAAGAGCACGTCACGATCACCGCTCAGACGGCGCAGCACCAGCGCCCACGCCGCTTGGGCGAAGGTGTTGATGGTCAGTTGATGGGCCTGCGCCAGTTCCCGCAGACGCGCACCGTCCTCGACATTGAGGCGCGTGTAGCGGTCGCCGACGACCATGCCGCCGCTTTCACCGGCATGTTCACGCAGGAATGGACGGTCGCTCGGAATCGGCGTGGTGCGCTCGAACCCTTGCAGGTTCTGCTGCCACCACTGCCGCGCTTCGGCGAGGCTCTGGCGCTGCAGCCAGCCGATGTAATCGCGGTAACGCGGTGGTACGGCGAGTTGCGCTTCACGACCCTCACCCAGCGCGGTGTAAATCTCGAAGAAGTCGTTCATCAGCAACGAGCGGCACCAGGCATCGATGAGGATGTGGTGGTTGCTCATCATGAACCAGTAACGCGCCGCGCCGACCTTGATCAGGCGCAAGTGGAACGGCGCCTGATTGAGCAGATCGAAACCGGCCTCGCGCTCGCTTTTCAGCAGGGCTTGCAGCTTCGGTTCCTGCTCGTTTTCAGCAATGGCGCTCCAGTCCAGATATTCGATTGGCGTACGACCCGGCGTATGAATCACTTGCAGCATGTCTTCGCCGACGTTCCAGCAGAACGAGGCTCGCAGCGCTTCGTGACGGGCGACCACCGCTTGCCAGGCCTCAGCGAAACGCTGCGGGTCGAGTTCGCTGTTGATGCGGTAGCGATCCTGCATGTAGTACAGGCCAGTGCCCGGTTCGAGCAAGGTGTGCAGCAACATGCCTTCCTGCATCGGCGTCAGCGGATAAACGTCTTCGATGTGCGCGGCCGGCACCGGCAAGGCATCGAGTTGCGCCTGAGTCAGTCTGGCCAGCGGGAAGTCCGATGGCGTCAGGCCGCCGGCCTCGTCTTGCAGGCAATGGGTGATCAGGCTTTGCAGTTCACCAAGGTAGGCGTCGGCCAGATCGTTGATGGTTTGCGCGTCATAACGCTCGGCGCTGAAGGTCCAGCGCAGGAGCAATTCACCGCCGTAAACCTGACTATCAATGCTCAACTCGTTGGGCAATGGCGCCTGCGGATCGTGGGCGGCACCGACCGGCTCGTCCAGCGGACGGAACAGCGCATCACTGCCGAAGCTCTGGTCGAACTGGCCGAGGTAGTTGAAGGTGACCGGCGCATGCGGCAGCGCGGCCATGCTGCGCTGGCTGAGGTCATCGGCGAGATAACGCAGCACGCCATAACCGAGGCCTTTGTGCGGCACCGCGCGCAGTTGCTCCTTGATTGCCTTGATCGAAGCGCCCTGCCCCGCAGCTTCTTCGATGTTGTGCGGGGTCAGACGCAGCGGGTAAGCGCTGGTGAACCAGCCGACGGTGCGGGTCAGGTCGATCTCGTCGAACAGGGTTTCGCGGCCGTGACCTTCCAGTTGAATCAGCGCCGACGGTTGACCGCTCCAGCGGCACAACACTCGGGCCAACGCCGTCAGCAGCAGGTCATTGACCTGCGTGCGATAGGCCGCCGGAGCCTGTTGCAATAACTGTTTGGTGTGCTCGGCATCGAGGCGCACGCTGACGGTTTGTGCGTGACGATTCTGCTGGCCGCCCTGTGGATTTTCGCAGGGCAGATCAGCGTTCGGCCCGGCCAGTTGGGTCTGCCACCAGTCGAGTTCTTCGCGCAGTGATTCGCTGCCGGCGTAGGCCTGCAAACGCGCAGCCCAGTCCTTGAAAGAGCTGGTTTTCGCCGGCAGTTTTACCGCTTGTTCGGCGTCGAGTTGGCGATACACGGTTTGCAGATCGTCGAGCAAAACGCGCCACGACACGCCGTCGACCACCAAGTGATGGATGGCGATAAACAGGCGTTGTTGATCTTCAGGGCCATCGACCAGCACGGCACGCACCAACGGGCCTTGTTCAAGATCGAGACTGCGCTGAGCATCAGCGAACAGTGCTTCACACTTGTCCATCGAGGTCACGCGCACTTGCCACAACACCACCGCATCGGAGGCTGGTTGATGCGTCGCTTGCCATTGGCCGTCGGCCTCGGTGAAGCGCAGACGCAAGGCGTCATGCTGCTCGATCACCGCCAGCAGCGCCTGCTCCAGACGATGCGGTTCCAGCGGCACGGTCGGCTCCAGCAACAGCGCCTGGTTCCAGTGCTGACGCTCAGGAATTTCAGTGTCGAAGAACCAATGCTGAATCGGCGTCAGGCGCGTTTCACCGGTCACTAGACCTTGCTCGGCCGTCACTTGTTCGGTGCGGCTGGCCACGGCGGAGAGGGTTTGCACGGTCTGATGCTGGAACAGATCACGCGGGCTGAAATGAATGCCTTGCTGACGCGCACGGCTGACCACTTGGATCGACAGAATCGAGTCGCCACCGAGTTCGAAGAAGTTGTCGTTGAGGCCGACCTGCTCGACGTTGAGCACCTCGCACCAGATCTGCGCCAGGGTCTGCTCCAGTTCGTTACTCGGCGCGACGTAGTCCTGACGACTCAACTCAGGGTCCGGCGCCGGCAACGCGCGGCGGTCGAGTTTGCCGTTGGCGGTCAGCGGCATGCTCGCCAGCAGGATCAGGTGGGTCGGCACCATGTAATCCGGCAATTGCGCCTTGAGGTGCGATTTCAGGGCTTCGCGCAGTTCAGCCTGACGGGCTTCACTTTGCTCAGCAACCTCGGTGACGAGATAGCCAACCAGTTGCTTGCCGCTCGGGGCATCCAGTGCGAGCACCACGGCTTCGCGGATCGAGTCGTGATCGAGCAGACGCGTTTCGATTTCGCCCAGTTCGATACGGAATCCACGGATTTTCACCTGATGGTCGATTCGTCCCAAATATTCCACCAAACCATCGGCACGCTGGCGCACCAGGTCGCCAGTGCGATACATGCGCCCGCCATCAGTGGCGAACGGGTCAGCGACAAAACGCTCGGCGGTAATGCCCGGACGGTCGTGATAGGCCTGGGCCAGACCGGCCCCACCGACGAACAACTCACCGGTCGCACCTTGCGGTACCAATGCCAGATCGGCGTCGAGAATGTACGCGACACGCGCGCCAATCACGCTGCCGATCGGCACGCTGCCGGCGCCCTCGTCCAGCACCTCCGGCGCCAGACTGGCCAGCGGCATGACCACGGTTTCGGTCGGGCCGTAGGCATTGAAGAACATCGCCGGTTGGAACGCCGCGCGAATCCGTTGCAGGTGTTCACCGGTCAGCGCTTCGCCGCCGGTGATGATCATCCGCACCGGGAGGGTTTCGTTTTGCGTTGAGAGGAACTGCGCCAACTGACTGCCGTAGCTCGGAGTGAAACCAAGCACGTTGATTTTATACGTGCGGATCAAACCGCAGATTTCTTCCGCGTCCCACTGACCCTGCGCACGCAACACCACCTGCGCGCCACTGAGCAACGGCACCAACAGACGCTCGGTCGCCGCGTCGAAGTTGATCGAATAGAAATGCAGTTCGCAGTCGTCCGGGCGCATGCCGAAACGTTCGATCACGGCTTGGCAGTGCATGGCGATTTCGCCGTGGGAGACCACCACGCCTTTCGGCTTGCCGGTGGAACCCGAGGTGTAAATCAGGTAGGCCTGATGCTGCGGCAGGCTGATAAATGGCAGCTCGCTGACCGGGTAATCAGCGAGTGCCGCGCTGTCATCTTCCAGGCACCAGCGCGCCACACTTGGCGGCAGATCGCCAAGGGCTTTGAACATGGCGCGATCACTGAGCAGCAGACCAATGCGGCTGTCTTCGATCATGTAATGCAGACGGTCGAGCGGGTATTCCGGGTCCAGCGGCACATACGCACCGCCAGCCTTGAGAATCGCCAGCAGGCCGACGACCATTTCCAGCGAACGCTCCAGTGCCAGGCCGACCCGCACTTGCGGACCAACACCGCGCTCACGCAAGGCCCAAGCCAGACGATTGGCGCGGGCGTCGAGTTCGGCGTAGCTCAGGGTCTGCCCGGCGAAGGTCAGGGCCGGCGCGTCTCTGCGGGCCAGCGCCTGTTCGGCGAACAGGTGATGGATGCACTGATCGAGACGATGCTCGCCCGACTCGATGCCGAGGCTGTCGAGCAGGTGCTGTTGCTCAGGCGCATCGAGCAGCGGCAATTCACTCAGGCGCTGCTGCGGATCGGCGATCAGCGCTTCGAGCAGATTGCACCAATGCTTGGCCATGCGCGCGATGGTCGGCTCGTCGAACAGATCGGTGCTGTAAGTCAGGCAGCAACCGAGGCGATGGTCGAGGTCGGTGACTTCCAGGTTGAGGTCGAACTTGGTCGCTCGTGCATCGTTGGCCAGGTACTCGACGGTCATGCCAGCGAGCATGCGGCTCTGCTGGAATTCCCAGCGCTGCACGTTGCACATCACCTGAAACAGCGGGTTGTACGCAGCGCTGCGCGGCGGTTGCAAGGCTTCAACCAGATGATCGAATGGCAGATCCTGATGCGACTGGCCTTCGATCACGGTGTGACGCACCTGCTCGAACAGTTCGCCGACCGACATCATGCCGTCGAGCTGGCAACGTAGCACTTGGGTGTTGAGGAATGCACCGATCAGCCCTTCACTTTCCGGGCGAATGCGGTTGGCCACCGGCGCGCCAATGCGCAGATCGGTCTGGCCGCTGTAGCGGTAAAGCAGCGTGGCAAGCGCGGCGGTCATGGTCATGAACAGGGTCAGACCGTTTTGCGCATTGAACGCACGAACCCGCGCGGCGAGGTCGTCGCTGAGGTCGAAACGGAACAGCTCACCCTGATGGCTTTGCACTGGGGGACGCGGACGGTCCCCCGGCAATTCCAGCAGCGGATGTTCACGACCGAGTTGCGCGGTCCAGTAGTCGAGTTGGCGCTGACGCTCGCCGGATTCCAGCCAGTTGCGCTGCCAGACGCTGTAGTCGAGATACTGCACCGGCAGCGGCTCAAGCGGCGAATCACGGTCATCGACGAAGGCTTCGTACAGCGCACTGAGTTCCCGGGCGAAAATGTCCATCGCCCAGCCTTCGGTGACGATGTGGTGCAGGGTCAGGACAAAGTAATGTTCGTGCTCGGCAGTCTTCACCAGACAGACGCGCAGCAACGGGCCGGTTTCCAGATCGAACGGCAGATGCGCTTCGTCATCGGCCAGTTGCTGAACCTTTTGCTCACGCACATCGGCGGCAAGTTTTGAGAAATCCTTCCAGCCCATGCGCACACCGGTTTCGCTATGCACTTGTTGGCGGGCGACGCCGTCGGCACTCGGGAAGGTGGTGCGCAGGGTTTCGTGACGCAGGATCAGCGCTTGCAACGCGGCCTCGAAACACTCGACATGCAACACGCCGCGCAGGCGCGCCATGCCGCCAACGTTGTACGCCGGGCTGTCCGGCTCCATCTGCCAGAGGAACCACATGCGCTGTTGCGAGTACGACAACGGCACCGGTTGGCTGCGATCAACCTTGTCGATCGGTGGCTGTTTGTTGGTGCGACCGCTGGCCTGGATCAGGTGGATCTGTTCGGCAAAATCACCGAGTTCGCTGTGTTCGAACAAGGCGCGCAACGGCAGCTCGACGTCGCAGGCCTGACGAGTACGCGAGATGATTTGCGTAGCCAGCAACGAATGACCGCCGAGGGCGAAGAAGTCGTCGCGCAGGCCGACTTGAGGCAGACCGAGCACTTCGCGCCAGATCGCGGCGATCTGCTGTTCCAGTGCAGTGACCGGTTCGACGTGTTCACGCACTTGCCATTGCGGCTCGGGCAAGGCGCGGCGGTCGAGTTTGCCGCTGGGGCTCAGGGGCATTGCGTCCAGACGCATCAGTTGCGCCGGGACCATGTACTCCGGCAGCTCGGCGGCCAGCGCGGTTCTCAGCCGGGTGATTTGCTCGTCAGGATTTTCACTGGCATCGGTCGCGGTGAAGTAGCCGATCAGCTGCGCACCGGCAGCGGTTTCGCGCACCAGCACCACGGCTTGGGCGACGCCGTCCTGGGCGAGCAAGTGTGCTTCGATTTCTTCCGGTTCGACGCGGAAGCCACGCAGTTTGACCTGCTGATCGAGGCGGCCGAGGTATTCGATGACGCCATCGGATGTCCAGCGTGCGCGGTCACCGGTGCGGTACAAACGGGCGCCCTGCTCACCCAATGGATCGACGACAAAACGCTCGGCAGTCAACGAAGGACGGCCGAGGTAACCACGGGCCAGACCGATGCCGCTGATGCACAGTTCACCCGGCACACCGGCCGGCAGCGGATTGAGATCGGCGTCGAGCACGCGGCAGATCACGTTGCCCAGCGGACGACCGATCGGCGAGCGCTCACCATCGGCAGTGGTGCAATGCCAGTGGGTGACGTTGATCGCGGTTTCAGTCGGGCCGTAACGGTTGTGCAATTGCACCGCCGGCAGTTGCGCGAGGATGCGGTTGCGCAGTTCGGCTGGCAGCGCTTCGCCGCCGGAGAACACCCGGCGCAGGCTGGTGCATTCGGCGCTCAGCGGCTCGTCGATGAACAGCGCGAGCAGCGGCGGTACAAAGTGCAGCGTGGTCACGCCATAGGCCTGAACCAGCTGGGCGATGCGATGCGGATCGCGATGTTCGCCGGGGCCGGCAATCAACAGACGCGCGCCGGTGATCAGTGGCCAGAAGCATTCCCACACCGACACGTCGAAACTGATCGGCGCCTTTTGCATCAGCACATCGGTTTCATCGAGGCGGTAGGTGTTCTGCATCCATTGCAGACGCTCGGCCAGTGCCGCGTGGGTGTTGCCGACGCCTTTCGGTTGGCCGGTGGAACCCGAGGTGTAAATCACGTAAGCGAGGTTGTCGCCGTGCAAGTGCAGACCCGGTGCCTGGCTCGGCCAGTTTTCCAGGTGCAACGCGTCCATGGCAATGACACTGACGCCGTCGCTGGCCGGCAAGCGGCCGAGCAATTCGGTTTGGGTCAGCAGCAGTTCGACGCCGCTGTCGCGGAGCATGTAAGCCAGACGATCCGCTGGGTAATCCGGGTCCAGTGGCACATAGGCGCCGCCGGCCTTGATGATCGCCAGCAAGCCGATCAGCAGTTGCGGCGAACGCTCGGCGGCGATGGCCACGCAGACATCCGGGCCGACGCCTTTGTCGCGCAGATAATGCGCAAGGCGATTGGCTTGCGTATGCAATTCGGCGAAGTCGAGGCTGCCGCCGTCCCACACCAGCGCGGTGCGTTCCGGGGTCAGGCGCGCCTGTTCGTTGAGCTGTTCTGGCAGCCATTGTTGCGCCGGGGTGCATGGCGCAACACCCCAGTGTTGTTGCTGATCGTGCTCAGTGGCGGTCAGCAGTTGCAGATCACCGATGGCTTGCTCAGGACGTTCGCAGACGTCGCGCAACAGGTTGCTGAAATGCTCGGCCAGACGCTCGATGGTCGCCACATCGAACAGTTCGCTGGCGTAGTCGAACGACAGCGTCAGGCGACCGTTGCGATCTTCTTCGCTGTGCAATTGCAAATCGAACTTGGCTTCGCGGCTGTGCCACGGCAGTTCTTCGGCGAGCAGACCCGGCAGACGTTTGAGCGCACTCAGATCACGTTGCTGGTGGTTGAACATGACCTGGAACAGACCTTGTTCGCGGGCCTGCGGGAAGGCTTCGAGGAGTTGTTCGAAGGGCAGATCCTGATTCGCCTGGGCACCGAGTGCGGCGTTGCGGGTCTGGGCCAACAGCGCAACGAATGACAGGCGCGAATCGATCTCTGCTCGCAGCACTTGGGTGTTGATGAAGAAGCCGATCAGGCCCTGGGTTTCCAGGCGTGGACGGTTGGCGTTCGGTACGCCGATGCGGATGTCGCGCTGACCGCTGTAGCGATGCAGCAGGCTCTGGAATGCCGCGAGCAACAGCATGAACGGGGTCGATTGCTGAGCCTGTGCCGTGTTACGGAGCGCATCGCTGAGGCTCGCGCCCAGACGCACGGTGTGGCGTGCGGCGCTGTGAGTTTGCTTGGCGGAGCGTGGGTAATCGGTGGCCAGTTCCAGCGCTGGATGCTCGTCGCCCAACTGCGCTTTCCACCAGGCCAGTTGCCGCGCGCTCTCGCCTTGCGCCAGCCATTGACGCTGCCAGCTGCCGTAGTCGGCGTACTGGGTTGGCAATGGCGCGAGGTTGGCCGTCAGCCCTTGCGAAGCGGCGGCGTACAGGCGCGAGAATTCATCGATCAGTACGTTCAGCGACCAGCCATCGGCGATGATGTGGTGCAGCGTCACCAGCAATTGGTGATCTTCGTCGTCGAGACGCACCAGCGTCACCCGCAGCAGCGGACCTTTTTCCAGGTCGAACCGGGTGCGTGCTTCGTCTTCGCGGATTTGTTGCGCACGGGCCTCGCGCTCGTGCGCCGGCAAGTCGCTGATGTCGATCAGTTGCAGGTTGAATTCGGTGCCGGCAGTCACTTGTTGCAGAGCCACGCCGTCGCGCTCGAAGAAACGCGTGCGCAGGGATTCGTGGCGCTCGATCAGTTGCTGGAAGCTGGCATGCAAGGCGTCTTCGTCCAGTTCGCCGCGCAAACGCAGGGCACCGGGAATGTTATAGGCGCTGCTCTGTGGGTCGAGTTGCCAGGTGATCCACAAACGGTTTTGTGCCAGCGATTGCGGCATCGGCTCGCTGCGCGACAACGCGGAGATTGCACCTTGGGCACTGCCGCCGTCCTGCTGCTGTTGCGCAACGGCTGCGGCGAACGCTGCCAGGGTCGGAGCTTCGAACAACAGGCGCAGGTTCAGCTCAAGCGCGAGCTCTTCACGCACGCGGGCGACCACTTGCGTAGCGGCGATCGAGTTGCCGCCGAGCAGGAAGAAGTGATCGTCGGCGTTGACCTGTTTGACGTTGAGTTGCTCAGCCCAGATCTTGCCGATCAAGCCCTCAAGTTCTGAGGCGCTGGTGACTGCGTCCTGGCTTTCAGCGGTGCTCGACGGGAACACCGCGTAGCTGTCGAGGCTGCCATCGGCCAGACGATTGCGGCACGCCGAGCGCTGCAATTTGCCACTGGAAGTTTTCGGCAAGGCGCCGGGATTAAGCAGCACCACCACGCTCGGAGCTTCCTGAAAAGCCTCAGCCACGGCTTGGCGAATGGCTTTGATCAACGCCTCCGGCGGGAGGATTTTCTGCACGCTGCGGCTGATTTCCGCCGCGATGCCGATGCCCTCTTCGCCGTTCTGACTGACCGCAAATGCAGCGACGCGACCCTTGCGCACCACTTCCACTTCGTTCTCGACCGTTTTCTCGATGTCCTGTGGATAGAGGTTGTGGCCGCGCACGATCAGCATGTCTTTCAGGCGTCCGGTGATGAACAGCTCCGCGTCGCGCATGAAGCCCAGGTCACCGGTGCGCAGCCAGGTGCGGCCGGCGTGCTGGACGAAGGTCTTGGCGCTCGCTTCAGGATTGCGCCAGTAGCCGTGGGCGATGCTCGGGCCTGCGGCCCAGACTTCGCCGACCGCGTTGTCGGCGAGTTCGACGAGTGTGTTCGGCTCGACGATCAGCACCGCGTGTTCCGGTTGGCTGATACCACAACTCATGATTGGGCTGCCATCGCCCGGCTCGGCGCGGTTTTGTGCCAGCGCCTGATCGTCCACGCGCAGTGCCGGGATACCGGTGCCGCGCGGGGTGCCGGCGACGAACAGCGTGGCTTCGGCCAAACCGTACGAGGCCATGAAGCTGTGCTCACTGAAACCGCATGCGGCGAACTTCTCGGCGAAGCGCTCAAGGGTGTCGAGACGGATTGGCTCGGAACCGGAATAGGCCACGCGCCAGCGACTCAGATCGAGACGTTCCAGCGCCGACTCGCTGACCCGTTCGCTGCACAAGCGATAGGCGAAGTCCGGTCCGCCGCTGATGGTGCCGCCGTATTCGCTGATCGCTTCCAGCCAGCGCAATGGCCGACCGAGGAAGTACGCCGGCGACATCAGAATGCATGGCACGCCGCTGAAAATTGGCTGCAGCAGACCACCGATCAAACCCATGTCGTGGTACAGCGGCAGCCAGCTGACGATGACATCGTCAGGGTTCACGTCGATGCCGAAACCGTGACGGATCAGGAGTTCGTTGGCGACCAGATTGCCGTGGCTGACTTGCACGCCTTTGGGCAGTGCAGTCGAGCCGGAGGTGTATTGCAGGAAAGCGATGTGGTCTTGCGGCAGGCTCGGTTCAACCCATTTTTGCGCCAGTGTCTTGTCGAGAGTGTCGACACACAACAACGGCGGCGCACCCTCGATCTGCTGCAAGGCGTCGCGCAGGTCGGCGCTGGTCAGCAGCAGACGCGGTTCGGCGTCGGCAATGATCGACAGCAAACGCTCCTGATGGTGACGGCGCGCGGATTCCGGCGGATAGGCCGGCACTGCAATCACGCCGGCGTATAGGCAGCCAAAAAATGCCGCGACGTAATCCGGACCGCTGGGAAACAGCAGCACCGCACGGTCGCCGAATTCAGCGTCAGCCTGCAACGCGGCGGCGATCATACGTGCGCGCTCATCCAGCTCACGATAACTGAGTACCACAGCCTGCTCTTCGTTTTCGGCGAGAAAACGCAAGGCCAGTCGATCCGGCGTCAGGGCCGCGCGGCGCTGGAGGGCTTGGACCAGGGTGCTGGGTAGTTCGAACGCGTCGGTCATGAGGTTTCCTGCCTGAATTCGGCTTGCTAATGGAATCGGGTTTGCTGCGTCACGCCCCTCGAAGGGCATGCAGGGCGCGGTCTGTGCCGACCGCGCAAGGCTGCGGAATGCGGTGTGGCCGGGGTTGTGCACCGGGAACCATTCACCAATGAGAACGGATGACGTCTTGAAATAATTAGTCGGCAGGCTGGATCGCCAATGGGGCCGGGGTGTGGCGGCGTGTCGCAGTTCTCAGAACGCACCTTTGTGGCGCATTACTTCTCTTTCTCAATTGACAATCATTATCATTCAACATAATTTGTCGCTCGATGTGTAGGACGCCCCCATCCCCCAAGGCGTCCCACGAACCTATTTGGCAGCAAGGTGATTTCCATGACGGAACAAGTATCCACAAGCAAGTGCGATTCACCGCTACTTCAGGCATTCGTCGACAATCGACTGATTCTGGTCAAGATTGCAGCCCGCATTACCGGCTGCCGGTCGCGCGCCGAAGATGTGGTGCAGGATGCGTTTTTCCGACTGCAATCGGCGCCACCGATCACGTCGTCGATCAAGGCTCAACTGAGCTATCTGTTCCAGATCGTGCGCAACCTCGCCATCGATCACTACCGCAAACAGGCGCTTGAGCAGAAATACTCCGGCCCTGAAGAGGAAGGGCTGAATGTGGTCATCCAGGGTGCTTCGCCGGAAACCTCGCACATCAATTTCTCAACCCTGGAAAACATCGCCGACGCGCTGACCGAGCTGCCCAGCCGCACGCGCTATGCGTTCGAGATGTACCGGCTGCACGGCGTGCCGCAAAAGGACATCGCCAAGGAACTGGGCGTTTCGCCAACCCTGGTCAACTTCATGATTCGTGATGCACTGGTGCACTGCCGCAAGGTGTCGGGCAGTCGGCGGGATGCGGTGATTGCGGGTCGTCGCTAGGATCTGAATTCGGCGTCAAGTCATTCGCGAGCAAGCTCGCTCCCACATTAGATCTGTGTATGCAGAAACCATGTGGGAGCGAGCTTGCTCGCGAAGACGGACTCAAAATCACAAAGATCCTGAGCCCGATCAGCTCACGCCAACCTGCACCGATCAAAAAACCGCTCACGCCCCAGCATCATCAGCGCCGCGCGCTTGTGCGGAAAGTCGAATTCCTTCTCGCAGTGGAAGCACTGATTCTGCATGTACCCGATCATCTTCGCGTTGTCGGCTCGCGGCTCGGCGACCACCCGCTGAGTGCGCGGATCATCAAGAAACAGGTAATGCACCAGCGCCGATAACCAGCTCGCCACTTTATGCGGGCCACGGTGCTCTTCCTCGCCGACCAGCATGTGAATACCGCGATCGTAGTTGTCGGCATCGTAGAACGGCGCGATGCGGTCTTCCTTGGCCCAGTAGGCTTCGAAATAGGCAAACGGCTGATCATCGAAACAGCCAATCAGCGTCAGCGTATGCGGGTCAGCATCGAGCTTGCTCAGGTATTCGCGATGCTTCTCGAGGCTGCCCTCTTCCTGCCAGAAACTGGCGACGCGCGGGCTGTTTTGCCAGCGGTTGAAGCGCGCCAGGTCTGCTTCGATCTCTACAGTGCGCAGGGAAACCCACGCACCAAGACGGGCATCGAAACGCCGATACACTTCACCGCGCGGTTTGACTGGCCGCAGCGGATGACGCTTGCCCTGGCTGATGACCATCTGCTGCGGATAACTACCACTCAGCGAAGTGCCGAGCCACGGTTGCGGCAACTGCCAGAACAGCGTGCGCTCGCAGCGATATTCGCCGGCCACTTCGGTGCTCACCAGCAAGCCACTGAGCAAGGCTTCGGTCGGTGGTTGATCGAGTTGCCAGGTCAATTGCCGGCACGCCGGATCCCGTGCGAACAGCCAGTAACAGGCTGCCCACAACGCCTGCCCGGGCGGCAACGCAAAACGCTCATCGATCTGGATCGGCCCCTTTGCGTCTCGATCAAGGCGCAAGCGGATCAGCGGTTGTCCGTCCAGGCTCAGGCTCAGACGGTTTTCGCTGACATCAGCGATCAGTTGACTGCCCGCAGGCAAGGCCAGGGAAGTCAGGTCATTCAGATTGGACATGGGTCGGGCTCACGATAATCGTCGACAGTTCAACGATGGGACGTGATCCGGGAGGGAAAATTTAGGCTTTGCCCGCAAATCGCTGCCTCAGTGGTGAGGCACCGGCACTACGGCAATCTTGTACGGATCGAAAATCTTCAGCATTTCACCGTTGTCGCGCAAACCCTGCAACAACTTGCCAAACGCCGCGCCGGTGATCGGCGCGGTCGGACGAAGAATCGCGTAATGGTGATAGACCTGATCGATGCGCTGCGACACCAGCAACTCGTCGCGCACCTTCTCGTTACGCAGCAGGTAATCGAACAGATAGGAACGGGTCACCAAGGCAACATCGGCGCGCCCGCGCAGCACCATCAGCAGGTTGCTGTCGTGGGAATAGGTCAGCGTGGCGTTGTAATTCTGTGCGAGGTATTTCGGGTCAGCGTTGAAGTTGGCGAACTCGTAGTGATAACCGCTGAACAGAGCCAGGCGCTTGCCAGTGAGGTCGGCGAAATAATTCTGCTGCCGGCCATCTTCGCGTTGTGCGACGAAAATTTCCGCATCCTCAAGACCCATGTCGACATCTGTGTGGGGAATTTCCTTCCAGCCCCAATCGGGATTCTCGAAAATTGCCATGTCGATCCGGCCCTGCTTGAAGTCACCGAAACGCCGGGGAATCGAGGTGGGCACGAGGACGAACTGATAGTCGCTTTGCAGGCGATTGAGGGCCTCGACCAATTGCGGCAGAAGGCCTGTGTCGGCACCGTTTTCCGGGCGAACGGTGTAAGGCGGAAAATGCGCCGCGCCGACCCGGACCAATTGCGCTGCCTGAGCGGGCAATACCCAAAATGCAGCCAGCGCTGCGAGCATCAAGCCCGCGGCCGTCCGAATTGGCAAAGACTTCAAAACACCCCACTCCCCGAAAAAATACCGATCAATGCATTCAAGCTAGGCGGTTTCGCCCAGTTAGCCAGTTTCCCGGCCGGATAGAAAGTGCTTCAACGCGCTTCGAGGACCAGAATCAGCGCCTCGTCGGCCAACTGATCGAGGCTCAAACTGCCGCCGGCACGGAACCAGGTGGTCGTCCAGGACAGTGCGCCAGTGAGGAAACGTCGGGTAATAAATACATCGCCACGGATAAATCCTGCGTCCTTGGCCTCACCCAGCACTTGCAGCCAGATGTCCTCGTAGACATCGCGCAGTGCCAGCACTTTGGCCTGGCCTTCTTCGGACAGCGAACGCCACTCATAAACCAGCACCGCCATGGCTTCACCGCTGCCGCCCATGATTGACTGCAGTTCGCAGCGAATCAGCGCCAGCACGCGTTCGCGCACATTGGCCGCATCGGCCAGAGCTGCCCGCATTAACGCGGTGTTGTAGCGGATGGTTTCCTCCATCACCGCCCGGAGGATTTCATCCTTGCTTTTGAAGTGATGAAAAATGCTTCCCGACTGGATGCCGACGGCGCCGGCCAGATCGCGCACCGTGGTGCGTTCATAGCCTTTGTTGCGGAACAGGTGAGCAGCCACTTGCAGCAATTTGCCGCGGGCGCTGTCGGGGTCGGTCAATTGGCCTTCATCAACCAAATCGCGCATGACCCTCAGGGCTTTTTGCTCGTCCACCCGTTCTCTCCTACAGTCGATCAGTCTGTTGCCCCCTGAAACCGCAGGGTTGCGCGCAATTTAAGCCGCCAGCGGCAACCAAGCAAGCGCTTGGGCAGAAGATAGTTTCAACTGTTTACAAACCAAGCGCTTGCTTGGTAGCCTCCAGACACTTCTGTCGCAGGTTGCTGAGTCGGAGATAAAAATGCCCACCACCGTTCGCATCGGATGCGCCAGTGCATTCTGGGGAGACACCTCGACCGCCGCCGCGCAGTTAGTGGACGGCGGCAAGCTGGATTATCTGGTGTTCGATTACCTGGCCGAGATCACGATGTCGATCATGGCCGGGGCACGCATGAAGAACCCACAGGCGGGGTTTGCCGGCGACTTCATCGACGCGCTGACACCTCTGCTGCCACAACTGGCCGAGCAGAACATCCGCGTGATCAGCAATGCCGGCGGGATCAATCCGCAAGCCTGCGCCGCCGCCCTGCAAGCGGCCTGCGACAAGGCCGGCGTCGCACTGAAAATCGCCGTATTACTGGGCGATGATCTGCAACCACAGCTCAAACAGCTCAGCGGCATCACCGAAATGTTCAGCGGCGCCCCGCTGCCGCCAATGTGCGTGTCGACCAACGCCTACCTTGGCGCGCCGGGCATTGTCGAAGCGCTGCGCCTGGGGGCCGACATTGTCATCACTGGGCGCGTGGTCGACAGCGCGGTGGTCAGTGCGGCGCTGGTGCATGAATTCGGCTGGTCATGGCACGACTACGACAAACTCGCCCAGGCTGCGCTCGCCGGGCACATCATCGAATGCGGCGCGCAATGCACCGGCGGCAATTTCACCGATTGGCGCGAAGTGCCGGATTACGAACACATCGGTTTCCCTATCGTCGAAGTCAGCGCCGACAGCCAATTTATCGTCAGCAAACCCGAAGGCAGCGGCGGACTGGTCACACCGCTGACCGTCGGCGAGCAGATGCTGTATGAAATCGGCGATCCGCAGGCCTATCTGTTGCCTGACGTGGTCTGCGATTTCACTCACGTCAAACTCCAGCAACAAGGTAAAAACCTCGTTCACGTCCACGGCGCCAAAGGCCTGCCGCCCAGTGATAAATACAAGGTCAGCGCCACGTATCCGGACGGTTTTCGCTGCACCGCCAGTTGCCTGATCGCTGGCATCGATGCGGTAGAAAAGGCGCAACGCGTCAGTCAGGCGATCATCACCAAGACAGCGGAAATGTTCAGCCAGCGCGGCTGGCCGCCTTACACCGAAACCGATATTGAATTGCTCGGCAGCGAAGCCACCTACGGCCCCCACGGCCAACGCCACGACAGCCGCGAAGTGGTGATCAAACTCGCTGTGCGTCACCCTAATAAACAGGCACTGGTGCTGTTCTCCCGGGAAATCGCCCAGGCCGCCACCGGCATGGCACCAGGCCTGACCGGCATCGTCGGCGGACGGCCAACGGTGTACCCGCTGATTCGCCTGTTTTCATTCCTGATCGATAAAAGTGCCTGCACTTTGCAGATTGATCTGGCCGGCGTTCGCCATCCTTGTGCCCTGCCCTCATTGGCAGCGCTCGACAGCGAAGATTTGCCGATTGCCCAGCAACCGCCGAAACCTCAGGGCCGCGCCGATGCCAGTGTGGCGTTGGTGAAACTGGCCGTGGCGCGCTCCGGTGACAAAGGCAACCACAGCAACATCGGTGTGCTGCCGCGCAAGCCCGAATACCTGCCGTGGATCGCTGAAGCGCTGACCCCGGCCGTCATCGTCGACTGGATGAGTCATGTGCTCGACCCGATTCACGGCCGGGTCGAACGCTGGTATCTGCCCGGCACCCACAGCCTGAATTTTCTCTTGGAAAACGCTCTTGGCGGGGGCGGCGTGGCCAGTCTGCGCATCGATCCGCAAGGCAAAGCCTTCGCCCAGCAACTGTTGGAAATCCAGATCCCGGTGCCGCAGAGCATCGCCGAACAGCTCGACTAGAGGATTGTTTGCATGGCTTACGCGTCGATTTTCAACGCAGGTCTGTTCAGCGGCCAGACCATCATCGTCACCGGTGGCGGCAGTGGCATCGGTCGCTGCACCGCCCATGAACTGGCGGCCCTCGGCGCCAATGTACTGCTGGTCGGGCGCAAGCCGGAGAAACTGCAAAAGGTCGCCGACGAAATCGCCGAGGACGGCGGCCGCGCGCACTGGAAGGCTTGCGATATCCGCGATGAAGAAGCGGTAAAACAACTGGTCAGCGAATTGATTGCTGAACACGGACCGATCCACGGTCTGGTCAACAATGCCGGCGGCCAGTACCCGTCGCCCTTGGCCTCGATCAATCAGAAAGGTTTCGAAACCGTGCTGCGCACCAATCTGGTCGGCGGTTTTCTGATGGCGCGGGAAGTGTTCAACCAGTCGATGAGCAAACACGGCGGCAACATCGTCAACATGCTCGCCGACATGTGGGGCGGCATGCCCGGCATGGGTCACTCTGGCGCGGCGCGGTCGGGCATGGACAACTTCACCAAAACTGCCGCGTTCGAATGGGGTTATGCCGGCGTGCGGGTCAACGCGGTGGCGCCGGGCTGGATTGCCTCCAGCGGCATGGACACTTACGAAGGCGCGTTCAAAGCGGTGATTCCGACCCTGCGCGAACACGTGCCGCTCAAGCGTATCGGTACCGAGTCGGAAGTCAGTGCGGCGATTGTTTTTTTGCTTAGCCCGGCCGCCGCATTTATCAGTGGCAGCACCTTGAAAATCGACGGCGCGGCCAGCCTCGGCAGCCGTGCATGGCCGTTGCACAAGGCGACCCACAGCGAGTCGTTCAACGGTTTCCACCGCGCGTATTTACCCGATGTGCTGAAGGACAAGGAGTAAGCCATGCCGCAGATCCAGTCCCGACTCGACCCGCACAGCGAAGCGTTTGCCCGCAACCGCTCGGCCATGCTCGCGGCGATCGAACATGTGCAGCAACTCGAACAGAGCCTGCTGAACAAGGCTACCGAAGCCAAAGCCAGGTTCGACAAGCGCGGGCAACTGCTGCCCCGTGAGCGCTTGAATCTGTTGCTCGATCCCGGCGCGCCGTTTCTCGAACTGGCCAGCCTCGCCGGCTACAAGTTGCACGACGACAAGGACGGCAGTTCCGCCGGTGGCGGACTGATCGCCGGTATCGGTTACGTCTGCGGCATTCGCGCGATGGTGGTGGCTAACAACAGCGCAATCAAGGGCGGGACGATCTCGCCCACTGGCCTGAAAAAATCCCTGCGCCTGCAACAGATCGCCCAGGAAAACAAACTCCCGGTGATCACCCTCGCCGAAAGTGGCGGCGCCAACCTCAATTACGCCGCCGAGATTTTTGTCGAAGGCGCGCGCAGTTTTGCCAATCAGGCGCGGATGTCGGCAATGGGTTTGCCGCAGATTACCGTGGTGCATGGTTCGGCCACGGCCGGTGGCGCTTATCAGCCGGGGTTGTCGGATTACGTGGTGGTGGTGCGCGGCAAGGCCAAGCTGTTTCTCGCCGGTCCGCCACTGCTCAAAGCGGCCACCGGCGAAGTCGCCACCGATGAAGAACTCGGTGGTGCCGAGATGCACGCGCAAGTCGCCGGCACGGCTGAATACCTCGCTGAAAACGATGCCGATGGCGTGCGTCAGGTCCGTGAAATCCTCCATATGCTGCCGTGGAACGAGCAACTGCCGTGGTTGCCGGAGCCGCAATACAAAGAGCCGCTCTACCCCATCGATGAATTGCTCGGGCTGATCCCCGACGATCCGAAAAAACCTTACGACGTGCGCGAAATCATCGCGCGCATTGCCGACGAATCCTGCTTCGTCGAATTCAAGGGCGAGTTCGATCAGCAAACTGTTTGCGGCCAGTTGAAGATTCAGGGCCGCGCCTGCGGGTTCATCGGCAACAACGGCCCAATCACACCCAACGGCGCGAGCAAAGCGGCGCAGTTCATTCAGTTGTGCGATCAGAGCCAGACGCCGCTGCTGTTCTTTCACAACACCACCGGTTTCATGGTCGGCACCGAATCCGAGCAGCAAGGCGTGATCAAACACGGCTCGAAACTGATTCAAGCGGTAGCCAATGCACGGGTGCCTAAACTGACGATGGTCGTCGGCGGTTCCTACGGTGCCGGCAACTATGCGATGTGCGGACGCGGACTCGATCCACGCTTCATCTTCGCCTGGCCGAACAGCCGCACGGCGGTGATGGGCGGTGCGCAGGCCGGCAAAGTCTTGCGCATCGTTACCGAAGCCAAGCAGTTGAAGGACGGCCTGACGCCAGACCCGAAAATGCTCGACATGCTCGAACAGGTCACCGCGCAGAAACTCGACAGCCAGTCCACCGCTCTCTATGGCAGCGCCAACCTGTGGGACGACGGGCTGATCGACCCCCGCGACACGCGCACCCTGCTTGGCTACTTGCTGGACATCTGCCACGAGGCCGACACTCGCAAGCTGCAACCCAATAGCTTCGGCGTCAGCCGGTTCTGACCGCCACGGATCTTACGGAGAACAATAAAAAATGATCTTCACCCCGGAACACGAAGCCCTGCGCCGCACCGTCCGCCAGTTCGTCGAGCACGAGATCAATCCGCACGTCGATGAATGGGAAAAGGCCGGGCGCTTTCCCATTCACGAAATTTTCCGCAAGGCTGGCGACCTCGGTTTGCTGGGTATTTCCAAGCCGGAAAAATTCGGCGGCATGGGCCTCGATTACAGCTATTCGATTGTCGCTGCCGAAGAGTTCGGCACCATTCATTGCGGCGGCATTCCGATGTCGATCGGCGTGCAGACCGACATGTGTACGCCTGCCCTCGCCCGTTTCGGCTCCGATGAATTGCGCGAAGAGTTCCTGCGCCCGGCGATCACTGGCGAGCAGGTTGGTTGCATCGGCGTCTCCGAAGTCGGTGCAGGCTCCGACGTCGCCGGGCTGAAAACCACCGCGCGCAAGCACGGCGACGACTATGTGATCAACGGCAGCAAGATGTGGATCACCAACTCGCCGAGCGCCGATTTCATCTGCCTGCTGGCCAACACCTCGGACGACAAACCACACATCAACAAATCGCTGATCATGGTGCCGATGAACACGCCGGGGATCAGCCTCAGCTCGCACCTGGACAAGCTCGGCATGCGCAGCTCGGAAACCGCACAGGTGTTTTTCGACAACGTGCGCGTGCCACAGCGCAATCGCATCGGCCATGAAGGCGCCGGGTTCATGATGCAAATGTTGCAGTTTCAGGAAGAACGCCTGTTCGGCGCGGCAAACATGATCAAGGGGCTGGAATATTGCGTCGACAGCACCATTGAGTACTGCAAGGAGCGCAAGACCTTCGGCAATGCCCTGATCGACAACCAGGTCATCCACTTCCGCCTCGCCGAATTGCAGACCGAAATCGAATGCCTGCGCGCGCTGGTCTATCAGGCCACCGAGCAATACGTGAAAGGCCAGGACGTCACGCGGCTGGCGTCGATGGCCAAGCTCAAGGCCGGGCGCCTCGGCCGCGAAGTCAGCGACAGCTGCCTGCAATATTGGGGCGGCATGGGTTTCATGTGGGACAACCCGGTGGCCCGCGCCTACCGCGATGTCCGGCTGGTATCGATTGGCGGCGGCGCCGACGAGATCATGCTGGGGATTATCTGCAAACTGATGGGCATCCTCCCGGGGAAAAAGAAATGAGCAGCCTGCCGCAATGCCAGACGCTGTTGCTGGAACTGCATGGCGGCGTGCTGCACGTCACCCTCAATCGGCCGGACAGTCGTAATGCGATGAGCCTGCAGATGGTCAGCGAACTGCGCACGGTGCTGGCGGCTGTGCGTGATGACCACGCTGTTCGGGCGTTGGTGCTCAGCGGTGCCGGCGGGCATTTTTGTGCCGGCGGCGATATCAAGGACATGGCCAACGCCCGCGCTCAGGGCACCGAGGCTTACCGCGATCTGAATCGCGCGTTCGGCGCCCTGCTGGAAGAAGCCCAGCACACGCCGCAAGTGCTGATCACCGTGCTGCAAGGCGCTGTGCTCGGTGGTGGTTTCGGTCTGGCCTGTATCAGCGACATCGCGATTGCCGATCATCAAGCGCAATTCGGTTTGCCGGAAACCAGTCTCGGTTTACTGCCGGCGCAGATTGCGCCGTTTGTGGTGCAGCGCATCGGCCTCACCGAAACCCGTCGACTGGCACTGACTGCCGCACGTTTCGATGGGCACCAGGCACGCCGTCTAGGGCTGGTGCATTTCGTCGAAGAGGATTCGCAGGCCTTGGCTGAGCGGCTGGATGAAGTGTTGCAACATGTGCTGTGTTGCGCGCCGGAGGCGAATGCCATGACCAAGAATTTGTTGTTGGCGAGTGCCGGGCAGCCTTCAAGTGAATTGCTCGATGAGGCGGCGCAGTGGTTTAGCGAGGCAGTGACTGGCGCCGAAGGTGTGGAGGGAACCATGGCTTTTGTGCAGAAGCGTAAACCTCGGTGGGCCACTTAAAAGCATCGCGAGCAAGCTCGCTCCCACATTGGATTTGTATCGTTCATAAATCCCCTGTGGGAGCGAGCTTGCTCGCGAAGAGGCCAGCACCTGCGACGCAACTTCTGAGGAAATAGCCCATGCCCGCCATCCACAAAATCCTGATCGCCAACCGCGGTGAAATCGCCTGCCGCATCCAGCGCACCGCCCAAGCCTTGGGCTATCGCACCGTCGCCGTCTTCAGCGATGCCGACGCCGATGCCCTGCACGTTCAGATGGCTGACCAAGCCGTTCGCATTGGTCCGTCCCCCGTTCAACAGTCATACCTCAACATCCCGGCGATCCTCGACGCCGCTCGCCGCAGCGGTGCTGACGCGATCCATCCCGGCTACGGCTTTCTTTCGGAAAACGCCGAATTCGCCCGTGCCTGTGAACAGGCCGGGCTGATCTTCATCGGCCCCAGCGTCGAAGCCATCGAATTGATGGGCAGCAAACGCCAGTCAAAAATCGCCATGCTCGAAGCGGGTGTACCGTGCATCGCCGGTTATCAAGGTACCGAACAGGACGACGCCACTCTGCTGCGCGAAGCCGAGCGAATCGGCTACCCACTGATGATCAAGGCCAGTGCCGGCGGTGGTGGGCGCGGCATGCGTCTGCTGCAAAATGCGGCTGATCTGCCGGCGCAACTGCGCACCGCGCGCTCCGAAGCATTGAACGCGTTCGGCAGCGACGAACTGATCCTCGAACAGGCGCTGATCGAACCGCGGCATGTCGAAGTGCAGCTGTTCGGCGATCAGCACGGCAACCTGATCTACCTGGGCGAACGTGACTGCTCAATTCAGCGTCGCCATCAGAAAGTCATCGAAGAGGCGCCATGCCCGGTGATGACCGCCGAGTTGCGTCAGGCCATGGGTGAAGCGGCATTGAAAGCCGGGCGCGCAGTGAACTATGTCGGCGCCGGCACCGTTGAGTTTCTGCTCGACACACGCGGCCAGTTCTACTTTCTGGAGATGAATACGCGTCTGCAAGTCGAGCACCCGGTAACTGAACTGATTACCGGGCTGGATCTGGTCGCATGGCAATTGCTCGTTGCCGAAGGTCAGCCGTTGCCGCTGACCCAGGATCAGGTTCAGCTCAACGGACATGCCATGGAGGTGCGGCTTTACGCCGAAGATCCCGCGCAAGACTTCCTGCCACAAACCGGCCGAGTGCAAGCCTGGGAACCGGCGCTGCAGCACGGTACGCGAATCGACCATGGTTTGCTTGAAGGGCAATCGGTCAGCCCGTTCTACGACCCGATGCTCGGTAAGCTGATCGCCTCGGGTGCGACTCGCGAGGAAGCCCGACGCAAACTGTTGCGCGCGGTACAGGACACGGTGCTATTGGGTGTACAGAGTAATCAGCGCCTGCTCGTCAGTCTGTTGCAACACCCGCAGTTCATCAGCGGCGACTTCAGTACTGCCTTGATTGCCCGGCACTTCAGTGATCACCCTTGCCTGCACCGCTCCATTCCGGATGCCGAGCAGTTGGCGATCGCAACGGTACTTTTCTATCAAACCAGCGCCCGCAGCCACCGCGCACCACTTAACGGCTGGCGCAATAACGCGAATGTGCCGCTGCATTATCGCCTCGGCCTCGACGATCAGACCTGGACCGTGCAACTGCTCGCTGAGGCACAAGGCGTGTTCAAGGTGCAGATAGCCGAACGCACACTTGAATTGAAACTTATCGATCACGATGCCCAGTCGGTCACGCTGGAAGTTGACGGCCTTCGTCAGCGCCACACCTACCGCCAGAATGACGAGCAACTCTGGTTGTTCTGCCATCCCGGCAGTCTGCGCCTTGAGGATCGAACTCACGCCGTGATCGACAGTCAGACCAGCGTCAGCTCCGGAACCCTGAAAGCCCCCATGGACGGTGCCATCGTCGAAGTACTGGTCAGCGAAGGCAGTCCGGTCAGTAAGGGTCAGTTGCTGGTGGTGCTGGAGGCAATGAAAATGGAGCACCCGCTCAAGGCCGGTATCGACGGCGTGCTCAAGCGGGTGCAGGTCAAGGTCGGCGATCAGGTAAAAAATCGTCAGGTTCTGTTGCAGGTCGAGTAGTCAGCCACACGCCCGTGCGGGTTTTGACTACGCTCTGAGTTATCAGAACGCGGAAATCAGGAACCCTGCGATGCCTCACTGGCTGGTCATAGATCTGGAAGCCACCACCGATGAGGGTGGCTGGCCAGTCACCGAAATGGAAATTATCGAGATCGGCGCCACCCTGGTCGATCGCGCCGGGCGCGAGCAGGATCACTTCCAGCGTTTCGTCAAACCGACGCGACGGCCGTTGCTCACGCCTTTCTGTCGTGAACTGACACACATCACCCAAGCCAATATCGACTCGGCGCAAGTGCTGACCGAAGTCTGGCCGGCGTTCGAACGCTGGCTCGCGCAACATCAGACACGCCTTGAAGGCTGGGCCAGTTGGGGCGATTACGACCGCAAGCAGTTGTTGCAGGAATGGCAGCGTCTGCAAATCGACAGTGGCTTGAGCAAAGTGCCGCACATGAATCTCAAACAACGCTTCGCCAAGGCCCGCCGCCTGGAGCGTCCATTAGGCCTCAACGGTGCACTGCAATTGGCCGGCATGCAGTTCAGCGGCCAGCAGCATCGGGCACTGGAAGATGCGCGCAACACCGCGCGGTTGTTGCCACTGGTCTTGCCACTCTAGGGTCAATTCGAGAACTCACCAGACAGACGCCGGGCAGGTGACGGCGCGAAAAGCCTTGTGCATACTGGCCGCCTCCAATTTCTAACCCTTTTCGAGGAATCGCCCATGTTTAAAGTCAACGAGTACTTCGACGGCACCGTCAAGTCGATCGCCTTTGGCACCGCTGAAGGTCCGGCGACCATCGGCGTCATGGCCCCGGGCGAATACGAATTCGGCACCGCTCAGCGTGAAATCATGCATGTGGTTTCCGGCGCACTGACCGTCAAACTGCCCGACAGCAGCGACTGGGAAACCTTCGCCGCCGGCAGCCAGTTCAACGTCCCGGCCAACAGCAAGTTCCAGCTGAAAGTTGCGGTCGACACCGCTTACCTGTGCGAGTACCGCGGCTAAACCCACGGCTTTCACTGTGATAAAAAATGCCCGTGTCCAAGGACACGGGCATTTTCGTTTCAGAGACGGATTACTCGAGAATCTCCACCGGCATGCCGACTTCGAGTCGGCCATTGTTGTCGTTGACCAGATTCTGGCCGAACATCGCACCATCGGCTTCGGCGCGGTACTTCTGCAAGGTGGCCAGAGGCTCGCGATCGGCACTGCGCTCACCGGTTTGCGGGTCGATGGTGGTGAGGATACAACGCGAACACGGCTTGACCACGCGGAATTCGACATCGCCAATGCGAATGCGCTTCCAACTGTCTTCGGCATAAGCCTCACTGCCTTCGATCACCAGGTTCGGCCGAAAACGCAGCATTTCCAGCGGTCGTCCGACCTTTTGCGCAAGATCCTGCAGGGATGCCGCGCCGATCAACAACAGTGGAAATCCGTCAGCGAACGCAACCTGATCGTCATCCTTGCCGAAGCCTGCCTGGGTGGTCCGGGCGCGATCCAGCGGCACCTGCACCAGCCGGGTCGGCTTGCCGATGAAATCGCTGACCCAGCGCGCCGCCTCATCACCGGCATCCGGCACGCGCAAGGTATCGCGCCAGATCGTCACGCCACGCAGTTCGGCATCGTTGCCCGGCAAGGCGATTTCGATGGGAGGCTGTTGCGGCGCACTAAGGGTCAGACCGCCCTGCGCATTCCATAGCGCCGACAACTGACTCATCTTCGCTTCAGCGCGCTGGGTCAGAAAGCGCCCGCTGGCCTCGTCCACGAGCATCCAGCGTCGATCGCCATCAAGCCCCAGCTTGTCGAGATCAACACTTTGCAGCACATCGACTTTGCCGGATTTCAACGGGTAACGATAAAGCGCGCTCAGACGCAGCATGGCCAGCTCCCTGGAGGGTAAAAACGCCACCCTATACGAGCTTGATCAGGAATCAAAGAGCAATAACTGTAGGAGTGAGCCTGCTCGCGATAGCGGTGTGTCAGGTAATGATTCGGGGCTGACACACCGTTATCGCGAGCAGGCTCACTCCTGCAATGGGTGTGTGATCAGGCCGGAACTTCGTCGAGCATCAGACGCTGGCGAACGACGTCGACCAGTTTGTCCGGCTGGAATTTGGAGAGGAAGTTGTCGCAGCCGACCTTCTTCACCATCGAGTCGTTGAAGCTACCGGACAGCGAGGTATGCAGCACCACGTACAAGCCACGCAGACGCGGATCGTTACGAATTTCGGTGGTCAGGCGATAGCCGTCCATTTCCGGCATTTCCGCATCGGTGAAGATCATCAGCAGCTTGTCGGTCATGTTCACGCCGGTATCGGCCCAGGCCTTGAGCATGTTCAGCGCCTTCAGGCCATCGCTGGCAATATGCATTTTCACCCCGAGCTGGCCGAGGGTGTCGCGCAACTGCGAGAGTGCCACGTTGGAGTCGTCCACCAACAGCACTTCACGGCCACGGGCGCGCTCGAGCACCGGATCATCGAGTTTTTCACGCGAGACCTTGGCGTTGTACGGGACGATTTCGGCGAGGACTTTCTCGACGTCGATGATTTCCACCAGTTGATCGTCGACCTTGCTGATCGCGGTCAGATAGTGCTGACGCCCGGCGCTGGTCGGCGGCGGCAGAATGGCTTCCCAGTTCATGTTGACGATGCGATCCACACCGCCCACCAGGAAGGCCTGCACCGAGCGGTTGTATTCGGTGACGATGATCGTGCTGTTGGGCCCCGGCACCAACGGACGCATACCGATCGCCTGCGACAGATCGATCACCGGCAAGGTCTGACCGCGCAGATTGACCACTCCGCATACAAACGGGTGACGCTGCGGCATCAAGGTCAGTTTCGGCAGTTGCAGCACTTCCTGAACCTTGAACACGTTGATCGCGAACAACTGACGCCCGGCCAGTCGAAACATGAGAATTTCCAGGCGATTCTCACCCACCAGTTGCGTGCGTTGGTCTACCGTGTCGAGAATGCCGGCCATCAATGACTCCTGGGCTTGTTCTGATGAATTCACTATGTGAGGTTATCGGCGGCAAATCGCAGTTCTTGATTGCCATACCCGACCCCATCAAAAATGCCATGAACAGGCATTGATGTCACATTAACATCATGGTTTACTGGCCCGGTGATTTTCATCTGCTACATTCTCTGCGGCGCGACCTCGGTTTGCACGGTAGGTTCCCGCGCCTAAGGGATTCCCCTAGTAACAATCAGGCCCAACCTGATATTCGCAATATCCAATAGCCATTAATGTGACGCCATTCTCATTGCATGAACGGAGTCAGGCTATTGTGTGCGATCGCAGTTCAGTGGAAACAAGCCCTCTGGAACCTCTCAGTCTGTGCACTTGCACGGCTGGGCGCGATCTCCCGACGATTCACGATCGTCGCCACACACGGCATTCCCTCATCAGACATGACGTTGTGGAGATAAGCATGCCAATGGACCGCAAAGAGTGGGTACAACGCTTCCCCGAATTCCTTGTCGAGGCTGAGCAACTCCTGGCCAAGTCCGAAGAATGCCTCAGCCATCTGCAATTGATCAGCAATGACAAGGACGCCATCGAGTGCATGCTCGGTACTCTGCTGAAACTCGCACGCAGGGCTGAAGCCCTCGCGCTGGAGGCGATTTCCGAGTTTTCCCTGCACATTTACAGTCTGCTCAACCTCAATCAGGATCACGTCGACCTTCACGAACAGGCCCTGCAAGCCTTGCAGGATTGCTTCACATTGATGGCCTGGCAGCTTGAACTGGTCGATCAGCAGACAGGGCAACTGAGTCTGGATGAAAGTGAGCAGGCTTCGCTGCTCGAAGCATTCGCCTTCCAGGTCAACCAAAGCCGCCATCAACCACCCCGGACGGGCAAACGATTGCCCCAACTGCCCTACTCGGGACAAGCCTGACCCGCACTCGATACCCGCGCAAGCACTTGGAACACAAGCGTTGAACGTCGCAATTGAATAGTTCATACCTGCCAGCGACAAGTCGAACTAAATAATCACTGAAAGCCGACGCCGATATTTTTTGCCGGCCTCAGGGTTTACCTGTGTGCAAACAAGCACAACTTCAGGCAACACTGACATCTATCGAACACAACAAATCGACTTTTCCATTATGGAACTTGCGTCCAATATCACGTATTTCCTGACTCAATGGACATATATAGCAAACGCGACCAACGGTATCTTAAGTGGTATTATGCCGCCCATTAGTTGCTTTCAAATTAGTGGCACAGTGACCTCAGAGATCGCTATCCACTGATAATTGGGCGGCCAATACGTTTACTGAACCGCGTTGAAATCAATAACATAATTGATAGCATTTTCAGACAGAGACCCGTCAGCCTCCGGCCGGTCTGCCCGCAGCGAACATCCATTGGCTCCATCCGTTATGTACGCCAGCCTCAAGTCAATCACTACATGGCCACCCTCCCGCGAAAATGCTCGCCGGTTCACACTCATACTGTGTGTCGCGGCCACGCTCGGCAGTCTGCTGACCTACGCTCTTTCAACACCACTTTGCCTGGGATTGCTGCTGCTCGATATCGCTGCTACTGCGTGCGTCTGGGTGCAATATCGACTGTCACGCAAATCGATCAAGTTTCAGCCGCAGGAACTCGCTGACCGCTTGCTGGAAGTCCAGGAAAACGAGCGCCATCGCCTCAGCCGCGAACTGCACGACGATATCGGCCAACTGCTGACGGCCGCCAAACTGCAAAGCGAATGGCTCAAGCGGCGCATGCCCGACGACTTGCAGGAACAATGCACCGCGTTGTGCGACACCCTGGAAGAAACCCTCAACAAGGTGCGCGACGTTTCAGCCATTCTCAACCCACGCCAGTTGACCAGCCTGGGACTTGAAGCCAGCCTGCGTGCGCACCTGCTCAAGACATTGGCCAACACTAACGTGCACTGGAGCCTCGATTGCCAGCAGCGGCTCAATGGCATTCCGGAAGAAATGGCAGTCGCCGCCTTTCGTATTACCCAAGAGGCTGTTACCAATATCCTGCGTCATGCACAGGCAAAAAATCTGGTGATACGCGTGCAACGTCTGCCCAAAGGTCTGACGTTGCTGATCAGCGATGACGGCCTGGGATTCGCCCCGGCGGCCAACCCCGGTCGTGAAGGACAACGAGGCATGGCCGGGATGGCCGAACGTATCGAGCAACTGGGTGGCACCCTGAACGTCATCAGCGAACCGGGCAAAGGCACTCAAATCGAAGCACTCTTCCCGTGGGCGCCACGCGCACTCGAGCGGGCCAGTACGAATAAGGTTATGCGTTGACTTGCAACTTACTTCTGGTGGATGACCACTCGCTGATCAGGGCCGGCGTGCGCGCTCTGGTGCTGGATATTCCCGGTTACGCGGTGATTGGCGAGGCCAATGACGGTTCGCAGCTGCTCGAAATGGTCGAGCAACTGAATCCGGATATCGTGTTGCTGGATATCTCCATGAAAGAAACCGGTGGCCTGGAAGCCCTGCAACGGCTCAAGCGGGTACGCCCGCAGAGCAAGGTGCTGATCCTGTCGATGCACACCGATCCGGCGCTGATCATGCAGGCGCTGGAATCCGGCGCCCACGGCTACCTGCTCAAGGACACCACAGCGACAGAACTTGAGCATGCACTGGAAGCCCTGCGCAACAACGAGCGCTACCTGAGTCCGGCCATCGCCCATACCGTGATCAATCAAGCCCTGACCCGTAATCAGAAGCAGCAGCCGGAGGCAGCCGACTCGCACAATCTGACAGCGCGCCAACTGGAAATCCTGCGCTTGATCGTGCGCGGAAAATCCACACGGGAAATCGCCAATGGCCTGGGCCTGAGCATCAAGACTGTCGAGACCCACCGTTCACAAATCATGAAGCGTCTGCAAATCTACGACGTGGCGGGTCTGGTGCTGTTCGCCGTGCGTGAGCAGATCATCAGCCTGGACGACTGATCAGCCCGGCGCTGCTCAACAAAGGAGAATGTTCCGGCAAATGCACGCGCAACGCCGCCGGACGCGCCTCGAATCGCATGCTGTCACCTTCGAGCGGTTCGCCATCAAGATTGATGCACAGCCCCTCGGCCACCTTGATTTCGACCCATGGCAAACGGGTGCGAACAAACATGTTGTCGATCCCGAAACCATCGCTGAGCAGCGTCTTCAAGGTGCCCACCAACTCCTGTGGCGCCGGTAGAATACTGATATCCAGCAAGCCATCATCGGCCAGCGCCTCCGGGCACAACACGTGCCCACCGCCGGCCTGTCGGCCATTGCCGATACCCAGTGCCAACAGCTCGCCACGCCAGTGAAAATCCGGCCCCTGAAGTTCGCCGTAAGCGGCATGCAGCTCGCTGAATCGTGACAAGCCAGTGAACAGATAAGCAGCACCGCCAAGTACTTTTTTCAGGTCCTCGGAGGTATTGGCCGTGACCTGGCTGCCGAAACCACCGGTGGCCATGTTGAGAAAAATCTGCCCGCCCACTTCACCCAGATCGATGGCGCGCGGTGGCACATCGAGCAGCTCAAGGGCTTCGGCAGGCTCCAGCGGTACGCCGGCGGCACGGGAAAAATCGTTGGCAGTGCCCAAAGGCAGGAGTACGAGGCTGGCTTTGCCAGGATGCGCGGCGAGCGCTTCGGCGATATCGCGCAAGGTGCCATCGCCGCCCCCGGCAATGATTTTCGTGTAGCCGTCGGCCAAAGCTTGTTCTACCCAGCGCTGTGCGTCCCCTGCCTCCCAGGTCAGACGCACGGCCAGCTCCCAGCCTTGCTTGCGCTTGTCCTCGACGGCGGTGCGTACCGCCTCGTTGAGTGCCTGCTTGCCATGCAGAATCAACAGCGCCCGGCGTTCACTCATAACATCACTCCCAAATCGATCGGTTAAGACATCTTGACCACTGGCGCACGCAAAAAAGCCGTCATACCCGTAATTAATTCAGCCTCCTGGCGCCGGACGTCCTACACAGCGGTACTTTTTCTTACAAAACATGCGGAATCGGCTTAATTGACCCGGTTCGAGCATTGCGTCACCGTGTGTTGGCGGTATCGATTTTCAATCCAACACACAAGGACGTGCATGTAATGAGTGGATACACCCCATGGGCTCTTGCCGGTTCGAGAGCTGGAAAAGGTTGCAAGCAAACAGTTGAAACAATCGGTGGATGCTTCCATGCCTGGTCATGAAGCGAGAATACCCATGAGCCCGGTTGGACCGATTGTCGAAAGTCGCGCGAATCACAAGTCCGATTTCAAAAACAGCGCCAGAACCACTGGAGAAGTTGATATGGAACCCCGTGTTACCGAGCTGGAAACCCATCTCAAATACCTTCGACGGGACATGGACGAAATTCGTGGTGATGTCCGAACGATCAAACACCGGCTTGCCTACTCGGCGGGTGCAACAGCGGTAGTGCTGGGTTTGCTGGGCTGGGTGGCCAATAGCCGATTCGATCAGCTTGTGACATTGATCAGCAATTAATTGAATCAGTCATTGCAGGCGCCGCCTGAGTCAGCCGACGCCTGCATTTACAAGATAGCGATCAGTCGAGCAAGTCACTCAGCGGGATGAAGACCACTTCGTCTCCGGCGCTCAGCGTGCGACCTTCCAGCACCTCGACCAATCCATCTGCCCACGCGGCGCTACGCAGTACACCTGAGCTCTGGTTGCGGTAGACAGTCGCCCGTCCTTGCTCAAGGCGGCCTCGCAGGTACTCACGCCGATTGCCTGCCACCGGCCAGTCAAACCCCGCTGGCACGGTGAACTTCAACGGCTCGACGACCCGAACGCCCTGACGGCGTAACAGATAAGGCCGAGTGAGCAGCGCAAAGGTCACCAGTGTCGACGCTGGGTTGCCTGGCAAGCCAATGACTGGCACGTTGCGGAAATGGCCAAAAGTTAGCGGTTTTCCGGGTTTGATCGCCAGCTTCCAAAGGGCAAGCTCGCCCTCTTCACGCAATGCGACACCCAAAAAATCCGCCTCACCCACCGACACGCCACCGGTGGAAAGAATCAGATCAACATCCTGCAACTCACCCAGACGCGCTCGGGTTGTGGCCAGATCGTCCGGAAGAATACCGGCATCAACTACCTCACAGCCCAGGCGTTGCAGCCAACTGCACAGCAACACTCGATTGCTGTTGTATATCTGTCCCGGCCCCAGGGCCTGGCCCGGCTCGACCAATTCATCGCCAGTGGAAATCACCGCGACACGAACCTTGCGCACGACCTTCAACCCGGCGCAGCCCAACGATGCGGCTAATCCCTGCTCTATCGGACCCAGCCGAGTTCCGGCGGGCAGGATCAGTTCACCGACTGTGGTTTCCTGACCTTGCGGGCGAATGTTCTGCCCGGCCTTCATCGGTTCAAGGAAACGCACCCTTTCATCGGTTTGAACCTCAGCGTTTTCCTGCATTTCCACGCAATCAGCGCCCGCGGGCACCGGCGCCCCGGTGAAGATCCGTGCACAGGTGCCCGGCTTCAGCGGTTCGGGGGATTGCCCGGCAAACACCTTCTGACTGACCGGCATCGGTTCGCCCGTCCAGTCGGCCAGATTCAGCGCATAACCGTCCATGGCGCTGTTTGGCCAGGGTGGCAGATCCAGCGTCGAAATCAGGTCTTCGCCCAGCACACGCCCCTGAACATGAGCCAGCGGCAAATACTCATGATCGACAATCGGCGAGGCCTCGGCCATGTCGAGCAGGCGCTCCAGCGCCAGCTCGACCGGCATCAGCGCTCCGGTCTTGCCCGGCTTACCCACGGGATTCACAAGGCGCTGCCTGCTTCAAGTGAGTCACGAAGTTGCACGGGCGATGACGCGCGTCCAACTGCTCGCCCAGGATGCCATCCCAACCGGTGCGTACGGCATTGGTCGAACCTGGCAAACAGCACACCAGCGTGCCGTTGGCCAAACCGGCCAGCGCACGGGACTGAACTGTCGAGGTACCGATATCGGCTACCGAAATCTGCCGGAACAACTCTCCAAACCCGTCGACCTGTTTATCCAGCAGGCAGGCAACCGCTTCCGGCGTGCTGTCGCGACCGGTAAATCCGGTACCGCCGGTGATCAGCACGACCTGCACGACATCGTCGGCAATCCAGGTGGCGACTTGCGCGCGAATTTTGTAGAGGTCATCTTTGAGCAAAACCCGCTCCGCCAAACGGTGGCCCGCCGCCGTCAAGCGATCGACGAAGACCTGGCCTGAGGTGTCGGTTTCCAGAGTTCGGGTGTCACTGACTGTCAGCACCGCAATATTGAGCGGCACGAAAGGTACATCAGCCTTGGCTTTCATAGGCTCGTCCAGTTGTAGGAGAAACAGCCCGGTGTTATATCACAGCGCCCTATTTTTTCGCCGCCCCTCTGGAGAGCAGCCATGACCCGCGATTCGCAATTGCCCCCCTGCTCCATTCTGCTCCTGGCAGGCGGGCGCGGCCAACGCATGGGCGGTCAGGACAAAGGCCTGGTCGAGTGGCTGGGCGAACCGTTGATTGCACATTTGCAGCGTAAGGTACGCGGGCTGACTGACGACCTGATCATCTCCTGCAACCGCAACCGCGAGCGTTACGCACCGTTTGCCGATCAATTGGTGGTCGACGACGAGGGCGATTTTCCGGGGCCATTGGCGGGTATTCGTGCCGGTCTCAAAGCGGCGCGCCATAGCCACCTGCTGGTTTTGCCGTGCGACGTTCCGCGAATTGACGCCGCGCTACTGCAAAGCATGCGCGAGACTGCCAATCAGCATGCTGAAAAACCTTTAATGTTGCGCCATGACGAGCATTGGGAACCCTTGCTGTGTGTGATTCCGGTGGCTCTTCTAACGGCTTTCGAAGATGCCTGGAATGCCGGTGAACGCAGCCCCGGCCGAGTCATGCGCGGTCTCGGCGCCACTGCCCTGGAGTGCCCTGACAACGACCCGCGGCTGGCCAACCTGAACACCCCCGAACTGTTAAATTCCCACAACACTGTGTCAGACTGACACCATTCAAGGAACTCTCAAGCCTTGTATACGTCTCAAGCTCAGTAACCAAAAGAATTCCCATTCGGAGACACACCCATGACTCAACGGACCCTCGCCACTTTCATGCTCGCACTGGGCCTTGCCACCCTCGCCGGTTGCTCGTCGCCTACAGTGATCACCTTGAATGACGGTCGCGAAATCCAGGCCGTCGACACCCCGAAATACGATGACGATTCGGGCTTCTACGAGTTCAAACAGCTGGACGGCAAAGAAACCCGCATCAACAAGGATCAGGTTCGTACCGTTAAAGAGCTGTAAGCTCTGGATCGACACCGGATACAGAAAAGCCCGCATTGATTGCGGGCTTTTTCATGGGCGCTCGAAAAGTGAAGTCGATATCACCACTGCAAGGTGATCCGGCTCTCGAATTCGCGCTCCTCACCGGTCACCGGGTCGATAAACCGCAGGCCTTGCGCCAGCAGCTTCAGCGGATTGGCGTAATCGTCCTCGACGTCTTTCAACACCTGCGGATAAAACGGATCGTTGCAGATGCTCGCCCCCAGCGCAGCCATGTGGACGCGCAGTTGATGTTTCTTGCCGGTCACCGGAAACAATCCATAACGCCACAAATCGCCATGCTTTTCCCGAACCTCCACCGCCGTTTCGGTATTGCTGGCACCCACGCCTTCCTGCATGCGGAAAAACGGTTCGCCATCGACCAGACGGCTTTTGTGCACCAAGGGGAAATTCAGATCGGGCAGTGCCGGAGCGATGGCCTCATAACGCTTGTCGATCTGCCGCGTGGGGAACAGCGACTGATAAGCCGATCGGGTTTGCGGATTGGCCGAGAAAATCACCAGTCCCGCCGTATGCCGGTCGATGCGGTGCAGCGGCACCAAGTGAGGATTGTCCAGGCGATGAATCAGCCTGCGCAACAGGGTTTGCTCAACGTATTCGCCGGCGGGCGTCACCGGCAGAAAATGCGGTTTGTCAGCCACCACCAGATGTTCGTCTGCATACAGAATCGACTCGACTACCGGGATCGGCTTCTCGTCCGGCACTTCGCGAAAATAATGAATCCGCAAACCTTCCTTGTAAGGCAAGTCCACCGGGATCGGCTGGCCATGGCCGTCCAGCACACGTCCCCGAGCGATGCGGTCCAGCCATTGCTCACGGTCAATGGCGCTGAAATGCTCGCACAGGCAATCGAGTACGGTCAGCCATTTACCGGGCGGCAGATAAAGTGTGCTCGCCTGATTCTGAGCAGCGGAAAATGTAGATGTGGACATACGAAAATCGAACCCTCAATGCAGGGCGGCATTATCCAGCACTGAGGGAAACGAACCTAGCGCAGAATGTTCAGGCCGGAATTGTTTTCAGCGCTGCGGCATCAGTGAATTCCTTGAGCCAGCGCAATACATCAACTGCCTCCCAGCGGCCCGGATCGTACAAGGCGTAGAGCAGCCCCTGATAACCGACCACATCCAGTTGCTTGTGGTAACCGGCACGCTGAAACAAGGCCTCGATTTCGGCAAAGCAAGTATTGAAATGCAGCTTGTTGAACGGCGTCTTGCCTTCCGTGACCAGCCCGTCCAGGCGCAATTCGAGAACGGCCTCGCGCACCACGTCAACCGACATCCGGTTCACGCTGTTTTTCAACTGTTCGACATTGACCACGGTTCATCCCTCTGACGCATTTACTGTATGAACATACAGTAACCGATGAAAACGCAAAATGCCAAGGAATGCATGGCAGTAGCGACCGGCGGGATAAACCAGAAAATGCGGATTAACCCAGAAACGCAACGACCTCATCAGCGCTGAATGGCCAGTCCAGCTCAGCCCCGCTGTCGACACGGCGCAACACCGGAATCCGCAGGCTATAAGCCGCATACCAAGCCTCATCCTCAGCAATATCGACCAGTTCAACCAACAAACCATGCTCGACAAGAGGCATCAGCTCGGCTTCGGCGACTTCACACAAGTGGCATCCAAGGGTGCCGAACAGCTGACATTCAGGAGGCATGATTGCTCAACCAAAAAATGAGTGGGCCTATTCTAGGCCGCACCTGAAAACCCGTCGAGCCAGCGCCGCCCAAAGGCTCCAGCCCCTCAACAAAGGGTCACAGGCAAAACCCTGACGCAAATCAGTCCACAGAAAAATCATTTGCGCGATCCTCCCGGTCTTTTTGCCTCTACGCTTGAAAAGCCTGATCTGCCATCGGAGTGTCCAGTGTTTGCCAATCTGTTGATCATTCTCGCCTCGTCCCTCGTGGTCATTGCCCTGTTCCGTCGCCTGCGGTTGCCACCGGTTCTGGGTTACCTGTGCGTGGGACTGCTGGTCGGGCCGAGTGCCTTCGACTGGGTCAACGAAAGCGAACACTTGCCTGACGTAGCCGAGCTGGGCGTGGTGTTTCTGTTGTTCTCACTGGGCCTGGAATTCTCCCTGTCGAAGATGATCGCCCTGCGCCAGGTGGTGTTTCGTCTCGGCAGCCAGCAGGTGCTGATCAGCACCGCACTGCTCGGTTTGCTGCTGATGCTGTTGGGCATGCCGATGACGCCGGCGCTGTTGCTCGGTGCCGGACTTTCGCTGTCATCAACGGCGATTGTGACCAAAGAATTGGGCAGCCTCGGCGAGGTGTTCAGCAGTCATGGCCAGAATGCTGTCGGCGTTTTGCTGTTTCAGGACGTTATCGCGGTATTGCTGCTGACGTTGGTGCCGGTGTTCGCCGGCAGCAGCGAGCAAGTCTGGTACTGGGCGTTGCCTTTGACCCTGGCGAAAACCGTGGTGCTGTTCGTCGGTCTGCTGCTGGCCAGTCGCTGGTTACTGCCGAGGCTGTTTCATGAAGTGGCCGCGTCACGCTCGGCAGAACTGTTTGTGCTGCTGGCGCTGGTGATTGTGCTGTTGACCGCGTGGCTAACGCACCTGCTGGGGCTGTCCCCTGCCCTTGGTGCATTTCTGGCCGGCATGTTGCTCGGTGAAAGCCACTATCGACACCAGATCGAGGCGGATATCCGGCCGTTCCGCGACATTCTGCTCGGGGTGTTTTTCGTCAGCATCGGCATGCTCATCGACCTGCAACTGTTCGTCAGTCACAGCCTGCTGATCCTCGGGCTCACCGTCGGTTTGATGGTGATCAAGGGTATCGTCGTGGCCCTGCTGGTGAAGTGGCGCGGCAGTGACAGCGAAACAGCATGGCGCAGCGGTCTGGCGCTGGCCCAGGGGGGCGAGTTCTGCTTCGCCCTGATGGCACAGATGCAGCAACACAGCATGATGCCCGAAGCACTGAGCGACCTGCTGCTCGCAGCGACGTTCTGCTCGATGTTGTTGACGCCCCTGTTGCTGCGCGCAGCGCCACGCATCGCAGCAGTGCTGCATCGCAAACCCAATCAGGAGGCGCAGATCGAAGAGATCAGCGCACTCAATGCCGACCTCAACAAGCATGTGGTGATTTGCGGCTACGGCCGCGTCGGCCAATCCATCGGTCGTTTCATGCGCAACGCCAAGCAGCCTTTTATTGCGCTGGACAATGACCCGGTGCGGGTACAGGAAGCCGCCAGTGGAGAAAGCGACGTGCATTACGGCGACTCGTCGCGCGGCGACCTGCTGACCGCCGTGGGCCTGCTACGCGCCAGACTGCTGGTGGTTGCTGTGGATCAGAGCGACATTGCCCTGCGTATCCTCAAGGAAGCACGTCGGCTCAACGCCCACGTGCCGATATTGGTGCGTACCCGCGACGACAGCCAGTGGGCCGAACTGAAAGCCGCCGGCGCCACCGAAGTGGTGCCGGAACTGTTGGAATCGAGCCTGATGCTCGCCTCTCACGCCTTGATCATGCTCGGCTTGCCGGCGCATCAGGTGCAGGAAAAAGTCGATCAGGTGCGCATCGATCGGTATCGCCTGCTTCACGGTTTTTATCCCGGTAGCGACGATGCCGAGACTTAATCCTGACTTACCGCGCCGATCTTGTGCAGCGACAGGTCGGCGCCGTAATACTCTTGTTCCTGACTCAGGCGCAGCCCGTGCAGCGCCTTGATCACGCCGTACACAGCGAAGCCACCGATCAGCGCCACCGCAACACCCAGCGCGGTGCCGATCAACTGGCTGATCAAGCTGACGCCGCCAATACCGCCGAGCGCAGTCTGGCCGAAGATCCCGCAGGCAATCCCGCCCCACACGCCGCACAACCCGTGCAATGGCCACACACCCAAGACATCGTCGATGCGCCATTTCACCTGGGCGGCGGTAAAGCACCAGACAAACAGTGCACCGGCGATCGCGCCAGTCACCAGCGCGCCGACCGGATGCATCAGATCCGACCCGGCACAGATCGCCACCAACCCTGCCAACGGGCCGTTATGCAGAAAGCCCGGGTCATTACGTCCGACAAGCAGCGCCGCCATGGTGCCGCCGACCATCGCCATCAACGAATTGACCGCCACCAGGCCACTGACGCCTTGCAGCGTCTGCGCGCTCATCACGTTGAAGCCGAACCAGCCGACAATCAGAATCCACGAACCCAAGGCCAGAAAGGGAATGCTCGACGGTGCGAACGCCACCAGACGACCGTCGCGATAACGGCCATTACGGGGCCCCAGCAGCAATACCGCCGCCAGCGCCAGCCAACCGCCCATGGCGTGCACCACCACGGAACCGGCAAAGTCATGGAAAGCGGCACCGAACTGTGCCGTCAGCCACGCTTGCAAACCGTAGTTGCCGTTCCAGATCATGCCCTCGAAAAAGGGGTAGATGAACGCGACAATCAAGGCCGTGGCGCACAACTGCGGCACGAAACGCGCGCGCTCGGCGATACCGCCGGAAATGATCGCCGGGATCGCTGCGGCAAAGGTCAGCAGGAAGAAAAACTTCACCAGTCCATAACCGTGATCGGCACTCAGTACCACCGCCGGCTGCATAAACGTCACGCCATAGGAAATCCAATAGCCTATAAAGAAATAGGCCAGGGTCGAGACGGCGAAATCACTGAGAATTTTCGACAGTGCATTGACCTGGTTTTTCTGGCGCACCGTGCCGACTTCCAGAAAGGCGAAACCGGCATGCATCGCCAGCACCATCACCGCACCGATCAGAATGAACAAGGTATTGGAGCTGTGAACCAGGGTGTCCACAGCGCTTTGCAGATTTTCCATAAGCAGGCAGACCTAAAGGCGAAAAAGGCACCAAAGCGGTTCATGCGCACATTTCATGCACCAAGTTGCGACCACGCAGTCACAGATCCGAAGGTCCGGCGAACCGCTTTGGCGCACGAGGTCGATGTCCTGACACGAACCGGGCTTGTTTGGGATAAGGTTTCTCAATGCGCACGCCCGGCGACAGCGCACAACCGCCGGGGAACGCACCACGACACAGCAAAAGTTGTACCAGTCATTTGTACTGAACCTTCGCGCAAGGCTCATACTCGAACGCTTCAGACGTCACTTACGGAGATCCACCCATGGCCAGCATCAAGGCAAAGACCGCTCAAGAAATCCTGATGAACGACTTCCAGACTTTGGTCGCCGACACCGAGCGCTTGCTCGAGCACACCGCCACCCTGGCCGGCGATCAGGCCGATGAGCTGCGCGAGCAGATTCACGACAGCCTGCTGCGCGCCCGCGAAACCTTGAAACTGACCGAAGAAACCTTGCGTGATCGCGGCCAGGCGGCGGTCACTGCCACCGAAGATTACGTCTCGGCCAACCCTTGGCAGTCCGTCGGTATTGCCGCCGGTGTCGGCTTCCTGATCGGCCTGCTGGCTACCCGGCGCTGATTATGTCGATCGGTGAATCCGGCCCGACTGCGGGCACCGCCTCTTCCACGCGACGCCTGGGCGCCGCCGTTCTCGGTCTGCTGCACAGCCATGTCGAATTGTTCGGCATTGAATTGCAGGAGCAGAAATCACGTACCGTCAGCCTGTTACTGTTCGCAGGCCTGGCGTTGGTTTTTGCCCTGTTATTACTGGTGGGCTTATCGACACTGGTGATGATTGTGTTCTGGGACACTTATCGCCTTGCTGCGATCATCGGCCTGTGCGTGTTCTATACCCTGGCCTCGATCTTCTGCGCGCTGCGCCTCAAGGCTGCGATCTTCGATGAGTCCTCGCCTTTCCACGGCACGCTCGAAGAGCTGGCCAACGACCGGGAGCGCCTGCTGCCATGAGCCTGCCTGAACTGCCACACAACAGCTCGCGTCGGGAAATGCGCAAGGCGTTGATCCGCCTGCGCATGGAAATGCATCGTCAGGAAATCCGCCATGAAGCCGGGCAAGTGATGCAGCCTCTGCAGCGCATGCGCGGCATGTCGCAAAATCTGCAAGGTGGTTTCGGCATCAAACACGCGCCTTTGTGGGGCGTGGCCGCCGTTACGCTATTGGGATTCGTCACCGGCAAAGGCGCGAAAAGCGGCGGTGTCGGTGGCCTGACCCGCTTGATCCGGCTCGGCACCAGCCTGGGGCCGCTGATCAAACTGGTGATGCAGAGCTCGGCGAAACGCTAAACAGATACATCTGGCTACATTCTTGCACTGTCGGCGGGATGAATCTCTTTATCCGGAGATTCGATCCCGTGCGCCTACCCGGTCGGCGGGGTTCACCAGAACAAGAACCACTAAGGAGGCCCCGTGATCGACGGGCAACCGCTCGCCTGCTTTCAGCCTTTCATCGATACCGCCACCGGACGCATTGCCGGCGTCGAAGCACTGGGGCGCCTGCGCCAGGCCGACGGTCAACTGAACTCGGTTGGGCCTCTATTCGCCGACCCGCGCACGCCCGCCATTGCCCTGCGCCGTCTCGACCGGCAGATCCGCGATAACGCCTTGAGCCGCTTGCATGAAGCGCCGGCAGACTGGTTTCTCAGCCTGAACATGTCGCCACGCTGGATCAGTCGCCTGCGCGCCGATCAGGCCTTGCCCAGTCTCAAGCAATTGGCACGCTACGACATCGATCCGCAACGCATCGTCTTCGAGATCACCGAACTGGGTGGCAATGGTCAACGTCTGGCCGAAGTCGTCGCGCGCTATCGCGAGGCGGGAGCAAGAATCGCCATCGACGACTTTGGCGCCGGCTACTCGCAACTGGATCGGGTGCTGGCGCTGCAACCGGACATTCTCAAACTCGATATGCGCCTGTTCCAGGCCGCGGCACTGGGCGGGCCGAGCAGCGACGTGGTCAAGGCCCTCGCGCAGATGGCCGAGAAGACCGGCTGCTGGATCATCGCCGAAGGCGTCGAGACCGAAGCGCAGTTGAATTTCGCCCTGGAATGCGGATCGCGCTATGTGCAGGGATTCCTGTTCGCACGGGCACAGGAGGCGTTTTTCCCCAGTGACGCGTTCGTCCAACGCTTCGCCGAGCTGCGCCAGCGCTATGTCCGGCAGAAACTCGTGGAGCGCGGACGACTGATGCAAATGCGCCAGCAACTCGCTGAACTGATGTCGATCCTGCAAGCCTGGGCTCAGGCCCATGCCCCTTTGAGCGCTTTGCCACAACTGGACGCCTTCCCCTGGCTGCTGCGGTTTTATCAATGCGATCGCCACGGCACGCAACTGACGCCCAATCTGGAATGGCGGCAGCATGGCTGGGTCGCCGACAATCGCTATCTGGGGCACAACTGGTCGTGGCGCCCGTACTTCTATCATTTGCTCGCCGAAGGTTGGGAGGAGCGGCGCTTGACGCTCTCCAATACCTACCGCGATGCCACCAGCAATCAGTACTGCCTGACAGCCGGGCAGTTTTTCGACAACGGTGAACGTTTGCTGCTGATCGACATTGACGCCGCCGGACTGTAGTTCCGCTTGCAGGGGCGGACGTGAACCGGGAAGCTAGGGGCCAACGCCCCCAGTCACCTGACGGAGAGAATCAGCCTTGGATTGGCACACCCTGCTCAACCGCGAACGCCTCGGCAAGCCGCTGCACAGCCCGCAAGAACTTGGCCGCAGCCCTTTCCACAAAGACCATGACCGCATCATCTTCTCCGGCGCCTTCCGCCGTCTCGGGCGCAAGACCCAGGTCCACCCGGTCACCAGCAACGATCATATTCACACGCGCCTGACCCACTCGCTGGAAGTCAGTTGCGTCGGCCGTTCGCTGGGCATGCGGGTGGGTGAAACCCTGCGCAATGCCTTGCCCGAATGGTGCGACCCGGCCGATCTCGGCATGGTGGTGCAATCGGCGTGTCTGGCCCACGATATCGGCAATCCGCCGTTTGGTCATTCCGGTGAAGACGCCATCCGCCACTGGTTCCAGCAGGCCGCCGGACGCGGCTGGCTCGACGGCATGAGCGAAGCCGAACGCGCCGACTTCCTCAATTTCGAAGGCAATGCCCAGGGTTTCCGGGTCCTGACTCAGCTGGAGTATCACCAGTTCGACGGCGGCACCCGACTGACCTACGCCACCCTCGGCACTTACCTGAAGTACCCGTGGACCGCGCGCCACGCCGACTCCCTGGGCTACAAGAAACACAAATTCGGCTGCTATCAGAGCGAGTTGCCGCTGCTCGAGCAGATCGCCCACAAACTGGGCCTGCCGCAAATCGAAGACCAGCGCTGGGCGCGTCATCCGCTGGTGTACCTGATGGAAGCCGCCGACGACATCTGCTACGCGCTGATTGATCTCGAAGACGGTCTCGAAATGGAGCTGCTGGAGTACGCCGAAGTCGAATCGCTGCTGCTCGGGCTGGTGGGTGATGATCTGCCGGAAACCTATCGCCAGCTCGGCCCGCAGGATTCGCGCCGACGCAAACTGGCGATCCTGCGCGGCAAGGCCATCGAGCATTTGACCAACGCCGCCGCACGGGCCTTTGTCGAGCAACAGGACGCCCTCCTCGCCGGCACGCTGCACGGCGATCTGGTCGAGCACATGCACGGCCCGGCCAAGCGTTGCGTGCTGAATGCCAAGGACATCGCCCGCAAGAAAATCTTTCAGGACAAACGCAAAACCCTGCATGAAATCGGCGCCTATACAACGCTCGAGATTCTGCTCAACTCGTTCTGCGGCGCGGCGCTGGAACAACACAACGGTCGTACACCGTCATTCAAAAGCCGGCGCATTCTCGATCTGCTGGGCAGTAACGCACCGGATCCGCAGGGATCGTTACACACGTCGTTTCTGCGCATGATCGATTTCATCGCCGGCATGACCGACAGCTACGCCAGCGACATGGCGCTGGAAATGACCGGGCGCTCCAGTCACTGACCCGCTCGCCTACGGGCGGCCATAACGATGGCCGCCCGTATCCACACAGCCTGTGATTATCGACCCACAAGTGTCGACTGGCGTCTGATATGGCTGGAATAGCGGCAATTATTGCGCCGACGAATCAGCAACTTTAAACATCTTTAAAAAGCCATTTACGGCCAGTACTTGCAAATCATTCAAGTCAAACTATAAGCCCGTTCAAATCCAGCACTTCCTTACGTCAAACCTAGTTTGGTTGTAGTCCGTTTCTTCATTAATTGTAGGATTAATCCGATATCGTGACTGAAGCCATGTCACTTCATGCGAGTGCTCATTCAACTGAGCTAAGGTGCGCGCTTTATTCGTGCTTGCATGGGATTTGATTATGAACTCCGTTTTTATTGTCGACGATCACCCGGTCATCCGTCTCGCCGTTCGAATGCTGCTGGAGCATGAAGGTTACAAGGTCGTCGGTGAAACCGATAACGGAGTCGATGCCATGCAAATGGTGCGCGAGTGCATGCCCGATCTGGTCATTCTCGATGTGAGCATCCCCAAGCTGGATGGCCTCGAAGTACTGGCTCGCTTCAATGCCATGGGTTCCCCGTTAAAGATCCTGATCCTGACGGCACAGTGTCCGACGCTGTTCGGCATTCGCTGCATGCAATCCGGCGCATCGGGTTATGTCTGTAAACAGGAAGACTTGAGTGAACTGGTCAGTGCGATCAAAGCGGTACTGTCCGGTTACAACTATTTCCCCAGCCAGGCATTGAATCCGGTGCGCAGCGACGACATCCGTTTTGCCGAACTTGAATTATTCAAATCCGTTAATGATCGCGAGTTGATGGTCTTGCAACTTTTCGCCCAGGGTCGCACTAACAAGGAAATAGCCAAGGGCATGTTTCTGAGTAATAAAACCGTCAGCACCTACAAAAAACGTCTGATGCAAAAACTCAAGGCCAAATCCCTTGTAGAACTTATCGAGATGGCCAAACGAAACGCACTCGTGTGAGAGCCCGCATGCCTAGCCGTTTAAAGGACTATTTAATTGCGTTGAGCGCAGGTTTTTACCTGAGCGCCAATGTGTTCGCCATGCCCGGCAGCTCACCTGACTATGCCTTGCTCAGCCGGTCGGCGGACGAGCCAGTGCCGGTCACGCTCGAACACTCCCAACGGCAGTGGCTGCTGACACGTAACGAACTGGTCGTCGGCACCTCCGCGCCCGACTACCCGCCTTTTGACATGACGACCAGCGGCAAGGATTACGAAGGTCTGACGGCCGATTACGCCGGGCTCCTCGGCCAGGCCACCGGTCTACCGATCCGGGTGCAGCGCTTTCCCTCTCGGGACGCGGCGATTAGCGCACTGGTCGATGGCCGGATCGACCTGCTCGGTACCGCGAACGGTTTCGAAGCGGGCAATGCCAACCTGGCGCTGTCGATACCCTACGCCGTTGACATGCCGGTGCTGGTTACCCGCGAGGACGAAACCCGCTCACTCACCGAAGGCCTGGCCGGGCTGCGATTGAGCATGGTCTATCACTATCTGCCGTTGCCCGAAGTCAAAGCGCTGTACCCCAAAGCGCTCATCACCTGCTACCCCTCCTACCAGAATGCAATCAACGCCGTGGCGTTCGATCAGGCCGATGTGTTTCTCGGCGACACGCTTTCAACTCACTACATGATCAACAAGGGTTATCTGAACAACGTGCGCATGGCCAATTTCGGCAAGCAGGAAGCCCAGGGATTCAGCTTCGCCGTGCGCCGCAACAACCCACAACTGCTGGCGATCATCGATGCAGTACTAAAAGCTGTGCCGGCCAGTGAGCGTGACAATATTGCCAAGCGCTGGAGCGCTGGCAGTGATCTGCTGCTCACCGACCGGAAACTGCAACTGACCCAGCGCGAAGAAGCGTGGCTCAAACAACATCCGGTCGTCAGTGTGGTGGTCAATGAAGCGTTCGCGCCGCTGACATTCTTTGACAACGACGGTAATTTTCGCGGCATCAGTGCCGACCTGCTCGAGCTGATCCGCCTGCGCACCGGCCTGCGTTTCGAGATCCGTCGCAGCCGCAACGACGCGGAAATGATCCAGCAGATCGACCGTCATCAAGCCGATCTGATCGCCGCATTACTGCCGACGGCGGAGCGCGAGAAAACCCTCAATTTCAGTCGTCCCTATCTGGAAAACTCCTACGTTCTGCTGACCCGCAAAAGCGCGGATGGTCCGACCAATCTGGGCAAGCTCAAGGGCAAGCGACTGGCGATTGCCCAAGGCAATCCGATGGTCGAGTACCTGCGTCGGGAATATCCGCGCATCCAGTTGATCGAAACGGCAGATACGTTCAGCGCGGTGTCCCAGCTCGCTGAAGGCCATGTCGACGGTGCGGTGAACTCGCTGGTGATTGCCAACTACTTCATTTCTTCACGAATCTTCAATCAGGCGCTGCAGATCACCACCACGATCGGCACGGGTCAGGCGGCGTTTTCACTGGCGACCGCGCGGGACAACACGGAACTGACGTCGATCATCAACAAGGCGTTGTTGAGCATCGCCCCCGACGAACTGGGGGTGATCAATGGACGCTGGCGCGGTTACTCGACTGTCTCGCAGAACATCTGGCACAACTACCAACGCCTGTTCTATCAAGTGATCATCGGCGCTTTCCTGTTACTGCTGTTGCTGCTGGTCTGGAACGCTTACATGCGCCACCAGATCAAAAAACGCCAGGCTGCCGAACGAGCGCTGAACGACCAGTTCGAATTCATGCGTTCGCTGGTCGACGGCACACCGCATCCAATTTACGTGCGCGACCGCCAGGGCCGGTTGCAAAGTTGCAATGAGAGCTATCTCGAAGCATTCAATGCCCGCCGCGAGGATGTCATCGGCAAAAACGTCATCGATGGCTCCCTGAGCAATGCCTTCGAGGCCCAGGCCTTTCAGGCCGATTACCAGCGTGTCATCGCCGAAGGCACGCCGATGGTCGTCGACCGGCCCCTGCACATCGGCAACCGGCGTCTGACGATCTATCACTGGATACTGCCGTACCGCGACTCCAGCGGTGAGGTGAAAGGCATCATTGGCGGCTGGATCGACATCAGCGAGCGCCGCCAGCTGTTCGACGAGTTGCGTACGGCCAAAGAACGGGCGGATGAGGCCAACCGGGCGAAAAGCACCTTTCTGGCGACCATGAGCCACGAGATCCGCACGCCGATGAACGCGGTGATCGGCATGCTCGAACTAACGCTCAAACGCATGGATCCGCAGCATCCGGATCGCTCATCCATCGACACCGCGTACCACTCGGCCAAGGACTTGCTGGGTTTGATCGGCGACATTCTCGACATCGCACGGATCGAATCCGGGCGTCTGAGTCTTTGCCCGGAACGGGTCAATCTGGTCGATACGGTGACGTCAGTCGCCAGGATCTTCGACGGTCTCGCCCGGCAGAAAAACCTCTCCCTGCAAGTCATCTTCAACCCACCGGATCTGGCCGTCGATGTGCATCTGGACCCACTGCGTTTCAAGCAGGTGCTGTCGAATCTGGTCAGCAATGCGATCAAATTCACTGAGCAGGGGCATGTGCGGATCACCCTCGACCTCATGAACACCGATGTACCTGCCCGCGCCCTGATGCAGCTGACCGTACAGGACAGCGGCGTCGGTATCAGTGCCGAGGATCAGCAGCGCTTGTTCGAACCGTTTGCCCAAGCGGAAAACAGCAGCCAGCAAGGCAGAGGTGGTGCCGGCCTGGGGCTGGTGATCAGCCGCAACCTGTGCGAAATGATGGGCGGGCAATTGCAATTGAGCAGCCAGCCTGGCATCGGCACCCAGGTCTGCGTCTCGCTGGCACTGGAAACGCTGCCGATACAGCTGAGCACGGTCAAAAGTGAATCCCCAATCAAGGCATCGCAGACCCCCTTACGCGTGTTGGTAGTGGACGACCATCCCGCCAATCGCCTGCTGATGTGTCAACAACTGGAGTTTCTCGGCCATCACTTCAGCATTGCCGAGAACGGTTGTAGCGGCCTGGAACTGTGGAAGACCGGCCACTTCGATCTGGTGATTGTCGACTGCAACATGCCGTTGATGAATGGCTATGAACTGACCCGCGCCATTCGACAGCAGGAACTGCAGGCGCGCTGTCCGCCATGCACCGTGCTGGGTTTCACGGCCAATGCGCAGCCCGAAGAAATCCAGCGCTGCAAGCAGGCCGGCATGAACGACTGCCTGTTCAAACCCCTGAGCCTGAGCCTGCTCAGCCAGTGGGTCGATGGCATCACACCGACATCAGCGCCGCCGGCTTTCAACCTGCAAAACCTGAACATGCTGACCGGTGGCAATCCGGCCCAGGCTCGCCGTCTGCTGGCGGAATTGCTCAAAAGCAGCCGTCTCGACCGAGAGGAACTGCTCGCGCTGTCGCCAGAACAGGATCGCGGGGCGCTGGCGGTGGTCGCTCACAAAATCAAGGGCGCGGCACGTATCGCGCAGGCATCGCGCGTAATCGAGTGTTGCGATGCCCTTGAGCAGGCCTGCGCCGAGGCCATGGCGACAGACGAAGTTGCTCGCCGTTGCGAGGCGATCAACCGCGCCATGCTCGAACTGGAGCAGGCATTACAGCAACAATTGGCGGTGTCGGATCGAAGCACAATGAGCTTGCCTTAACTATGCTTGGCGCTGAGCAGTGAGTTAACCATCATGGAGAGTCCGAAATGCCCAGCCCACTGCGCCCGGAGCAACGCCGGTTTCCGCTGCATGTACACATCAGCGTCATGTTCACATTCCTGTTGCTGCTCACCGGGGTCGTACTGGGCCTGTTCAATTACCACCAGACGACGCAGATCATCCTGTCGAGCAGCGAAAAGCTGTTCGAAAGGATCGAACAAGACGTACGTCTGGACATGTCCGCAACCTATCAGCCGATTCGGCACCTGCTGAGTTTGCTGGCGGATGACCCCGCCACTCAGGCCGCGCGCCTTGAACAACGCTTGCCCTTGCTCCGACCGTTTAGCCAGTCGCTCAGCGACAATCCCAATCTGGCGTCGCTATATCTGGGTTATGCCAATGGCGATTTTTTCATGGTGCGTCCGCTGCGCAGCGCCGCCATCAAGACATTGCTCAAGGCCCCTGAAGCGGCGGCGTATCAGGTCTGGAGTATCGAACATGACCCGCAGGGCGCGGTGCACTCGCAATCGCTGTTTTTTGACCAGACATTGTCGCTGATCAGCCGCCAGGACAACCCCGACGACAGCTACGATCCGCGTAGCCGTGCGTGGTTCAACCATGCTCGCCAGCAAAACGAACAAATCACCACCGAGCCCTACGTGTTTTTCTCCACGCGCAATGTCGGCACGACGCTGGCCCGACGCAGCGGCGAGAACGCCGTCATCGGTGCTGACCTGACGCTGGTCGCCCTGTCGGCGGCGCTGAGCAAACATGTCGTCACACCCTCCACCGAAATTGCCCTGTTCGATGCCGACGGCAACGCCGTGGCCTATCCCGACAGCGAACGCCTGATCGTCGACAGTAGCGGCGCGCATCTGGCCAAAGCGGCGGATCTGAGTCCGGGCTTGCATGCGCTGTTGTCCGGCGCAGCCACAGGCAATCGCCTGGAAGCCGATGGTCGCCAGTGGATCGTCGCCCGCAGCAACATTCAGGAGGGCGGTCCGAAAGGTTTGCAGTTGGCGCTGCTGGTGCCCGAGGACGAGTTATTGATCGATGCCTACCGCCTGCGCTGGCAAGGCGCGCTGATCACCCTCGCGACCCTGCTACTGTGCCTGCCGCTGGGCTGGGTGATTTCGCGAATTCTGGTCAAGCCGTTGCATGCACTGGTCAAGGAAGCCGACGCGATTCGCAGTTTCGATTTCAACTTTCCTCTGGCCCGCCGCTCGCCGGTGCTTGAAGTCGACCAGTTGAGCGTGTCGATGGCGCGGATGAAAGACACTCTGGCGAGTTTCTTCCGGATTACCGACACCCTCGGCGCCGAAACCCGCTTCGCCCCGCTGCTGCAACGGGTGCTATTTGAAACGGTGCAGATTGCGCAGGCGCAGGCAGGGCTGATCTATCTGCGTGAAAGCGACAGCAGCCGCATGGAGCCATACGGGCTGGTGATCGATGGTACGTCTCAGGCGTTGGAAGCATTCGACATTCAGGGCCACGACCTGCAGCAGAACAAAGGGCCGGCGTGGTTTGAACAATTGGTCGGCGCCAATAACGTGGTGAGCAACTTCGGCGTCGATCAGGCCGGCGACTTGCAGAAGGTCCTGCTGGCAATGCAATCGCCCCGCATCCATCTGATCGGCATCCGCCTGCACAACCGCCACGACGAAACCATCGGCCTGCTGATTCTGCTGGTGAGCGACAGCGGCACGGCAGCCGATCTGGAAAAACTGCGCCCTGATCGCATCGCGTTCCTCCAGGCTGTCTCCGGCGCGGCGGCGGTCAGCATCGAGAGCCAACGCCTGCAAGCCCGCCAGAAGCAATTGCTCGACGCCTTCATTCAACTGCTCGCTGGCGCCATCGACGCCAAGAGTCCGTACACCGGCGGCCATTGTCAGCGCGTGCCAGAGTTGACGTTGATGCTCGCTCAGGCGGCAGCGGCAAGCGAGGCGCCGGCGTTCAGTGCCTACCAACCGAGCGAGGACGAATGGGAAGCCTTGCACATTGCCGCGTGGCTGCACGACTGCGGCAAGGTGACGACGCCGGAATACGTGGTCGACAAGGCCACCAAACTGGAAACCATCAACGACCGTATTCATGAAATTCGCACGCGTTTCGAAGTGCTCAAGCGTGATGCCTGGATCAGCTATTGGCAGGCGCGCGCTCTGGGCGGCGATGAGACTGCACTGGCCAAATTGCGCGATGCCACGCTGACGGCGCTGGACGACGATTTTACGTTTGTCGCGCGCTGCAATCTGGGCAGTGAAGCGATGGCAGAGGCGGATCTGCAGCGCCTTGACCATCTGGCGCAACGCACCTGGCTGCGCACCCTTGATGACCGCTTGGGCGTGTCATGGGAAGAGAACCGGCGTCAGGCGCGCACGCCGGCACCGAATCTGCCGGTCAGTGAAAAGCTTTTGGCAGACAAGCCAGAGCACTTGCTTGAACGCGACCCGAACGAGTTGATCCCCGAAGACAATCCATGGGGCTTCAAACTGGATGTACCGCACTACAAATACAATCGCGGCGAGCTGTACAACCTGAGCATCAACCGTGGCACCCTGACCCGCGAAGAGCGTTACATGATCAATCACCACATGGTGCAGACGATCATGATGCTCAGCCACCTGCCCTTCCCCGGCCACCTCGACAGCATTGCCGAAATTGCCGGCGGTCATCATGAAAAAATGGACGGCACCGGTTACCCGAAACGCCTGAAGCGTGAGGACATGAGCCTGCCCGCGCGGATGATGGCGATTGCCGATATCTTTGAGGCGCTGACCGCAGCCGATCGCCCGTATAAAAAGGCCAAAACCCTGAGCGAGGCCTTGGCGATCATGGCCACCATGTGCCGTGAGGCGCACATCGATGCTCAGCTATTCGGATTGTTCATCAACGAAGGCGTTTACATGCAGTACGCCGTGCGTTTTCTCGATCCCGCACAGATCGATAACGTCGATCCGGCCAGCCTGTTGCACAAGGCTGGCCTCACCGCATGATCAGCAGTCGGTCAGACGCAGGAAAATCGCTGCCAGTTGCTCAATGCCAGCCTGATCCTGCGCGGTAAAACGCGCCAGCTTCGGGCTGTCGAGGTCGAGTACACCGATCAGGCGACCGTCCTTGACCAACGGTACGACCAGTTCGCTGTTCGAGGCGCTGTCGCAGGCGATATGCCCCGGGAACGCGTGTACGTCTTCAACGCGCTGGGTTTGCCGAGTGGCCGCCGCCGCGCCACACACACCACGGCCAAACGGGATGCGCACGCAGGCGATCTGCCCCTGGAACGGACCAAGCACCAGTTCTTCGTTGCGATTGAGGTAAAAGCCCGCCCAGTTCAGGTCATCGAGCTGGTTGAACAGAAACGCCGAAAACTGCGCGGCGTTGGCGATGAAATCGCGCTCGTCCGCCAGCAGCGATTCCAGTTGTGCGGCCAACATGCCATAGCCTTCGAGGCCCTGGCCGCTTTGTTGCAAATCAATCATGCCTTGTGCTCCAACAATTTCAGTCCCACCCAGTAACGGGCGAATTGGTACGCGCAACGTCCGTTGCGATTACCGCGGCCGGTGGCCCAACGCACGGCGAGGATGTCCAGTGCTTCGTCGCGCTGCCAGCTCAGGCCGGCCTTGGCGGCCAACTGACCGATCCAGTGTTCGACGACGTTAAGGAAGTGTTCTTGGGTAAACGGATAGAACGACAGCCACAGACCGAAACGGTCCGACAGCGCGATCTTGTCTTCAACGGCTTCGCTGGGATGCAGTTCGCCGTCGACGCGTTTCCAGTTTTCGTTATCGCTCTCCTTTTCCGGCACCAGGTGGCGGCGGTTGGAGGTGGCGTACAGCAAGACATTGTCCGGGGCCTGCTCAAGCGAGCCGTCGAGCACGCTTTTGAGAACGCGATAATCGCCTTCACCGGATTCGAACGACAAGTCATCGCAAAACAGCACGAAGCGTTGTGGCAGCTTGCCGATCTGCTCGACCACCCGCGGCAGATCCGCCAGATGATCACGCTCGATCTCGATCAGGCGCAGGCCGGCGGCGGCGTGTTCCGCCAGCAAGGCCCGCACCAGCGACGACTTGCCGGTACCGCGCGAACCCCAGAGCAACGCATGGTTGGCCGGCATGCCATCGAGAAACTGCTGGGTGTTGCGCCCCAGTTGTTCGAGCTGACGGTCAACGCCGATCAGGTCGGACAGGCGCATGTCGAGGCTGACTTCCAGCGGCATCAGATAGCCGCTGCGCCCGTCGCGTTGCCAGCGCGCCGCCAGACAAGTGCCCCAGTCGATCACCGGCCGTGGTGCCGGCAACAACGGTTCGATACGCGCCAGAACCGACTCGGCGCGTTCAAGAAAAGCATTTAATCGGGAATCCACGTCTTCTCCTCGGGCACGTTCACAGTGATGATGGTGAATCATGCGACGACACACAGATAAAAATCACCCTACCAAGCCTTGTTACAAGGCGATTCGGGAACCTCGGTATCCATACATGATCGACTATGCTTGAGCAGCGAAGGGAAACGGAAGTGGTTCAACACCCCATGGATATCAAATTCACCCACCGGCTGTCTTACAAGCAAGCCAGGCTTACCGTGCTGGTCGGGTTCATTCTGGGCACGCTGCTCAGCCTGCTGCAAATCGGCATCGATTATGCCAGTGAAGACGCCTCCATCAACCGTGAAATCCTGTCTTTGCTGGAAATCAGCCACAACCCGGCCTCACGGATCGCCTACAACATCGACGCCGAACTGGCGCAGGAACTGACCCTGGGCCTGTTGCGCTCGCCGGCGATCATTTCTGCGCAACTGATCGACAACAACAATACGGTGCTGGCCAGCGTCAAACGACCGGAACTGCAAAGCGGCTATCGGGTCATCAGCGACTTCCTGTTTGGCGCCAAACGCCAGTTCGAAGACCGTCTGTATCTGGATCATCTGCCCAATGAATCGCTGGGCGTGTTAAGCCTTGAGGTCGACACCTATGCCTTCGGCAGCCGCTTCCTGCGCCGCGCCGAGGTGACCCTGCTCAATGGCTTCGCCCGCAGCCTGATTCTCACCGGCATCCTGTTGGCGCTGTTCTATGTGATGTTGACCAAACCACTGGTGCGGGTCATCCGCGAACTCAGCGGGCGCGACCCGCGCAGCGCCGAGCCGACCACGCTGGAGTGCCCGTCCGGCCACGGCAACGATGAAATCGGCGTGCTGGTCAAAGTCGCCAATCAGCAATTCGAGAACATTGCCACCGAGATCCAGCAGCGACGCAACGCCGAAAACCGTCTGACCGACTACCTCGGACAACTGGAAAACATCGTCTCGGCGCGCACCGCTGAACTCAAGGCGATCAACGCACGGCTGAGCCAGTCCAATCAGGAACTCGAAGTCGCCCGCAGCACCGCCCTGGAAATGGCCGAGGCCCGCTCGGCGTTCCTCGCCAACATGAGCCATGAGATCCGCACGCCGCTCAACGGCCTGCTGGGAATGATCGCGCTGTCACTCGACGGTCCGTTGAATGCCGAACAGCAGCAACAACTGTCGATCGCCCACGACTCGGGCAAGGTGCTGGTCGAATTGCTCAACGATATTCTCGACCTGTCGAAGTTCGATGCCGGGCAACTGGAGCTTGAGCACATCCCGTTCGATCTTGGCTCGTTGATCGAAGACACCGCCAATCTGCTGTCGCAGAATGCCGCGCCGAGCGTCGAACTGACCTGCCTGATCGACCCGCACTTCCCGGCACTGGTGCTGGGCGATCCGACCCGCGTGCGGCAGATCGTCAGCAATCTGCTGTCCAACGCGCTGAAATTCACCCGCTTCGGCCGGGTGGATGTGCGCTTGTCGACCTACAAGGATGGCGTGCGCATCGAGATCTGCGACACCGGCATCGGTATCGCCCAGGACGCGCAGCTGAAAATCTTCCAGCCGTTCACTCAAGCGGGCGCCGGCATCACTCGACAATACGGCGGCACCGGGCTGGGTCTGGCGCTGACCTACAACCTCTGCGAAGCCATGCAGGGGCGCCTGACCATCAGTTCCGAAACCGGTTTCGGCAGTCAGTTCTGTGCCGAGCTGCCACTGCCGTGTCATACCCGCGCACTGGTTCCGGCGCCGCTGCACGGAAAAATCCTCGCCATCACCGCTGCCAGCAGTGGACTGGCGGAACTGTTGCAGAGCCTGCTGCCGGTGTGGGGACTTGCATATGAGCAGCGCACCATCGATGACTCACTGCTGGGCCTGACGCCGGACGTGGTGATCACCGATTGTCCGGAGTGTCTGTTCGGCTTGCGCCCGACGCTTGGGGCACCGATTCTGCTGGTAACCGCCTACGGCAGTTTCCTGCCGAGCGAAGAAGCCGCCGCACTCGCGCCTCTGCAGCAACAGGCCCGACCATTGGCGCGAAATGCTCTGTACCAGAACCTGCGACGCACCCTGCAACCGGACGTGGTCGCCGTTAACGATGCGCAACTCGAAACGTCTCCCTCGGTGCGGCGCGGGCGGGTGTTGCTGGTTGAGGACAACCCGGTCAATCAACTGGTGGCCAAAGGCATGCTCGGCAAACTGGGCTGCGAGGTCATCGTCGCCGCCCACGGTGCCGAAGCGCTGGATCAGTTGGAGTATCACGAATTCGATCTGGTGCTGATGGACTGCAACATGCCCGTGATGGATGGCTACGAAGCCAGCCGGCAGATCCGTCAGAGCGGGCGCTGGCCGAGCCTGCCCATCGTCGCTCTGACCGCCAACGCCATGTCCGAGGAACGCGAACGCTGCCGCGCAGCCGGCATGAGCGACTATCTGGCCAAGCCGTTTCGCCGTGAAGAGCTGGCGGCGCTGCTCGATCAGTGGATCCCGACTACGACAGCGCTTTGATCTGCCCCAGCAAGTGATCGAGGCCGTCACGCAACTCATTGAGACGGTCCAGATCCACCCCGCTGTCGCACAGCAATCGGGCCTTGAGCGGTCCGACCTGCTCGCGCAAGGCTTGGCCTGCCGGTGTCAGACTCAAGTGCACTTCGCGCTCGTCACGCGTTGAACGCTGACGCTGCACCCATTGCAACTGCTCCAGACGCTTGAGCAATGGCGTCAGCGTGCCCGAGTCCAGTGCCAGACGCTCGCCCAACGCCTTGACCGTCGGTTGCTCCGGTGCAGCGTCCTGCCATTCCCACAACACCAGCATCGCCAGATATTGCGGGTACGTCAGGCCGAGCTGATCGAGCATCGGTTTGTAGGCACGAATCACCGCTCGAGAGGCGGCGTACAGCTTGAAGCACAACTGGTTGTCGAGCCTCAGCGAATCGACCGGCAAGCTGTTCATTTGAGCAGGGCTTCGATCTCGCCGCTCAGCTCCTGCGGCTTGGTGGTCGGGGCAAAACGCTTGACCAGTTTTCCGTCCTTGCCAATCAGGAACTTGGTGAAGTTCCACTTGATGCCTTGGGAGCCAAGCAGGCCCGGCGCGCGTTTTTTCAGCTGCACGAACAGCGGATGCGCGTCTCCACCGTTAACGTCTATCTTCTTGAACAGCGGGAAGCTGACGCCGAAGTTCAGCTCGCAGAACTCACTGATCGCCCCTTCGTTACCCGGCTCCTGCTTGCCGAACTGATTGCACGGAAAGCCCAGAACCACCAGGCCCTGATCCTTGTAGGTCTGCCACAGTTCTTCGAGGCCTTTGTACTGTGGGGTGAAACCGCATTTGCTTGCGGTGTTGACCACTAAAACCGCTTTACCGGCGAAATCGGCGAGGGTCTTTTGCTCCCCCTTGATGGTAGTGCACGGAATGTTCAACAGGTTGTCGCTCATGGCGTCGGGCTCCGCAGACAGTCAAGAAAGATCAAACATAGCGAGCAATTAAATTGTGTGCAATTTAATTATCGAATAATAAGGCGACCCGAAGGTCGCCTTCATTCGTTTATGCGCGTGGAACCAGATCCAGGCAAACCGAATTGATGCAATAACGCAAACCAGTCGGCGGCGGGCCGTCCGGGAACACATGGCCCAGATGCGCATCACAGCGCGCGCACTTCACTTCCGTGCGGATCATGCCGTGGCTGATGTCACGGATTTCGGTCATCGCGCTTTCGCCGATTGGCGCGTAGAAGCTCGGCCAGCCGCAGCCGGAGTCGAATTTGGTCTTGGAGTCGAACAACGGCTCGTTGCAGCAGACGCAGTGGTAGATACCATCGGTCTTGGTGTCGTTGTATTTGCCGGAGAACGGGCGCTCGGTCGCGCTCAGACGACAAACGTTGTACTGCTCAGGGTCGAGCATCGCCCGCCATTCTTCCAGGGTTTTTTCCAACTTTTCCATCATCACACCTCAGCGGCTGAAAAAGCCCGATCTGTACCTTTTCCACGGATCGGGCGGCACGTATGATTGCGCCTCGTCACGCACCAGTCTGGCAGCCAGACCGGGCGCATTCAAACGGATTATGGGAGCCACGGCTCAAGACGTCCGCCTGTGTGAAGACGCAGGAATCCCAGTACGGTTGTCCATCCGCCGCCTGGATCGTTCATTTTCGGGATCACATCGCCATGCAGTTCAGCAAATCGAACAAGCTCGCCAACGTCTGCTACGACATTCGCGGCCCGGTGCTCAAGCACGCCAAACGACTGGAAGAGGAAGGCCAGCGCATCCTCAAGCTGAACATCGGCAACCCGGCGCCGTTTGGTTTCGAAGCGCCGGACGAAATTCTTCAGGATGTGATCCGCAACCTGCCGACCGCGCAAGGCTACAGCGACTCCAAAGGTCTGTTCAGCGCGCGTAAAGCGGTGATGCAGTACTACCAGCAGAAGAATGTTGAAGGTGTCGGCATCGAAGACATCTATCTGGGTAACGGCGTTTCCGAACTGATCGTGATGTCGTTGCAGGCTCTGCTCAACAACGGCGACGAAGTGCTGGTGCCCGCCCCGGACTACCCGTTGTGGACTGCCGCCGTCAGCCTCGCCGGCGGTAACGCCGTACATTACCTGTGCGACGAAGGCGCCGACTGGTTCCCGGATCTGGCCGACATCAAGGCCAAGATCACCCCGAACACCAAAGCGATGGTGATCATCAACCCGAACAACCCGACCGGCGCGGTGTATTCGAAGGAAGTGTTGCTGGGCATGCTGGAAATCGCCCGTGCGCACAACCTGGTGGTGTTCTCCGACGAGATCTACGACAAAATTTTGTACGACGATGCCGTGCACATCTGCACCGCGTCGCTAGCCCCGGACTTGCTGTGCTTGACCTTCAACGGTCTGTCGAAGTCGTACCGTGTGGCGGGTTTCCGCTCCGGCTGGATCGCCATTTCCGGGCCGAAGCACAATGCCCAGAGCTACATCGAAGGCATCGACATGCTGGCCAACATGCGCCTGTGCGCCAACGTGCCGAGCCAGCATGCGATCCAGACCGCATTGGGCGGCTATCAGAGCATCAACGACCTGGTGCTGCCGCAGGGTCGTCTGCTGGAACAGCGTAACCGCACCTGGGAATTGCTTAACGACATTCCAGGCGTGAGCTGCGTCAAGCCGATGGGCGCGCTGTATGCGTTCCCGAAGATCGACCCGAAAGTCTGCCCGATCCATAACGACGAGAAATTCGTCCTCGACCTGCTGCTCTCCGAGAAGCTGCTGGTGGTACAGGGCACGGCGTTCAACTGGCCGTGGCCGGATCACTTCCGCGTGGTCACCCTGCCCCGCGTCGACGATCTGGAAATGGCCATCGGCCGTATCGGCAACTTCCTCAAGTCCTACCGCCAGTAACTGGCCAGCAGTGCGCAACGGCCAAACGTTGCGCACTGTCTGATTCAGCAACACTTCTGCGTTCCGCGTCCGCGCACGCCTTCTACACTTGCGATTCGTACCGTTTACCTGCGTCCAGCTTAATGGCGACGGGTCGCGGCTGGCCGTCATCCCTATCGTTATCTGTCGTGGGAAATGTGCCGGGCACCGAAGAATCCGCTGTAGGACACAGTTTGAAATAGTCACTCAGTTGAATAGCCCGGTGCAGCACCTTATATACCCCGCAGTACGCTACATCTTTAGCTTGAGGAGATTTCTACAACCATGATGCGCATCCTGCTGTTTTTGGCCACTAACCTGGCGGTCGTGCTGATAGCCAGCATCACCCTGAGCCTGTTCGGCTTCAACGGGTTCATGGCGGCCAACGGGGTTGATCTCGACCTTAGTCAGCTGCTGGTTTTCTGTGCGGTCTTTGGTTTCGCCGGCTCGCTGTTCTCGCTGTTCATCTCCAAGTGGATGGCGAAGATGAGCACTGGCACCCAGATCATCAGCCAGCCACGTACCCGGCATGAGCAATGGCTGCTGCAAACTGTCGAGCAACTGTCCCGCGAAGCCGGGATCAAGATGCCCGAAGTCGGTATTTTCCCGGCCTACGAAGCAAACGCCTTCGCCACCGGCTGGAACAAGAACGACGCGTTGGTCGCGGTCAGCCAGGGCTTGCTCGAGCGCTTCTCACCCGATGAAGTGAAAGCCGTGCTGGCCCACGAAATCGGCCACGTCGCCAACGGCGACATGGTCACCCTGGCGCTGATCCAGGGCGTGGTGAACACCTTCGTGATGTTCTTTGCGCGGATCATCGGCAACTTCGTCGACAAAGTGATCTTCAAGAACGAAGAAGGCCAAGGCATCGCCTACTACGTGGCGACCATTTTTGCCGAACTGGTACTGGGCATTCTCGCCAGTGCGATCGTCATGTGGTTCTCGCGCAAGCGCGAATTCCGTGCCGACGAAGCCGGCGCCCGCCTGGCCGGTACCAGCGCAATGATCGGCGCACTGCAACGCCTGCGCGCCGAACAGGGCCTGCCGGTGCACATGCCGGACACCCTTAACGCCTTTGGCATCAACGGTGGTATCAAACAGGGCTTTGCCCGCATGTTCATGAGCCACCCGCCGCTGGAAGAGCGTATCGACGCCCTGCGTCGTCGCGGTTGATCCGACCGGTGTAACAATGAAAAAGGCCCGCAGTGATGCGGGCCTTTTTTACATCTTTGGATTGTGCGCCGACAGTGCCGGCCCTTTCGCGAGCAAGCTCGCTCCCACAGAGTTCTGCGGTGTTTAGGCAATCTGTGACATAGCACAAATCACTGTGGGAGCGAGCTTGCTCGCGAAGAGGCCCGTAACGGCGCCAACAAACTATCGGGAAGAAACCCGGTAGACCCGCTCCTCCAGCCGCGTCACGCCAGCCTGAAGGAACTTCCCGCTCTCCCCCAGCACATCCTGCTCTTCCAGCATCTGCACCTGCCAGGCACCACTCAGCAACCGCTGCACCTCATCATCCCCCACCGCAAACGGCGGCCCCGGCATCTGCGCCTGATCGTAGTCCAGCGTAATCAACAACCCGTGCACACCCTGCGGCAGAATCTGCTGAAGATGCGCCGCATAGCGCTCACGCATCGTCGCCGGCAAGGCAATCAGCGCGGCGCGGTCGTACAACGCGACGCAATCGGCCACATCGGCGGCCGTCAGCGCAAAAAAGTCACCGCACCACAGTTCGATGGCATCACCGCGATAGACCTTGAACGCGCCCTTCTGGCTAATCTGCGGCTGCACCTGATGTTCACTGAAAAAGTCCTCGATAGCCTTTTCCGACAGTTCGACCCCGAGCACCTGATGACCGCGTCCGGCCAGCCACGCCAGATCCAGACTTTTCCCACACAGAGGCACGAGCACTCGCGCCGCAGCCGATACCGCCCAGTGCCGCTGCAAATACGGGTTTACCTCAGGCAGATGGAAACCAATCTGCCCCGAAGCCCACTTCTTGTGCCAAAACTCAGGTTGCATGCATCACTCCCAATAATTCGATCAAAAAGCGTTAAAACTTATATTAGATTTAGATCAATGATCTGACTGAAGATGAAGCCATCTTAACGCTCAGGAACCCATCATGTTGCCCAGCCTGTTCATTTCCCATGGTTCACCCATGCTGGCCCTGGAGCCCGGCGCCAGTGGCCCGGCTCTGGCTCGTCTGGCCGCCGAATTGCCGAAACCCAAAGCCATCGTCATCGTCTCCGCGCACTGGGAAAGCCAGGAACTGCTGGTCAGCAGCCATGCACAACCGGAAACCTGGCATGACTTCGGCGGCTTTCCCCGGGCGCTGTTTGAAGTGCAGTATCCGGCACCGGGTAATCCGCAACTGGCTGCTGAGGTGGCTGATCTACTGACTGCCAACAACCTACCTGCCCGTCTCGATCCGCAACGCCCGTTCGATCACGGTGTTTGGGTGCCACTGTCGCTGATGTACCCGCTGGCGGATATTCCAGTGGTGCAGGTTTCGCTACCTAGCCGCGCGGGCCCGGCGCTGCAAACCCGAGTCGGCCGGGCACTGGCGAGTCTGCGTGATCAGGGCATTTTGCTGATCGGCTCCGGCAGCATCACGCACAACCTGCGCGAACTGGACTGGCACGCCGGCCCGGAAAGCGTTGAGCCCTGGGCGCGGGATTTCCGTGATTGGGTGATCGACAAGCTCGCGGCCGACGATGAGGCAGCGCTGCATGATTATCGTCAGCAGGCGCCGCATGCGGTGCGCAGTCATCCGAGTGATGAGCATTTGTTGCCGTTGTATTTTGCCCGGGGTGCGGGCGGTGAGTTCAGCGTGGCGCACAAGGGATTCACAATGGGTGCGCTGGGCATGGATATTTACCGCTTCGGTTGACGCCTTCGCGAGCAGGCTCGCTCACAAAGGCAAAAAACAGGCAAAAAAAATCCCCGAACCAGTCGGGGATTTTTTATGTTCGATCAATCAGCCCAAGGGCGGATCAATCTTCGCGATAGCGACGCAGCTTCAGCTGCTTACCGGCAACGCGAGTGTCCTTCAGTTTGGTCAGGAGTTTGTCCAGACCATCTTCCGGCAGCTCGACGAGGCTGAAGCTGTCACGCACCTGGATGCGACCGATCGCTTCACGGGCCAGACCGCCTTCGTTGAGGATGGCGCCCAGCAGGTTCTTCGCAGCGATACCGTCACGCGCACCCAGCGCGGTACGGCAACGAGCACGGCCTTCGCCCAAAGGCATTGGCGCGCGACGCTCGCGGTCACCACGATCAGGACGATCACCAGTGCGCTCAGGACGGTCGCCACGCGGTGCGTTGTTCGGCACCAGTGGACGTTCCTTCTCGATCGCCGCCAGGTTCAGCGCTTGACCGTTGGTGGCTTTGCGCAGCAGCGCAGCAGCCAGAGCACGCGGGGTGCAACCGATGTCTGCAGTCAGACGATCGAGCAGCTCACCGTGGGTCGATTCGGCATCAGCGACCAGCGGCGACAGGCTGTTGGTCAGTTTTTTGATGCGCGCATCGAGAACGGCTTGAGCGTCCGGCAGGCGTACTTCAGCAACTTTCTGACCGGTTACACGCTCGATCACCTGCAGCATGCGGCGCTCACGTGGAGTCACCAGCAGCAGTGCACGACCTTCGCGACCGGCACGGCCAGTACGGCCGATACGGTGAACGTAGGACTCTGGGTCGTACGGCATGTCAACGTTGAACACGTGAGTGATGCGCGGAACGTCCAGACCACGAGCAGCTACGTCGGTCGCGACAACGATGTCCAGACGGCCATCTTTCAGCGAGTCAATAACGCGCTCACGCTGGTTCTGGGCGATGTCACCGTTCAGCGCCGCGGCTTTGTAGCCTTTGGCGTCGAGGGCGCTGGCCAGATCCAGGGTCGCTTGCTTGGTGCGTACGAACATGATCAGAGCGTCGAAATCTTCCACTTCCAGCAAGCTGAGAACGGCCGAAGTCTTCTGGTCAGCGTGAACCAACAGGTGAGCCTGTTCGATCGCGGTAACGGTCTGGGTCTTGGTCTGGATCTTCACGTGTTGCGGATCGCGCAGATGGCGTTCGGCAATGGCGCGGATCGACTGCGGCAGGGTAGCCGAGAACAAAACGGTCTGACGGGTCGCTGGCAGAGCCTTGAAGATGACTTCCAGGTCATCCATGAAGCCCAGTTTCAACATTTCGTCAGCTTCGTCGAGAACCAGGTGGTTCACGGTCGACAGAACTTTTTCGTCGCGACGCAGGTGGTCGCACAGACGGCCCGGAGTGGCGACAACGATCTGTGCGCCATTACGGATTGCTTTCAGTTGTGGGCCCATAGGCGCGCCGCCGTAAACGGCCACAACGGTAACGCCCGGCATTTGCTTGGCGTAGGTTTCAAAAGCGGTTGCTACTTGCAGCGCCAACTCACGAGTTGGCGCCAGGATCAGGGCTTGCGGTTCGCGCTTGGCAGGATCGATGCGGTGCAGAATAGGCAGTGCGAACGCGGCGGTTTTACCGGTACCGGTTTGCGCCTGACCAATCATGTCCTGGCCGGCCATGATGATCGGGATCGATTGCTGCTGAATCGCCGAAGGCTCTTCGTAGCCAGTCGCTGCGACGGCTGCAAGAATATTCGGGTTAAGATTAAAAGCGGCGAATCCGCCGGTTTCCTGGGTCATGGGTCTGCCTCTAAGTGCATCCGCAAAGACCCATGCTCCAAAGCTGCGCATGCCGTGTTGAGACTCAAGAGTCGCCCTGGCAGCTTTGTCGGCGGGGATTTGCGAAAACGAATGAATGAAAAAAAGAATCGTCCGGGAAGAGCCCGCAATGCGGACGTGCAGCCGAAGCTGACTTCGGGAAATGCGCTACCTAAACGCGGCCCGGTTAAAGGCCGGCGCGCACTATACCGGATTTTGCCCAAAAAGGGAGCTTTTTTTATTGCCTGAATGAGCGTGTCACCGCTGTGTAACGGGGTTTTGCGGATAATCGCGCGAAGGTCTATTTTTCAAAGGCCCGGCCCTGCGGGCGATGACGCTTAAACGATTCACTGATGTGCGGCATACCGTCGCTGCACCCGCCCTTCCCGCCCGAGGATCTACCCATGAATCAGCCCTGCCCCGGCCGCGTCAGCCGTGAACGTCGTGGTCACGTCCATCTGATTGGCCTGGATCGAGCGGCCAAGCGCAATGCTTTCGACCTCGACCTGCTCAACGAGCTGAGCCTGGCCTACGGCGAGTTCGAGGCCGACAGCGAAGCGCGGGTGGCGGTGGTGTTCGGGCATGGCGAGCACTTTACCGCTGGCCTGGATCTGGTCAACGCCAGTTCCGCCCTCGCCCAGGGCTGGCAGGTTCCGACCGGCGGTTGCGATCCGTGGGGCGTTTTCGTCGGGCCACGGGTGAGCAAACCAGTGATTGTCGCCGCGCAGGGTTACTGCCTGACCATCGGCATCGAGCTGATGCTGGCAGCCGATATAAACCTGTGTGCGAGCAATACCCGCTTCGCGCAGATGGAAGTGCAGCGTGGGATCTTTCCTTTTGGTGGTGCGACTTTACGTTTTCAGCAGATCGCCGGTTGGGGCAACGCGATGCGCTGGCTGCTGACCGGCGATGAGTTTGATGCGCACGAGGCATTGCACCTGGGGTTGGTGCAGGAAGTCATGGCCAGCGAAGACCTGTTGCCGCGGGCGATTGAATTGGCTGAGCGGATTGCCCGGCAGGCGCCGTTGGGGGTGCAGGCGACGTTGATGTCGGCGCGGCAGGCAAGGTATGAGGGTGAGACGGCGGCCGCGCAAGGGTTACCGGCGTTGGTGAAGAAATTGTTGGCGAGTGAGGACGCCAAGGAAGGGGTGCGGTCGCTGGTGGAGCGGCGGCCTGGAGTCTTCAAAGGGATCTGAAATATTTGCTGGTTATCAGATCCTCTTCGCGAGCAGGCTCGCTCCCACAGGGAAAATGCATTCCAATGTTGGAGCGAGCCTGCTCGCGAAGAGGCCGTCACTGACGACTCAGGTCGCCAGGCGAATACTGTTGATCAACGACTGCAACGAATACCCCAACCGCGGCGCCAGCGCTTCAGCCCGGGTCGTCAGTGCCTGCATGTCCAGCTCCTGATCGAGGTCCGCCGGCACAATCAGAATCACGTTGCCCTCCTTCACCGGCAATTCCCAGTAATGCCGGTGATACAGCCCGCGCAACAACGCCGCGCCCAGAGGCTTGCCGTCATCGGTGGCCCACTGATTGATCACCAGCCAGCCCCCCGGATTCAGACGCTTCTGGCAGTCGCCGAGAAAACTCCAGGCCAGATGCCCAACGCCCGGACCGACATCGGTATACAGGTCGACAAAAATCAGATCCGCCGGCTCAGCCGTCGGCAGTAACTCCAGCGCATCGCCAACACGGATGTACAGCCGCGGATCATCGTCCAGGCCAAGGTATTCGATGGCCAGGCGCGGCACATCCGGACGCAGTTCAATGGCTTCGACATCTTCCAGCGGCAGGAACTTGAGGCAGGCCTGGGTCAATGTACCAGCGCCGAGCCCGAGAAACAGCGCGCTCTCCGGCTGCTCGTGGCACAACGCGCCGATCAGCATCGCGCGGGTGTAATCGTATTCTAGCCAGCTCGGGTCGGCGGTGAACACGCAGCTCTGCTCGATCGCATCGCCGAACTCGAGAAAGCGGTAATCGGCCACTTCCAGCACGCGAATCACGCCGAACTCATCCTGTACTTCGGCGAGCAGATGCTCGACGCGCTCCTCAGTCATTTCGTCTCCTGATGGTCACCGGGCGCGGTGACGCGATGGCACCGCTGTGGCGCCGTGGCAAAACGGCGATTGTCGGCGATGGGGCGGGAGCAGGTCACGTACTAATTGCTGCTACCATGGGCTTCCCGTGCGTAGAACCAATTAGAGACCGTGATGAGCCAACCGTGGAGTCCTGATAGCTGGCGCGCCCTGCCGATCCAGCAACAACCCCAATATCCTGACGCGGCGCATCTGCGCCAGGTCGAGCAGACGCTGGCCAGCTATCCGCCACTGGTGTTTGCCGGCGAAGCGCGCGAACTGCGCCGCCAGTTTGCCGAAGTCACCCAGGGCCGGGCATTCCTGCTGCAGGGCGGTGATTGCGCGGAAAGTTTTGCCGAATTCTCCGCTGCGAAGATTCGCGACACGTTCAAAGTGTTACTGCAAATGGCGATCGTCATGACCTTCGCCGCTGGCTGCCCGGTGGTCAAGGTCGGGCGCATGGCCGGTCAGTTTGCCAAACCGCGCTCGGCCAACGACGAGACCATCGACGGCGTGACGCTGCCGGCTTACCGGGGCGACATCGTCAACGGCATCGGCTTCGACGAAAAGAGCCGCGTGCCGGATCCAGAGCGCCTGCTGCAGTCCTATCACCAGTCCACCGCGACCCTGAACCTGCTGCGCGCGTTTGCTCAGGGCGGTTTTGCCGACCTGCACCAAGTGCACAAGTGGAACCTCGATTTCATCGCCAACTCGGCGCTGGCTGAAAAATACAGTCACCTCGCCGACCGCATCGATGAAACCCTGGCGTTCATGCGCGCCTGCGGCATGGACAGCTCGCCGCAACTGCGCGAAACCAGCTTCTTCACCGCCCACGAAGCACTGCTGCTGAACTACGAAGAAGCCTTCGTGCGCCGCGACAGCCTGACCAACGATTACTACGATTGCTCGGCGCACATGCTGTGGATCGGTGACCGTACTCGTCAGCTCGACGGCGCGCACGTCGAATTCCTGCGCGGGGTGAACAACCCGATCGGCGTCAAAGTCGGCCCAAGCATGGATCCCGATGACCTGATCCGCCTGATCGACGCGCTCAACCCGGACAACGATCCGGGGCGCCTCAACCTGATTGCGCGGATGGGCGCGAACAAGGTGGGCGATCACCTGCCGGCGCTGATCCGCGCGGTGCAGCGCGAAGGCAAGCAAGTGCTGTGGAGTTCCGACCCGATGCACGGCAACACCATCAAGGCCAGCAGCGGCTACAAGACCCGCGACTTTGCGCAGATCCTTGGCGAGGTTAAACAGTTCTTCCAGGTGCACGAGGCGGAAGGCAGTTATGCCGGCGGCATTCACATCGAGATGACCGGGCAGAATGTCACCGAGTGCATCGGTGGTGCACGGCCGATTACTGAAGATGGCTTGTCGGATCGCTATCACACGCACTGTGATCCACGGATGAATGCTGACCAGTCGCTGGAGTTGGCGTTTTTGATTGCCGAAACCCTGAAACAAGTTCGCCGCTAGACCGCGTCGCCTCCTTCGCGAGCAGGCTCGCTCCCACATAGGTTTTGTGTACGACACAGATCCAGTGTGGGAGCGAGCTTGCTCGCGAAGGGGCCAACTCAGTCACCACCGATCTCGGCCAATGCCACCCGCAACCGCGCCGCACTCTCGCGCTGACAATTCAACTGCACCCGCGCCAGCCCCAACCAATCCGCCATCCGCCGCAGATTCTCCGCCAGCGCCAGCATCCCCTGCTCATCCAGCCCCGGCGCTTCCTCGTGCAGCGCATGCACCGCCAACTGCCCCGCCGCCCGCTCAGCCCGCAAATCCACCCGCGCAGCAATCCGCTCGTTGTGCAAAAACGGCAACACGTAATAGCCGTAAACCCGTTTGTCCTGTGGCGTATAAATCTCCAGCCGATAGCGAAAATCGAACAAGCGCTCAGTCCGGCTACGCTCCCAGATCAACGAATCAAAGGGCGACAGCAGCGCACTGGCCATGACCTTGCGCGGGACGCTCGGCTCCGGCAGGCAATAGGCGATTTGCCGCCAACCGGCAACCTCGCACATCTGCAATTGCCCGGCCTCGACCAGTTCCGCGAGACGTGGCCGCGCATCCGCCGGATTCAGGCGAAAGTAATCACGCAGGTCTTTTTCAGTACCGACACCCAAGGCCTGTGCCGCGTGCAATAGCAGGCCACGTTGCGCTTCGGCTTCATCAGGCAACGCCTGTTGCAGGATCGATGAAGGGATCACCCGCTCCGGCAAATCATACAAACGCTCAAAACCACGCCGCCCCGCCACCGTCACTTCACCCGCCGCGAACAGCCACTCCAGCGCATGCTTTTCCGCGCTCCAGTCCCACCACGGCCCGGCCTTGTCTGCACGGGTTGAAAGGCTGCCGGCGCCCAACGCGCCCTGCTCTTCCACCGAATTCAAGACCCGACGCACCACGTCCTGCTGCTCGCGACCGAATCTGGCCAGTTGCTGATAAATATCCTCGCCACGCCTGGCCCGCTGCATGCGCCAGCCCAGCAACGGATACATCGACATCGGCAGCAACGAGGCTTCGTGTCCCCAGTATTCGAACAACGTGCGACGTCGCCCCGAACTCCAGGCAGCCTGGTCGAGCAAATCGGAAGAATAGGAGCCGAGACGGGAAAACAGCGGCAGGTAGTGCGAGCGCACCACGGCGTTGACGGAGTCGATTTGCAGCAAACCCAGCCTTTCGATCAGCCGGTTGACGTGTGGCGCCTTGACGGTCGGCGGCTGGCGCCCGTTGAACCCTTGGGCAGCCAGCGCCAGTCGTCGCGCCTGTTTGAGGGAAAAGGCCAGAGTCGCGGGCATGAGCATCTCCTTGTCTGCTCGCAACCTACCTCACTGGAAGAGGGTTTGTGTAGCGTTCTGCTGATCATTTATGCAGCGGGTCATTTATGCATCGGATCATCCCAGAACGGCCGCACGGACTCGTGTTCAACGTCGGCACGACTGACGCCGATGTCTTTCAACGCTTCGTCGCTCAGACTGGCAAGCAACTCGCGTTCACGGTGCAATTCGTACCAGCGGCTAAACTTGTGCAGCAGGTCGGAAACGAGATGGCCGTGGCCGGAAAATTTTGCGTCGTCTACATACTCTCTTTGACCTTTCATCGTGTTGCCTCCTTTGTGGATGGCTCAAGTCTCGCGCCGGCGCTAAGATCAATCCAACGAATGTTTCTGATGGCATGCATCACGGAGATTCATCAATTGTCGGCCTACCCCAGTATCGATACCGATGTCCTGCGCACCTTTGTCGCGATTGCCGATCAGGGCGGTTTCACCCGCGCCGGCGAAATGGTCAACCGCACGCAGTCGGCGGTGAGCATGCAGATGAAGCGTCTGGAAGAAGACGTGTTGCAGCGGCAGTTGTTCGAGCGCGACGGACGCCAGGTGCGTCTGACCGCTGAAGGCCAGGTGCTGCTCGGATACGCGCGGCGCATCCTCAAGCTGCACAGCGAAGTGTTCAACACCTTGCGCGAGCCGCACATGGTCGGCACCGTGCGCATCGGCACGCCGGATGACTACGTGATGCGTTTTCTGCCGGGGATCCTGTCGCGGTTTGCGCAGTTCTATCCACTGATCCAGATCGAAGTGCATTGCGAATCGACCAAACAACTGTTGCAGCGTACTGACCTGGATTTGTCGATCGTCACCCGTGAACCGGGCAACGAAATCGGTCAGTTGCTGCGCAAGGAGCGTTTTGTCTGGGCCGAGGCGCAGAATTTCAGCGCCCACGAACAAACGCCACTACCTCTGGCGATGTTCAACAGTGATTGTTTCTGCCGCTTGTGGGCGTGTAACGCACTGGATGCGATGGGCCGCGAATACCGCATCGCATATAACAGCACCAGCCTCTCGGCGTTGATGGCAGTGGTGAGCGCGGGTCTGGCGATCACCGCGCAACTGGAAAGCCTGATCACCCCGGACATGCGCATTCTCGGCGCCGCCGAAGATCTGCCGCTGTTGCCCGAGGCCAGCATCATGCTGATCCGCAACCTGAACAATCCGTCGCCGATCACCGAGTGCCTGGCCGAGCATATCGTCGAAGGTTTTAAACTTTAAACGCGAGCATCACCGCACACAGCACCAGAAAACCGCAGAACAGCCCGCGCAGAAGTTTTTCCGGCATGGCGTGGGCAACTTTCACCCCCCAACTGATGCTCGCCAGACCGCCGATGGCCAGCGGCAGGCCGATCATCCAGTCCACTTCGTGATGTACCGCGTAGGTCACCAGGGTCACGCCGGTGCTTGGCAACGCCAGCGCCAGCGACAAGCCCTGAGCGACCACTTGCGTGGTGCCGAAGAGGCTGGTCAGCACCGGCGTTGCCACCACGGCACCGCCGACACCGAACAAGCCGCCCATGGTTCCGGACGCCGCACCGAGAACGCCGAGCCAAGGCCAGGAATAGCGCATCTCGGAAGTCGCAGCGGGTTGCTTGCCGAACATCTTCAGCAGGTTGTACGCCGAGAGCACCACCAGGAAAGCGACAAAACCGATGCGCATGGTTTGCGCATCGATACCCACCGCCCAGATCGAACCGATCCACGCAAAGCAAAAACCCATCAAAGCCAAGGGCAACGCATGCCGCAGTTCGATGCGATTGCGCTGGTGATAGCGCCACAGCGCCAACATCACGTTCGGCACCACCATGACCAGCGCGGTGCCTTGGGCAATCTGCTGATCGAGGCCGAACCACACACCAAGCAGCGGGATAGCAATCAAGCCGCCGCCGATGCCGAAAATGCCGCCAAGGGTGCCAAGCGCGGCGCCGAACAGCAGGTACAACAAAAACTCCATCACAGCTCAATTCCTCTTACGTCAGGCGATTCATCCTACGCAGTCATGGCTGGCGGGGAAACGCACAGCAACGCACAATGGCTATGCTGATTTCGCACAAGCGTGAATTCTTATGAACCCCAACCAACTGACTGAACAATTAGAGTTGTTTCTCGATGTGCTGGAGAGTGGCAGTTTTTCCGCCGCCTCGCGCCGTCATCCGCTGACACCTTCGGCCGTTGCGCGACGCATCGACAGCCTGGAAAGCGCCGTCGGCAGTCAGTTATTTATACGCAGCACTCACGCCGTCAGAGCCACACCCGCCGGTCTGGCGTTTGCCGAACGTGCCCGGCGCATTGTCGCCGAGTTGCAACTGGCGCGGGCCGAAGCCGTGTCCTTGAGCAGCGCGCCGGAAGGCTTGATTCGCATCGACGCCCCCGCCGCGTTCGGGCGACGGCATCTGGCACCGGTGATCGCCGACTTTCTCGTCCTCTACCCGGGGCTGGATGTGCAGTTGCACTTGATCGACAGTTTCGTCGACATGGGCGGCTCGAACCTGGGCAAGGTCGATCTGGTACTGCGTGCCGGGCAAATGGCTGACACGCGATTGGTGGCCACGCCTTTGGCGAGCATGGTGCGCATAGCCTGTGCCAGTCCTGACTATCTCAAACGCCGGGGCGTGCCCGGCAGTCCGGCACAACTTGGTGAACATGACGGTCTGGACTGGGAAGGCCTCGCCCCGCCTTTTGCCTGGCGGTTCGAGCAGGACGGCCAGATGCACTTGCACCGCCCGGCGCGCATCCGCATGAGCGCCAACAATGCCGAAGCGCTGGTGTGTGGGGCTTTGGCGGGATTAGGGATTGCGCATTTGCCGACCTGGCTGGCGAGCGAATACCTGCTGCGCGGTGAACTGGTCCCGCTGTTCTGCGAGAGCGGCCTGCCGGCCCCGGAATCCACCGGCATCTACGCACTGCGCATGGAACAGCAAACCAACTCGCGCAGCCGCTTGTTGCTTGAATACCTCAAAACTCGTTTCAGTCCAGTGCCGCCGTGGGATCTGGCACTGCAACGGGATCTCGGCCGCCATTAGATCCGGAGAATTATCTGGCGCATTAAAGATTCGAGCGCTAGATTCATGACCATCACCGAACAAGGCTTTGACATGACTTCCCAACGCGACACCTGCGACGACCTGCTGCTGGATAACCAGGCCTGCTTCGCCCTGCATTCCACTTCGCTGATGATGACCAAGGTCTACAAGCCGCTGCTGCAAGCCTTGAACCTGACCTATCCGCAGTACCTGGCGATGATGGTGTTGTGGGAGAAGGATGGATTGACGGTCGGAGAAATCAGCTCGCGGTTGCTGACCGATCCCGGCTCGCTGACTCCGCTGCTCAAACGCCTGGAGGGCGAAGGGTTGCTCAGCCGCACGCGCAGTCGTGAGGATGAGCGGGTAGTGATTGTCGAGCTGACCGAGCAAGGCCGAGCGCTGAAAGAAAAAGCCCAGACCGTTCCGCAATGCATCCTCGGCGCCAGCGGCTTCTCTCTGGAACGCCTGCAGAAGCTGCAATCAGAGTTGCAGGCGCTACGCGGTCACTTGCAAGAAAGCCTGATCTGACCTCCACACAGTCCCTGTGGGAGCGAGCCTGCTCGCGAATGCGTAGTGTCAGTCGATATGAATGGTGACTGATACACCGCATTCGCGAGCAGGCTCGCTCCCACATTGGTTTCATCGACAGCAAAATATTTTCACCACCTGATCTACCGCGCAATCCGCTCTAACTCAAGCCTTACAGCCACCCTCTCATACCCGCCCCTTCGTGGAAGTGCAGATTTTTCAAAAATTTATCTTGCGCACTAAATATTCGCGCGATACATTCACCTCGCACTTACTTAGCGCGCAAACAATTAGCGCACAAAACCACACCCAATGAGGCTCACACCATGCAAACTCTCTACACCGCAATCGCAACCTCCACTGGCGGCCGTGATGGTCGTGCGATCTCCAGCGACAACATCCTCGACGTCAAACTCGCCACTCCGAAAGAACTCGGCGGTGCCGGCGGCGCGGCGACCAACCCAGAGCAACTGTTCGCGGCCGGCTACTCGGCCTGCTTCATCGGCGCACTGAAATTCGTCGCCAGCCAGACCAAACGCAAAATCCCCGACGATGCCTCGATCACCGCCCACGTCGGTATCGGCCAGATCCCCGGTGGCTTCGGTCTGGACATCGACCTGCACATCAGCCTGCCTGGCCTGGAACAAGCCGACGCACAAGCGCTGGTCGACGCTGCTCACCAGGTCTGCCCGTACTCCAACGCCACCCGTGGCAACGTCGATGTACGTCTGCACACCACCGTTTAACTGCTGATACCCCAGGCCCGAACAGGAAATGAACATGCACACTTTCAGCAAAGTCTTGACCGGTACCCTTCTCGCCCTGTCCATCCACAGTGCATTTGCCGGTGATGTCGAACACAACACTCAGGCATTTCTCGATGTGCTGAATGCCGGCACCGGCAAACCGATGGAACAGCTGACACCCAAAGATGCCCGCGCCGTGCTGGTCGGCGCGCAGTCCGGGGTCAAGCTGACGCTGCGCAAAACGGACGTCAGCGAGAAAACCATCCAGATCGATGGCCAACCGTTGAGCCTGACCATCGTCCGGCCGGCCGGGGTCAAGGGCGAGCTGCCAGTGTTCATGTTCTTCCACGGTGGTGGCTGGGTGCTGGGCGATTTCCCGACGCACGAGCGGCTGGTGCGGGATCTGGTGGTCGGTTCAGGAGCGGCGGCGGTGTTCGTCAATTACACGCCTTCACCGGAAGCGCATTACCCGGTGGCGATCAACCAGGCCTACGCGGCAACGAAGTGGGTCGCCGAGCACGGCAAAGAAATCAATGTCGATGGGAAACGTCTGGCCGTCGCAGGCAACAGCGTCGGCGGCAACATGGCGGCCGTGGTTGCACTGATGGCCAAAGACAAAGGCACGCCGGCGATCAAGTTCCAGGTGCTGTTGTGGCCTGTGACGGACGCCAATTTCGACACCGGCTCCTACAACCAGTACGCCGAAGGGCACTTCCTCACGCGCAACATGATGAAGTGGTTCTGGGACAACTACACCACCGACGCCAAGCAGCGAAACGAGATCTACGCCTCGCCGTTGCGGGCCTCCACGGCACAACTGAAGGGCCTGCCGCCCGCGCTGGTGCAGACCGCCGGCGCCGATGTGTTGCGTGATGAGGGTGAAGCCTACGCACGCAAACTCGACGAGGCCGGTGTAGCGGTGACGTCGGTGCGGTACAACGGCATGATTCACGATTACGGTTTGCTTAACGTGGTCAGCCAGGTGCCGGCAGTACGTTCGGCGATGTTGCAGGCATCTGAAGAACTTAAGCAACACTTGAAGTAACCACAATCCCATTGTGGGAGTGAGCCTGCTCGCTCCCACAGGGGATTGTGTGAAGCTCAAATCGCAGGCACAAAAAAGCCCGGCTCAATGGCCGGGCTTTTTCTTTCCGTAAAAAGCGGTGCTTATTTAGCACGGCCTTTGTAGGAACCGCCTTCGCGGGTATCGATTTCGATCTTGTCACCGATTTCGATGAAGTCAGCAACTTGCAGCTCAGTACCGTTGGCCAGCTTGGCTGGCTTCATGACTTTGCCGGAAGTGTCGCCACGAGCCGAACCTTCGGTGTAGTCAACTACGCGCACGATGGTGGTCGGCAGCTCTACGGAAACCAGACGCTCTTCGAAGAAGATCGCTTCGCAAACATCGGTCATGCCTTCTTCAACGAAAGGCAGAACAGCTTCGATGTCTTCAGCGTTCAGCTCGTACATGGTGTAGTCAGTGGTGTCCATGAACGTGTAGGTGTCGCCGCTGATGAAGGACAGGGTCGCTTCTTTGCGGTCGAGGATTACGTCGTCCAGTTTGTCGTCAGCGCTGTAAACGATCTCGGTCTTGTAACCGGTCAGCAGGTTTTTCAGCTTGGTCTTCATGATCGCGCTGTTACGGCCCGACTTGGTGAATTCAGCTTTCTGAACCAGCCAAGGATCGTTCTCGAGACGGATCACGGTACCGGGTTTCAGTTCTTTACCAGTTTTCATTGCGAATATCCGAATTTGGATGGGATTTACAAAAATCTAGGCCGCGTATCATATCCAATTTAGGTAAAACTGTACCAGCGCTGCGGCAAGATCGGCCTGCAAGCCTTGTTCCAGACACCACGCTTCGGCATTTTCCTGCAGTTCTGGCCAATGATTGCGGACTTCGAGCCAGTGTTCACCGATGGGCTGACCGGCGCTCCAGGCTCGCCACAGACCGTTCATCGCCTCGGCAGCGGCCGGTGACAGACCTTTTGTGTAAAGCGCGAGGAAGGCATCAAGCTTGTCCAGATGGATGTCTTCATCCTGCTGATAGATGTGCCAGAGCATCGGCCGCCCCGCCCACTGCGCCCGCACGAACGAGTCCTCACCACGCACCGCGTTGAAATCACAGCACCAGAGCAACTGATCGTATTGATCCTGACGGACGAACGGCAACACCTGCACGGTCAATGACTGACGCACATTGATCTCGCCCACCGTCAGGGCTTCCACCCCGAGCCAGCGCGCCACGTCGCCAAGAATCCGCCCCTCCGGCACCAACAGGTGAGTCGGCGCAGCGTCCGCCGCCAAAACGTCCAGCCAACTGGCCAGCCCGGCATTCTCGTAGGCAAACAACGAAATCAGCTGGGCTTCAGACGCAGGATAGATCCCGAGACCTTGCAGGAATTGCCGTTGAGCTTCGGCATCCTGTTGAAACTGCCGACGCTGCTCGAGCAAGCCGCGCTCACGCAACAGCCCACCAGTGCCTGGCTGGAATCCGGGAAAGAAAAAGAACTTCTGCACCGATTTGTATTTGACCGACGGCAAGCCGTGACAACCAATCACCCAGTCTTCGGCGCTGAGATAGTCGAGGTTCATCCACAAGGGCGGCGGCTCTCGCGTGGCCATCGCGTCCATGTAATCACTGGGCAACTGACAGGCGAACGCAGCGATCACCACATCCGCCGCCTCTGTGTGCACCCAGTCAGCCGGCCAGTGCCGCACTTCAACGCCATGTTGCGATTGCTGTGCGGCGTTGATATCGATCGCCGGGCAAATGCGTTCGAAGGCGCGCAGATCATCGACCCACAAGCGCACCGCCAAACCATGCTCAGCCACCAATTGCCGAGCCAGACGCCAGGTCACGCCGATGTCGCCAAAGTTGTCGACCACCGTGCAGAAAATATCCCAGCGGGGTTTCAATTGCGGCATTCAAGACTCCCGTTGGCAAAAGCTGCGATTGTCCGCATAAATCACCTCGCGCAGAAGAGCCGACGGCGATTAATCTTCGTGCGACAATCGCCACTTGCCCGCAATCATCCGCCAGGAGGCAGCCATGCCCTATCGCCCCAATCCGCGTCGCCCGTTGCCTGTTCAGCTTAGCGCGCTGCATTTGACCGGCAGCATTGCCCTGGGCATGTGGCTGGGCTTTGTCGCCATTGCGCTGACCTGCTGGCTGCTGTCGCACTTTTTGCTCAAGGAGCAATTGGCACCGGTTGCGCAAGCGGTGCAGCAACTGGCCAATCCACCGGCCGTGCAGGTGCAACCGGACATTCCTCCGCCGAGCCCGCAGTTCCAGCAATACGAAGAAAACCTGCGCAAGAACGAACAACAGGCACGTCTGGATCAGGCACGCGGCAGCACGCGTAATCTGTCCAATCCGAAGTGCCAGTTCTGGCTGCAACAGGATCAGACGGCCCCGAGCGAGAAAAGCCGCGCCAACGTTTTGCAATTCTGCGATTGATCATGAACAAGCACATCGTCCACCAACTGATTCTCGACAAACTGCGCATCGACCTCGACATCGCCGAGCGCGCCGCGCAAACCGCTTACGAAACCGCGACGCACGAAGAAAACATCGCCGAAAACAAGTACGACACGCTGGGTCTGGAAGCGTCGTATCTGGCAGCCGGGCAAGCAAAACGGGTCGAGGAAATCCGTCAGTCTTTGGCGTTGTGCCAGAATCTGACGCTGCGGGCCTACGATGAAAACCGTGGTATCGAAGTCGGTGCCCTGCTCGGCCTGGAGGACGAAAAGGGTCGCGAGCAATGGCTGTTTCTGGCGCCGGATGCAGCAGGCCTGAAAGTCGATGTGGTCGGTCAGCCGATTACCGTCATCACTCCGCGCTCGCCGCTGGGCAAAGGTCTGCTGGGCAAGTGCGAAGGTGATGAGGTGGAGATTCTGGTGGCGGGCACTCGGCAACAGTTTGCTGTCACCGAGGTACTCTGAGGCAACTGATCAGTGAACGGGTAGCTCGACGCCGTCGAACAGCTCTTCCAGTTCCTGCTTGTTGTGGCACTGAATGGCTTTGGCCATGACTTCGCGAGTCAGATGCGGGGCGAACTTCTCGATGAAGTCGCACATGAAGCCGCGCAGGAAAGTGCCGCGACGGAAACCGATCTTGGTCACGCTCGATTCGAACAATTCGCTGGCGTCCAGCACCACCAGATCGTTGTCGAGCTTGGTGTCGACTGCCATTTTAGCGACGATGCCCACGCCCAGCCCCAGACGCACGTAAGTCTTGATCACGTCGGCGTCGGCGGCGGTGAACACCACTTTCGGCGTCAGGCCGCGATGGCTGAAGGCTTCGTCGAGTTTCGAACGGCCGGTGAAACCGAACACGTAAGTCACGATCGGGTATTCGGCCAGCGCTTCCAGGGTCAGCTTTGGCAACTTGGTCAGCGGATGGCCCTGCGGTACGACCACGCAACGATTCCAGCGGTAGCACGGCATCATCACCAGATCGCCGAACAGCTCCAGCGCTTCGGTGGCGATGGCAAAATCCACAGTGCCATCAGCGGCCATTTCGGCGATCTGCATCGGCGAACCCTGGTGCATGTGCAGCGCCACGTCCGGGTATTGCTTGATGAAATTGCTGATCACCGGCGGGAGTGCATAACGTGCTTGGGTGTGGGTGGTGGCGATCGACAGGGTGCCTTTCTTCTCGTTGGAGAATTCCTGGGCGATCTGCTTGATGCTTTCGACCTTGCGCAGAATCTCACCGGCGGTGGTGATGATGCGCTCGCCGGCCGGGGTCACGCGGGTCAGGTGTTTGCCGCTGCGGGCAAACACTTCGACACCGAGTTCGTCTTCCAGCAGGCGGATTTGTTTACTGATGCCCGGTTGCGAGGTGTAAAGGCTTTGGGCTGTAGCGGAAACGTTGAGGTCGTGGTGCGCCACTTCCCAGATGTAGCGCAATTGTTGAAGCTTCATATGAATCCCTCAAAGCAGGTAGACGCCACGGGCATCAGCGACGGTATATAACTATATTAATGGTTTGAATAATAAATCTAGAACTTTTTTATCAAAGCGCCATTATTCCTTCCTTAGCGATCCTCCCGCCGCCGCCGCTCCACTAACGGCACCAGATAAACCGGCACCTTGGCCAATTGCAGGACCCGCGCCGCCGTGCGCCCCAACGGCGTTTCCGCGCCCACCCCATGGCTATGACTGCCTACGATCAGCAGATCGACAGAGAGTTTCTGCACCTGGTCGAGAATCACCTGCGACGGATCGCCCTGCAGCACGCGCACGGCGCGAATGCGCTGCAGATCCTGTTCGCCTTCATCCCCCAGCTCTTCGCGAAAACTGTCCAGCACCCGCTGCTCGATATTGGCAATGACAGTTTTCAGACCCTGGCTGTGAAATTCGTTCAATGCCTGCTCGTCGAGATAGCTCTGCAACACCGATTCGGCAAACAGCCCCATCGGCTCCACCGCGTGCACTACATACAAATCGGCATTGAACGTTCGCGCCAACGCCAGGGCATGCTGCATCACTAACGGTGCGTACAGACCGAGGTCAGTGGCATACAGCATCGAACGAATCATATGACCTCCTCGCGTGCCAACATGGCGGAGATTTGATTCAGCTTAGCAGTGCCTTGGCGAGTACGACGTGCGGCGCAACGTCTTGAAGCACAGGGCTTTAGATGGACGGCTCATTGCTGATGCCGTGAGGCACGTGACCGGTGGCGACCACTTCGCGGGCGAGTTCGCAGTGACCGGCCTGATCGTCGAAAAACACGTCCGCGGCGAAGGCTTCAAGGAACGCCGATTTGGTCAGGCCACCGAGAAACAGTGACTCGTCGAGACGAATGTCCCACTCGCGCAAGGTGCGGATCACCCGCTCATGGGCCGGCGCCGAACGTGCAGTGACCAGCGCCGTGCGGATCGGGCAATCGTCATCGGGAAACTCGCGCTGCAACAGATTGAGCGCCGCCAGAAAGCCCTTGAACGGCCCACCGCGCAACGGCTCGCGAGCCGACTCACGCTCCTTGGCCTGGAACGCTTCGAGCCCGCCGGACTGATAGACGCGTTCCGACTCGTCGGAAAAAATCACTGCGTCGCCGTCGAAGGCGATGCGCAATTCGTCACTGGCCGCACGACTGGCACCACCGGACAGAATCGTCGCCGCTGCGAATCCGGCATCCAGCGCCGCGCGCACATCTTCGGCATGGGTCGAAAGAAACAGGTCGCAACCAAAGGCTTTCAGATACGGATACGGACTGCGCCCGCCAACAAACGCCGCGCGGGAAATCGCCAGACCGTAATGGTGAATCGAGTTGAATACGCGCAGGCCGGTGTCGGCGCTGTTGCGCGAGACCAGAATCACCTCGACCCGCGCGCGGCCGAGGCGACTGTTGAGTTTCAGGAGTTTTTCCACCAGCGGAAAAGCATCGCCAGGTGCGAGGATTTCGTCTTCATGCTCAATCTGGTATTGCCGATAGGCTTCGACACCGCTCGACAGGTAGACCTTGTGGCTCTCGCTAAGGTCGAACAGGGCACGCGACGAAATCGCCAGCACCAGTTTGTCATCGATGTTCTTGGCCATGCCTTCCCCCGCCCCTCACAAAAAAAAACGACCTAAACGTTGCGCCGGTCGATAAAACGTAAATTACGATACAGCGCTTCGATGCGCGGCAGCTCACAGCCCGCCGCTTTGGCCGCTGCCAGTGGCCGAGCGTAAATCGCCTCCAGCTCCAGCGGTCGCTTATGTAAAAAGTCGTGGTACATGCTCGGCCAGTAGTCGGGCATTTTCTCGGTCATCATGAACAGGTAATCGGCGTATCCCGGCGGTATGTCCTGGCCGCAGGCCTTGGCACCCTGCACCACTTCGGCCATCAACGCCTGGATCTGCATGCGGCTGTCGGCGTCTGCCATCAGCGGCGTGGTGCTGGCGCCGAGCAGTACCGAAAGTCCATTGTAGGGGATGTTCCACACCAGTTTCTGCCAGCGCGCCTGGTGCAGATTGGCCATCGCCTGGGAATCGATTCCGGCAGCGCGGAACAACCCGGCCCCCTCCTCGACGATCGCCATGCGTGCAGCGTCAGCGCTGGACGGACCACTGTGGTAACCGACGTTCACCGCGCCCAAGGCTTGGTGGGTAACTTGTCCAGGCCCCTCGCGATGCACGCAGATCAGGCACAAGCCACCCAACAGGTGCAGGGAATCGGGAAGCAGCTCACGCAAGCCATCTTCGACGTCGAGACCGTTTTGCAGCACCAGCACTTTCGCATCCGGTTTGGCCGCTTGAATGATCGACGGAGCCAGGCCGGCGTTGCTGGTGGTCTTCGCCCCCACTAACAGCCAGTCGCACTTGGGCATGTCTTCGGCGGCGGAATAGGCCTGCGCCGGATGCAACGTCAGCGGGCCATGCACCGCGCTGTTGATTTGCAAACCGCGCTCAGCCACCGCCGAAAACTCGCTGCGCAACAGAAAGTGCACATCGAAACCGGCGCGCGCGAGCATTACGCCGTAAAAACCACCAATTGCGCCGGTGCCGATGATCCCTACGACCGGTTTATTCACTGCCCCCATCATGGCAACTCCTCTGCAATTCGCCCCAGTGCCTGCGCCAGCGCCGCGTTCAACGCATCGGTCGTCAGGCGCGTGTGCAATGCCCCAAAGAACTCGCCGTCGCGCACCACGAACAACGCCGGTAAGTGAAAGACCTGATAGCGCTCGACCAACCCGCCATTGTCGCCGGCATCGATCCAGCACAGACGATCAATCCCCAGCGCCATAGCCGGCAACACTTCGCGGGCATATCGGCAACTGGCGCAGCCGACGCTGGTGAAAATCACCAGCGAAACGCCGCTCATCGCCAATAGCCGTTGGTCGGCGTCGAAATCGGTCAGTTCGGATTCGACCACTATACTGGGGGAAACAATGTCAAATGGCTGACACAGGGAGTCTGTGCTCATGGGACGTTTCATTCCTCATCCGGACGAGGTGCCGGTTGAATTAACCTTGCTCAAGCCTGAGTGTATTTCCAGGCAACAGCTGCACACTATCAGCCTCGGCGGCATCGCTTGCAATTACCACCGTGCCTGGCGCCATGGCACGGCGCTGCAAGTGCGCATGCCGTCACTGCATGCCGACATTTGTTACCCGGGCTACGTGGCGTGGTGCCTGCGGCGCAAAAAAGGCTATCTGGTGGGCATCGCGTTTACCGATGAGCAGACGCTGTTCAGTGCGCGAATGGGTGAGCAAGTGTGTCAGATCGAGCGCTACTGCCGCATGCACGACACCCACGATGACTTGCAAGAAATTCAGGCGGTGGCCCTGCAATGGGTCGAGCAACACGCCGACGAGTTCTCCCACGACAGCGTGCGCAAGGCTTTTGCGCAGCCAGCGCTGGACTAAAGCACCTTTTGCCCATTGTCGAGCAGGCGCTTTACGCGCTAAGGTTCCGCTCCCCGACGCGCTTAAATCTGCTGTGCTCCGCCGCGCGGGGATCGCTGGCGGCCGGCACCCGTGACCTGACGAGTAAACGATGGCTGATTTACCGATCAACGACCTAAACGTCGCCTCTAACGAGACCCTGATCACTCCCGATCAGCTCAAGCGTGATATTCCTCTGAGCGACGCTGCCCTGCGCACCGTCACCAAGGGCCGCGAAGTCATTCGCAACATTCTTGATGGCACCGACCACCGTCTGTTCGTAGTGATCGGCCCGTGCTCGATCCACGATATCAAGGCAGCCCACGAATACGCCGATCGCCTCAAGGTGCTGGCTGCGGAAGTTTCCGACACCCTGTACCTGGTCATGCGCGTGTATTTCGAGAAACCACGGACCACCGTGGGCTGGAAAGGCCTGATCAACGATCCATACCTGGACGACTCGTTCAAGATTCAGGACGGTCTGCACATCGGTCGTCAGTTGCTGCTGGATCTGGCCGAAAAAGGCCTGCCGACCGCCACCGAAGCCCTTGACCCGATTTCCCCGCAGTACCTGCAGGATCTGATCAGTTGGTCGGCCATCGGCGCACGTACCACTGAATCGCAGACTCACCGTGAGATGGCTTCCGGCCTGTCCTCGGCCGTCGGCTTCAAGAACGGCACCGACGGCGGTCTGACTGTGGCGATCAACGCCTTGCAGTCGGTCTCCAGCCCGCATCGCTTCCTCGGCATCAACCAGGAAGGTGGCGTGTCGATCGTCACCACCAAAGGCAATGCCTACGGTCACGTGGTGCTGCGCGGGGGTAATGGCAAGCCGAACTATGATTCGGTCAGCGTTGCCCTGTGCGAGCAGGCGCTGAACAAAGCGAAGATCAAGCCGAACATCATGGTCGACTGCAGCCACGCCAACTCCAACAAGGATCCGGCCCTGCAACCGCTGGTGATGGAGAACGTCGCCAACCAGATCCTCGAAGGCAACCAGTCGATCATCGGCCTGATGGTCGAAAGTCACCTGAACTGGGGCTGCCAGGCGATTCCGAAAGACCTCGCCGACCTGCAATACGGCGTGTCGATCACCGATGCCTGCATCGACTGGTCCGCTACCGAGAACACCCTGCGCAGCATGCATGCCAAGCTCAAGGATGTTCTGCCAAAACGCCAGCGCAGCTGATACGCGTTTTACAGGCATAAAAAAACGCCGGGCAATGCCCGGCGTTTTTGTGTGTGCGATTCAGATCTTGGCGGCGCGGCGCTGATGACGCTCCATGTAGCGCTCGACGTAGGAGCACGAGGGGATCACCGTGTAGCCCATTTCTTCGGCGTACTGCAGCGCGCTTTCGGTCAGCGCTGCGGCAATGCCGCGGCCACGCAGGGCATTGGGCACGAAGGTGCGATAGATATCCAGGGTCTGTTTCCCCAGATCCATATAGGTCAGGTAGGCACGATGACCGTCCACATTGGTCTCGAACTGATGACCAGCCTGGTCATGGTGGATGGACAACGCCTCGCTCATCACTACTCCTCGCGGGTCTTGAATTCTGACCCCTACCTTACCGATGTTTTTCCGGCGAAGGAACATCTACGCCACCCCGTGCCTGATGGACACCGAGAAGAGCCACACCGATCTCGCGCAACCTGGCACCTGATAAATAGTAGGCACCATTGGCAAAAATGCTCAAGGTACGCTCGTCATCAAGCGGGTTGACGGGGGTTGCTCCGATGGACGCAGGGTGGGCCTGGAAGAAGATCTTGCCAAACCGGTCACCTGAACATTGCCGGATGTTGAGACTTAAGACGTGCAGCCTTTTTTAAAGTCACCTCAACATGGACAAAGATAAGCGAAGCAGCACGCAAATTCGGAACAAAAGTGTCGACGTATTCATCTAGAAAGACTTTAGCCAAGACTGCAAAAACAGCACGTGGCAACGGGAACTTTTTCGCATTAACTCGCTCAGCTCGGGGCTTGCAGCTGTATATTTTTTAAACAGCGCAGTTAAAAGTTGCTCGAAAAAGAATCAACGCCTACAATTTTTTTTGCTTCTTGCCTCACGTCAGTTTACTTACTACAAGTAATGGGTAGTATGTACGCCGGCTATTTCCTCAATCGTGAGGAGACAGCCACTTAATTGAAAGTCCTTGAAGGGGAACACGATGAACAACGTTCTGAAATTCTCTGCTCTGGCTCTGGCCGCAGTTCTGGCTACCGGTTGCAGCAGCGCATCGAAAGAAACCGAAGCACGTCTGACCGCTACTGAAGACGCAGCTGCTCGCTCCCAGGCTCGTGCAGACGAAGCTTACCGTAAAGCTGATGAAGCTCTGGCTGCTGCTCAAAAAGCACAACAGACTGCTGACGAAGCTAACGAGCGTGCTCTGCGCATGCTGGACAAAGCTAGCCGCAAGTAATAATCCTTCGGGGTTGTTATCGAGCCGACCCGATTTTTCGGGTCGGCTTTTTTGTGCCCGATGCTTTTGCCCGGGCATTAAAAAAACCGCCGGCGCTGTACGCATCGGCGGGCCTTTAACCTCGACTTACTGCTGCAAGTCGATCGGTGTACTCGAAACCATCGGGGCCGAGGCACTCGGCGTGCCGATTTCCGTTGGCAGGCCATCTTCGGCCGCGACCACATCACGCACCACATCCCAGTTCACGCGCAGGTTGCTGGTGACGTCTTCACGCTTGAGCATCGCGTTGATCACCGCAGTGTGCTTGTCGACCACCGACGGGTTGCCCTTGTCGTCGATCGGCGTGTGCGCTTCCAGATAAACCTTGCCGCCACTGCTGCCGAACTTGTAGGCATCGTTGAGGATACGCACCGACGTGCCTACCGGCACCATGCTGGCCATTTCCAGCACGTTATTGTTGAACATGCGGAAGCAGCCGTGACTGGTGCGCATGCCGATACCGAATTTTTTGTTCGAACCGTGGATCAGGTAACCCGGCGTACCCAGGGTGAACTTGAAAGGGCCCAACGGGTTGTCTGGGCCGGCCGGCACTACGTTTGGCAGCGGATCACCGTCTGCGGCGTGTTCAGCCTTGATCGACGCTGGAGGCGTCCAGGTCGGGTTTGGCGTTTTGGCGATGATCGAGGTGTGTGCGATTGGCGAGCCCCAACCCTCGCGACCGATACCCAGCGGGAACGTGTACACCACGTTGCGGCCTTTCGGGAAGTAGTAGAGGCGGTATTCGGCAAGGTTGATAACGATGCCTTCGCGCGGGCCCGGCGGCAGAATGAAGCGGGTCGGCAGGACGATTTCAGTGCCGGCACCCGGCAACCAGGCATCGACGCCCGGGTTGGCCGCGACCATCTCCGAGTAGCCCAGATCGTACTTCGTGCCCAGATCGGCGAAGGTGTCTTCGTACTTGGCTTTGATCACCTGCACCTGACCGATGATGTCTTCACCGGGTGGTGGCAGGGGAAACTCCAATGCAGCAACGGGACCGGCCACACACAGGGCGGCAAGTGACAGGCAGCGGGTGACGGCAGGAAAGCGCGGCAACATCCGGAAAATCCTTCGCATGATCAACAAGGGTATAAGAGCGCGATTGTACACCGCACTTTGAATATTCGGGGAGCCACGCCGATGGACCGTGCTGAATGCGAAAAGATCGCAGCCTTCGGCAGCTCCTACAGGATTACGCGAACCCATGTAGGAGCTGCCGCAGGCTGCGATCTTTTGCTCTTAAAGCTCGAAACGCAGCTCTGGCCAGATCGGCGAGGTGCCGCGCTTCTGCGATTCCAGAATCGCCCGGCACAGCGAGCACAGGCGCTGATCCTGAAACACCCGGCGATCGACGCTCGACCAGCGCGGTTGCGCCGGCAGCAAGCTGCCGCACAGGGTGCGATCAGCCGAACCACCGAGTTCGAGTTGACGGGTCACCAGATGCACCCGCACTTCCTGGCAGGCGAACAGATCCAGCTGTTCGTCAGGCTCGATCAGTTGGTAGGCAAACAGGGACCAGGCAGAACGCGACATCGGGGGCTCCAGATAAGGGGGCGCCACATTAGCCGAAAGCCTGTCCTTAGAAAAGCCTCATAACAGCGGTTTTAGCGTCGGCCAGACATTTTCCAGCAACTTGCCCTGAGCCCCGGCTGCCGGGTGCAGACCATCGGCCTGCATCAGGTCCGGATGGCCACCGACGCCGTCGAGGAAAAACGGCACCAGGGGGATCTTTTTATCGTCGGCGAGTTTGCCGTAGACCTCGGCGAAGGCATCGGTGTAACGCTTGCCGTAATTGGGCGGCAGTTGCATGCCGAGCAGCAGCACCTTGGCCCCGCTCTGACGCGAGCTGTCGATCATCGAGGCAAGATTTTGTTGCAATTGAGTTGGCGGCATTCCACGCAAGCCATCATTGCCGCCCAGTTCGAGGATCACCAGCTCAGGCTTATGCTCTGCAAGCAGCGCCGGCAGCCGTGCCTGACCTCCGGCGCTGGTGTCGCCGCTGATGGAGGCGTTGACCACTTTGTCGTCGAAACCCTCCTGTTTGAGCCGTTGTTCGAGCAACGACACCCATCCCAAGCGGGTATCCAGTCCGAAACCGGCGCTGATACTATCGCCAACGATCAGGACAGTACCCGCCGCTGCGTTCTGGGCCATGCACATCAAGGCCAGGCCAGCACTCAAAAACCACACACGCATCGGATTCTCCATGGGCGCAAGCATTCTCACCGCGAAGAACCTCAGCAAAGTGGTTCCCAGCGCGGAAGGTGAACTGACTATCCTGCACGAACTCAGCCTGGAACTGAACAAGGGCGACAGCCTCGCCATCGTCGGCGCGTCCGGTTCGGGCAAATCCACCCTCCTCGGCCTGCTCGCCGGCCTCGACTTGCCGAGCAGCGGCGAAGTCATCCTCGCCGGCCAGGGCCTGAGCAATCTCGACGAAGACCAGCGTGCACGCATTCGTGCCGAGCATGTCGGCTTCGTCTTCCAGTCCTTTCAGTTGCTCGATAGCCTCAACGCACTGGAAAACGTCATGCTGCCGCTGGAACTCGACGGCCGCAAAGATGCGCGTGAACGGGCCACCGAATTGCTCCAGCGCGTCGGTCTCGGCCAGCGCCTGACGCACTCGCCGCGCCAGCTCTCCGGTGGCGAGCAGCAACGTGTGGCCATTGCCCGCGCCTTCGCAGCCGAGCCTGACGTGCTGTTCGCCGATGAACCGACCGGCAACCTCGACAGCCACACTGGCGAGCGCATCAGCGACTTGCTCTTCGAATTGAACAAGGAACGCGGCACCACCCTGGTGCTGGTGACACACGACGAACGCCTGGCCCATCGCTGCCGGCGCCTGATCCGTCTTGAAGCCGGGCTGTTGGTCGCCCCTCTGGAGCCTTGATGGCACGTTTGCCGCTGTTGCGTCTGTTCAGTCTTGCCATACGCCAACTCATGCGCGATGCCCGCGCCGGGGAATTGCGCGTGTTGTTCTTCGCGCTGGTGGTGGCGGTGGCGGCGAGTACCGCCATCGGTTATTTCGGCGCCCGCCTCAACGGCGCGATGATGCTGCGCGCGACCGAATTTCTCGGTGCCGATCTGGTGCTGGAGGGCAGCTCGCCAGCCCGTGAAGAACAGATCAGGAGTGGCACCGAGCTGCGTCTGAAGCATGCGCAAGTGGTGGAATTCTCTAGCGTCATCGCCACCGACAATGGCATTCAGTTGTCGAGTATCAAAGCCGTCGACCGTGCCTATCCGTTGCGCGGCGAACTGAAGAGCGCACCCGCGCCGTTCGCCACCGAAGAAACCGGCGGTGAGCCGCAACCCGGCGAAGCCTGGGTCGAGGCACGCCTGCTGACTGCACTGGATCTGAAAATCGGCGACAGCATCGATGTCGGCATGCAGACGTTGAAACTGGCCCGCGTGCTGACGTATGAACCGGATCGCGCCGGCAACTTCTACAGCCTCACGCCGCGGGTCATGATCAACCTCGACGACCTCGCGGCCACCGGCGTGGTGCAACCCGGCAGCCGCGTGAGTTACCGCGAGCTGTGGCGCGGTGAACCGCAGGCGCTGGAAACTTATCGACAACTGATCAAACCCGGGCTTGCGGCCAACCAGCGAATACAGGATGCCCGCGATGGCAACCGGCAGATCGGCGGTGCACTCGGTAAGGCCGAGCGCTATTTGAATATGGCCAGTCTGGTCGCCGTCTTGTTGGCCGGAGTGGCGGTGGCCTTGTCGGCCAACCGATTCGCCAGTCGCCGTTTCGACGCCAGTGCCTTGCTGCGCTGCCTCGGTCTGTCGCGGCGGGAAACCATGGTGCTGTTCAGTCTGCAGTTGACTGTACTCGGGCTGTTCGCCGCATTCAGCGGTGCGCTGCTCGGCTGGCTGGCGCAACTGGGTCTGTTCGCACTGCTGCATGATTTGCTGCCAAGCGATGTTCCACCGGGCGGTGTGTTTCCTGCCATTGCCGGGATCGGCACCGGGCTGGTCGCATTGGCCGGTTTCGCCTTGCCGCCGCTGGCCGCATTGGGTCGTGTGCCGCCGCTGCGTGTATTGCGCCGCGACATGCTGCCGATTCCGTCGAGCACCTGGATGGTTTACGGCGCAGCATTAGGCGCCCTGGGTCTGATCATGTGGCGCCTGAGCCTCGATCTGCTGCTGACATTCGCTCTGCTCGGCGGTGGCGTGGTCGCCGCGTTGGTATTGGGCGGTTTGCTGTTGTTGCTGCTGCAAAGCCTGCGGCGGATGCTCGCCCGTGCTTCGCTGCCATGGCGCTTGGGCCTGGGCCAGTTGCTGCGGCATCCGTTGGCAGCGGCCGGTCAGTCGCTGGCCTTCGGCCTGATTCTGCTGTCGATGGCCTTGATCGCCCTGCTGCGCGGCGAATTGCTCGACACCTGGCAAAACCAGCTACCGAAAAACGCGCCGAACTACTTCGCCCTGAATATTCTGCCGGCAGATAAACAGGCTTTCACCGATCACCTGATAAAAGTGTCCGCGCAAGCCGCACCTCTTTATCCGGTCGTACCCGGCCGATTGATCAGCATCAACGGCGAAGCCGTGCAGCAAATCGTCAGCAAGGATTCGGCAGGCGATCGCGCTGTGCAGCGCGACTTGAGCCTGACCTGGGCGGCGGATTTGCCGGCGGGCAACAAGCTCACTGCCGGTGAGTGGTGGAAAGATCAGCCAACCGACGGTGTTCCCGGCGTATCGGTGGAAGGCAAAGTCGCCGAAAGCCTCAAGCTCAAACTCGGCGATCACATGGTGTTCAGCGTCGGCGGCGTCAATCGTGAAGCGAAGGTCACCAGCCTGCGCGAGATCAACTGGGACAATTTCCAGCCGAACTTCTTCATGATCTTCCAGCCTGGTACGTTGAAGGATCTGCCGGCGACTTATCTGACCAGCTTCTATCTGGCCCCCGGTCATGATCAGCAGATCGTCGAACTGTCGCGCGCATTCCCGGCGGTGACCATTCTTCAGGTCGAGGCGCTACTCGAACAGCTGCGCAGCATCCTCGCCCAAGTCACTTTGGCGGTCGAATATGTGCTGTTGTTTGTGTTGGCAGCGGGTATGGCCGTGCTGTTTTCCGGTTTGCAGGCAACGCTGGATGAACGTATCCGCCAAGGTGCGCTGTTGCGTGCATTGGGCGCGGAACGGCAGTTGCTGATCAAGGCGCGGCGCATCGAATTCGGCTTGCTCGGTGCGGTCAGCGGCTTGCTCGCCGCGATCGGCTCGGAAGTGGTGAGTCTGGTGTTGTATCGCTACGCGTTCGATCTGCCGTGGCACCCGCATCCGTGGTTGCTGGTGCTGCCATTGATTGGCGCGGCGTTGATTGGTGGCGCCGGCGTGTTCGGTACGCGCCGGGCACTCAATGCAAGTCCACTGACAGTGTTACGTGAGGGTTGATAGACTCAAGCGGTCTTAATCAAAAGAAGTTGCCATGAGCCGTTATCGCCCTCCCCGCACCGCCGGCACCGCGCTGATCACCCCTGAAGGTGAAGCGCGGATGCGCGCCGAATTCCATGAGTTGTGGCATGTGCGCCGCCCGCAAGTGACGCAATCGGTCAGCGAGGCCGCGGCTCAAGGCGATCGCTCGGAGAACGCCGAGTACACCTACGGCAAGAAAATGCTGCGCGAGATCGACAGTCGCGTGCGCTTTCTGACCAAACGTCTGGAAGCGTTGAAAGTCGTCAGTGAAAAACCCAGCGATCCGAACAAGGTCTACTTCGGCGCCTGGGTGACCATCGAAGACGAAGAAGGCAAGCAATCGCGCTACCGCATCGTCGGCCCCGATGAACTGGATCTGAAACTGGGCCTGATCAGCATCGACTCGCCACTGGCCCGCGCCTTGATCGGCAAGGCGCTGGATGCAGAAGTCCGGGTGCAGACGCCGACCGGCGAGCAGTTCGTTTACATCGTCGCCATCGACTATCCGTAAAGCGAATCAGCGGCGGGTGATCAGGCCCTGCCGCGCAACACGGACCAGTTGCTTGATCATCTCCGGCGCATCTTCAGCGCTCGGTGTCTGAATCACCGCGAGATCAAAACTGTCATTGGCAAAACGTGACAGCGACTCGCCGTCTTCAACGAACTGGATCAGGAACGCGGCAGGACCGCCGCTGCGCCGTGGCCAGCCATCGAGATAACGCAGCAGCGTTGGCTGATGTTTGCCGCCAAGGAGGATTTTCGGGTTGCGCTGGGTGATATGCGCCGTGATCGGTGCGGGACGTGCTGGAGGGCGTAGTGCATTCATCGTGTCGTGTCTCTGCCTCAAAAGTCTGCATGGCAGGTGAGAGGCAACACCGAACCAGCGCTTTAGCGGTATTTCGAAGCCCTGTTCCGGCTTCTGACGGCAACCGTTGAAGTCACCTGGCGCCCCGCAAGTAGCTGTTTAAATCGGCGCATGGGCAACATCCTAGAGAACGTGACCGATCAGTGTCAAGAATCAGCCGCAACAAAAAAGGCCCGCACAATGCGGGCCTGTTCCTTGAGCCAGAGCGCTTAACCGGCGATGGAGCGGTCCACCGAGAGCTTGCCGGCGCCTTCGATCAGGACGGCGAGGCTGCCACCGAGCAGAGCCAGGGCGAACTCGTAACCGTTGTTGGCCATAAACAGACCGTTGCTGATGTGAACGGTGAAGATCGCCACCAGCGAAAGAAAGGTCAGACCCAATGCTGCCGGACGCACCAGCAGGCCAATGATCAACGCCAGGCCAGCGAAGAATTCGGTACCGCCCGCCAATGTGGCCATCAGGTAGCCCGGGTGCAGACCGATGCTGTCCATGTACTGCGCGGTGCCCGCCAAACCGTAACCACCAAACAGACCGAAAAGTTTTTGCGAACCGTGAGCCGCAAAGATTACGCCGACAGCAATGCGCAGGATGGTCAGACCGTAGCCAGCGCGGGTGAACAGTACTTTGTTGATCAGAGAGCTCATGGGGCGTTCCTTGTTTTTGCGAGAAGTTATGTGTGTTGGTTGGCCGCTATATTAATCAATAAAATTCATGTTAAAAGCGCAAATATTCCGCCATAACAATCAGTTTATTAGATCATTTCCGTGAGACGACTTTTTGCCCCCCGGGCTCCAACGACTCCCGCTCCCGGTCGAACGCCAAGTAGTACTTGTTCACGCTATTAACATAGCTGACCGGCCCCATTCCTACCTGCTCCATGGCAATGCGTTCGACCTGGAAGAACCACTGATTGGGGTTCAGTCCACGCCGCCGGGCTTCAGCGCGCATGCCCTGCACGCGCTCTGGGCCGATGTTGTAGGCCGCCAACGTGAAAGCCATGCGTTCACGTTCATTGAGCTTGGGACTGTTGAAGAACTTGCGGCGGATCATCGCCAGGTACTTGGCCCCGGCCTGCACATTCGCATCGAGATTCTGAATGTTGTTCACGCCGACTCGCTGAGCGGCGGACGGGGTGATCTGCATCAGCCCGGTCGGACCACTGCCGCTGCGGGCATTGGGTTGCAGGCGTGACTCCTTAAACGCCAGTGCGGCCAGATTCAGCCAGTCCATGTTCTGCGCGTCGGCATGCTTTTGCAGGGTGGGGCGCAGTTTTTCCAGGCGCTGGCGATCAGCCTTGGCCAAGGGATAGTGGACTTGATAGAGACGACGATAGATGCGCAGAAACGCCGCATCTTCGTTGGACGGTTTCTTGTAACCGCCGAGAAAGCGATCGATGCTCGCGCGTAACATCGAGGCGTCGCGGCGTACGAACCAGTACTCCTCGCCCGGCTCGCTGATTATCAGTTGCCGGTCAAAACGCAGCTTCGGCAAGATCTTGCCCCAGCGCTCGGCGATGGGTTGCTCGACGATGGTCAGGTGGAAAATGCCACCCTGAACCATCTCCAGCACATCTTCGACCGCCAGGGACGGATCAACCCATTCGATCTTGATCGGCGCCAATTTGTGCAACGCCAGTTTCTGATTGAGCTGACTGACCGCCTCCCCCGCCGCACTGCCGGTGGGCAACGCCAGGGTTTTGCCGGAAAGCTGTTCGACCTTGGTGTAGCGCCGCTCGCCCTTGATCCCGACCAGCACCAGCGGCACATTGCTGGCAATCGGTTCGCTACTGGCTACGGCATAGCCCGGTTGCAGATCGAGCAATTCGCCCGGCGCAACCAGATCACCTTCGCCACGTTGCAAGGCGCCGAGCAGTTGATCCTTGGCTTTGGGAATGATCTTGAGGGTGACTTCCTGACCATCGCGGGCGTGGCCATTGAGGTATTGCTCGAAGGCGCGCAGGCGATGGTATTCGACGCCGATGGCCTGGCCCTGGACTTCGCCGGAGCTGTTGCGGCTCTGATTGACCAGTACGCGCAACACGCGGCTGCTGCGAATCTCGGACAAGTCACGCACCTTGGCCGCCGGCACGGCTTGCAGTGGCCCGGGCAGGCGCGCGACCGCCGTCATCGGCAGTAGCAGCGAGCCACACAACAGGAGCAAAACCGAGGGACGAACCATCCACTCTCCGGAAAGAATACGGGGCGATTTCATCGTTAAAACGTCGAAATCACCGACGAAAACAGAGCGCCATGAGCGCTGGCAACGTGCGAGAGACTGGCACAGTAATGGCACTTCTACCAAACCGGTCTGCGTCGCGGCATCAACAGACAGCTATAACTCGTTGTAGTTCTTGGCTTTTCTTATGAATCTACAGCTCTGGTATGCTTTCCGGCCTTCGGCCCGAGGTAGCAACCATGCAACTCATCGATATCGGCGTCAACCTGACCAACCCCAGTTTCGCCGACAAACATCAGGCCGTACTCGAGCGCGCCTATGCCGCGGGCGTGTGCCAACTGGTGCTGACCGGCACCAGCGTCGAGGGCAGCGAGCAAGCCCTGGAGCTGCGCCAGCAACTCGATGAAAGCGGCCAGCGCCTGTTCGCCACCGCCGGTATTCATCCGCATTCGGCCAGTGACTGGAACGTTGATAGCGCAAGCCGTTTGCGCAGTCTGCTGCAGGAGAAAAACGTGGTAGCCGTGGGTGAATGCGGGCTGGATTTCAACCGTGATTTCTCGCCGCGCCCACAGCAGGAAAAAGTCCTTGAGGAACACTTGGCGCTAGCCGTTGAACTGCAAATGCCAGTGTTCCTGCACGAGCGTGATGCCAGCCAGCGCCTGCTGGAAATCCTCAGAGACTTCCGCGATCAATTACCCGCCGCTGTGGTGCATTGCTTCACCGGCGAGCAAAAAGCCTTGTTCAGCTATCTCGACCTGGATCTGCATATCGGCATCACCGGCTGGATCTGTGATGAGCGCCGAGGCACGCATTTGCATCCGCTGGTGAAAGAGATCAAACGCGGGCGCTTGATGCTGGAAAGTGACGCGCCTTATTTGCTGCCGCGCACGCTGCGCCCAAAGCCGAAAAACGGTCGCAATGAGCCGGCGTATCTGACTGAAGTGCTGCGTGAAGTAGCGTTGCATCGTGGCGAAACCGAGGAAGATCTGGCGGCGCACACCACCGCGTGCGCCCGCGCGTTCTACAACCTCCCCACCCTTTCCTGACACACCCCAATTTCCTCTGTAGGAGTGAGCCTGCTCGCGATGGCGGCAGCTCATTCAACATTGAGGTGACTGACACACCGTCATCGCGAGCAGGCTCACTCCTACAAGGGCGGGACCGTGCGGTCTGTTGACTCATATCAAGATCCGCAAATCTGCATAGCGGCACAATAATGGCACCTTGCCAAAACTGTTTCCGCTATCAGAGAAGACCTCCATGGGTGCCTGGCTTAGCAATATCTCGCTGAAATACAAATTCTGGGCGGTCAATGCGGTCGCCTTCGTCACAACCCTGTTGCTGGTGCTGTACGCCGTGCAGCTCGAACAACAGGCGCGCAGTAACGCATCACAGGCATCGGCGCAAGCTCAGGCGCAATTGCTCAAGGCCTGGCCGGCCGGGCAGCCATTGCCGAAAGCTGATCAAGTGCTGACCTTTAAACGCGGCGAAGCACCGCGCCTGAACGATCAACCCTTGCTGGAAATCACGGAAAGCAACGGCTGGAACGACATCAATCATATGCCGCTGTTCGGCGACAATCCGTTAATGGGCGCCGAAGTGTTCAGCCGCGCCGATGGTCAGCAGGTCGCGGTGATTGCCTATGGTCCGAGCCTGAGCCAAGTGTTCAGCGAACGTTTCGCCAACTATGCGGTGGCAGTGTTCATCCTGATGTTCGCCATGCTGTGCGCCTCGCAACTTTTAATCCGCTTCCTGCTCAGCCAGCTCAACACCTTGAAAGACGTGATGCTCCACGTCGAGAAAAGCGGCGATCTCTCGGCCCGTGTGCCGCTGGCCGGCAAAGACGAAGTCGGGCAGATGGCCAATGCGTTTAACGCGATGCAGGCCGGTTACCAGCGCGTTGTGACGACCGTCGCCAACACCGCGCGGCAACTGGATGTCGGCGCGGCACGGCTGGCGTCGAGCATGAACGAAGTGCGCCACGGCATGCTCGGCCAGCAGAGCGAAACCGATCAGGCCGCCACCGCGATCAACGAAATGACCGCCACCGTTTACCACATCGCCCAGCACGCCGGCGCCACACGCGACCTGTCGCAGGCCGCCGATGGCCTCGCCGGCAGCGGTCAGCAAGTGGTCGCGCGGGTGCAGCAGTCGATTGCCGGACTCTCCAGCGGAGTGCAGCAGACGGCCGAGATGATTCAACGACTGGCCGAGGACAGCCAGAAGATCAACGGCGTGGTCAGCGTGATTCACAGCATTGCCGAGCAAACCAACCTGTTGGCACTGAACGCCGCCATCGAGGCGGCCCGCGCTGGGGAGATGGGCCGCGGCTTTGCCGTGGTCGCCGATGAAGTGCGTAACCTCGCCAAACGCGTGCAGACCTCGACCGACGAGATCACCACGATGGTCTCGGCCTTGCAGGCTGGCACTCGCGATGCGGTGGATTTCATGCAGGAAAGTTCGTACAAGGCCGACGACTGCGTGCAGCAAGCGCAAGAGGCCGGTGCGGCGCTGGCGGAAATCACCGGCGCGGTGGCGCAGATGCGTGAGAGCAACACGCAGATTGCCGTGGCGGCGGAGCAGCAGAGCCAGGTCGCGGAAGAGATGAACCGGGCGGTGGTGAGCATTCGTGATGTGACCGAGAACACGGTGCAGCAGACTGTGGATTCGGCGACCACGAGTAATGAACTGGCGACGTTGGCCGGGGAATTGAGCAAGGCGATCGGTCAACTGAAACTCTGACGGCCCCTTCGCGAGCAAGCTCGCTCCCACAAGGGGATTTGTGTGCGCACCGATCCAATGTGGGAGCGAGCCTGTTCGCGAAAGCGTCAGCCCCGGCAACATCGAATCTTGCGATGACGCCTATCACTTCAATAGCCAACCTTGATTCGCCGCCCTCCGTGCCCAGGCCTATTCTTCAACCATGTGTTCAACAAGGATCGAGGAGTAGAAAACATGGGCAAACGTCACCCCAACCTTCCCGCGTGGCAATGGCGCGCGTACCCGGGCAATCATCAGCACCCGACCAATCTGGTGCTGCACCTGATTGCCGTGCCGTTGTTTATCGTCGCGTTTCTGCTGATCGTCTCCGGAGTGTTCAGCCTGAGTCTGGCCAGTGTGGCCATCGGCGTGATCGGCATCATCGCGGCGCTGGGTTTGCAGCGCCACGGCCACAGCCTGGAGGCGCAAGCCTCCGAGCCGTTCAGTGATCGTAAAGATGCCGTCTCGCGTTTACTGGTCGAGCAGTTTCTGACCTTTCCGCGCTACTTTCTCAGTGGCGGCTGGTGGCGCGCCTGGCGTGAACGCCACCGTCGGCATTGAGTCAGGCGAAAATCGTAACGGTCTGGCGACTCATCGCAATCAACTCTCCTTCCGCGCTCCACAGCTTGGCGGCGACATGGCCGTAGCCGTCGGCGGCGTATTCGATATCGGCCAGATATTGGCACCAGTCCAGCGTGCTCAAATCGTGTAGCGGCTGCACGAATTCGATGGTCCAGGTCAGCGTGCTACCCGGTGCCGGCTTCTTCAGATATGGCAACAGCGCGGGCGGCCACGCGTCCACCAGGGCCAGCAGATGCGCCTCGTTGACCGGTTCTTCTTTGACATCTCCGCGTAACCGCACCCAGCCGCCCATCAGCCGCGATTGCGTGCCGGTGAACGGCATGCCGCCGACGCTCCAGCGCATCGCCAAATGACGCATGAATTCTGGGGTCACGCCTTTGATGTAAGGCAACTCCTGGCATTCGCCCCAGTGCTTCATTGATGGCGCCGAATAGGCTTCGACTGCCACCTCCGACGGCCGCGAAGCACCGAAGCTGCCTTGAACGATCGTTACCACCTGACCATTCTGCATCGCCCGGCCCATGACCTGGCTAACGGCCTTGCCTTCGCGCAGTACATCGACTTCGAAACTCACCGGGACTTCAGGTTCGACAGGGCCGACAAAGGTGATCGCCAGCGAACGCACCGGGCGATCTGCCGGGACTTTCGCGCGCATGGCTTCATATTGCAGCGCGGCCACCAGACCACCGAAACTGGCACGGCCCTGGCCCCATTCGGCAGGGATCGTCAGTTCCGGTTGGCGGCGGACCGCCTCGAGCAGATCGCTAAAGCGCATGGCAACCTCAGAAAACAAGAAAGGAATGCAGGGATCTTAACCAGAGCTGCAGAGCGCCGCAGCGTCTATTCCGGTCAAATGGGCTGACAGAAAGGCCTTACCGGGCTAACCGACACACACAACACCCTGTGGGAGCGAGCTTGCTCGCGAAAGCGGTGTGTCAGGTAAGAATGTACCGCCTGACAGAATGCATTCGCGAGCAAGCTCGCTCCCACAAGGGGATGTGGTGATTTCAGGATTATTTGAAACAGGCTGAACTGAGTTTTTCCAGCACGCGATCTGCCTTGCTTTCGGCTTTGATCATGGTCGCCTGCCAAGTGGCGACACAGGGCTGCAGATCCGCCTCAAGCTCAGCCTTCGCCAGCCACTGCCAGCAATCGTGCCAGTCGCCCAGCGCGCCTTGGGCAGACTTGAGGCGAGCCAGCGCCGCCTCGGGCAAGCGGTCGAGTTCGGGATAGGCTTCGATGCCGTAGCGCACGCGTTTGATCAGCAAACGCAGGCGATGACGGTCGTGAGCGGGATCGTGCAGCGCCTCGTCGAGTTTCTGCCATTGCTTGCCCAAGCGTTTTTCGATGCGTTTGTCCAAGCCCTTGAGCAAGCCCTGACGCTGAGACGCACGCAGAAATCGCGGGAAAGCGTCGAGAATCATCAGCAGCGAAGCCACCTCGGCGCTCGCCGCCAGCGCCGGATAAGCCTCGGCCATTTGCGCCATGCGCCGTTGCGCCGCTGCCGGTTGATCATGCGCAAGCAGATAAGCCGCCAGCACCTCGCGATCACGCCACGGCGTGGTCAATTGGCCGACCGCCGAAGCGGCATCTTCCAGTTGTTCGACACCGGGCAGACCGCGCAATGGCCGCAACAGACTGCGCAAGCGCCGCACCGTAGTGCGCAGATCATGTAGCGCCTCGGGGTCGGTCCGTGCAGTGAGCCGTGCCTGACAGGTCAGCAGGCGCACTTCCAGACTCAGGACATGAGCCACCAACCGGTCAACCAACGCAGACATCACTTGCTCCTGATTCAAATGGCTTCAAGGTTCATTTTGCCGCTCAGTCAAAGCAGCGTCCTTGCTTCACGTCAGCAGCTTAGCGGCCGGCGCGGGATTCGCGAATGTAGAAACGCGCTTTCTCGGCTTTGTTGCTGCAGCCTTCGAACCCTTCGAATTGCTGCTGGGTCTTCGCGGCGGTCAGCAGCGACAACGCTTTGGAGTAGCTGACAGTGCCGGCAAAGCCTTCGGCCTTGGCCAGATCCAGCTCATGCCAGGCCGCGTCGAGCTGGCTGCCGCAGCTGTCGCGGTAAGCGGTTTTACCGGCGCAACCGGCCAATGCCAGAGCCATCAACGGCACACAGATCCAGGCTTTCATCTCTCACACCTCAAATAGGTCAACAGTCGTGCAGGTAAGACGGCCGGGCTACGAAAAAGTGCCTTGCCGGCGGGTGAAACCGCGCAACTGAGAAGGATAGCGCTGAAGGGCCATGCAGTAGCGAAAAAACGACGTCACCGGCGCACTCAACGACCTCGGCGATTGAGCCTGCCCGGCGATGGGTGCATTGTGGAACCTTGTCGGGAGGACGCTGGATGAAAAAAAAACGTGTCGCGCTGGTACTGGGCTCCGGTGGCGCCCGGGGCTATGCCCATATCGGGGTCATTGAAGAGATCGAGAAACGCGGTTACGAAATCGCCTGCATTGCCGGCTGTTCGATGGGCGCCGTGGTCGGTGGGATCTATGCCGCCGGCAAACTCGACGTATACAAGAACTGGATCGAAAGTCTCGATTATCTGGATGTGCTGCGCTTGGTCGACGTGAGTTTTCGCCTCGGCGCGATTCGCGGCGAAAAGGTCTTCGGACAGATCCGCAAGATCGTCGGCGAGGTCAACATCGAAGATTTGCGCATCCCCTACACCGCCGTCGCCGCCGACCTCACCAACCAGCAGGAAATCTGGTTTCAGGAAGGCTGCCTGCATCAGGCGATGCGCGCCTCGGCGGCGATTCCCAGCCTGTTCACCCCGGTGATGCAAGGCAATCGCATGCTGGTCGACGGTGGCATTCTCAACCCGTTGCCGATCGTGCCAGTGGTGTCGAGCCACTGCGATCTGATCATTGCGGTCAATCTCAATTCGACCAATCAGCGTCACTACAAATTGCCGGTGATCCAGCGCCCTGCCGCTTTTCGCTCACGCTTCGACAGCCTGATCAGTTCGCTGGGATCGAAGATGCCATTCCGCCGTACACAGGCCGAGCAATTGTTGCGGCTCGAACAGGAAGCGCTGCGCGCCGAAGCGGCGGACATCAATCCCTGGCTGGACGGCGCCGAGCCGGAGAGCCAGCAACCGGCAGCCGCGCCCGAGCGTGAAGGCGCACCGAAATCGGCGACCGGTTCATTCATCATCGATAACGTCGGACCGGCCTCGTTGCTGGACTTGATCAACCAGAGTTTCGAGGTCATGCAAACCTCGCTGGCGCAGTACAAGATCGCCGGATATCCGCCGGATATCCTGATCAATGTACCGAAGCGGGTGTGCCGGTTTTTCGAGTTTTACAAGGCGCCGGAGTTGATCGCGTTGGGGCGCGAGATTGCGCGGGATACGCTGGATCGGTATGACAGTGAGCAGCAGCAATAAAGATCAAAAGATCGCAGCCTTCGGCAGCTCCTACAGGGGAACGCATTCCAATGTAGGAGCTGCCGAAGGCTGCGATCTTTTAGCTATCCCGCAGATTCCAACAGCCGATAGCCAACCCCGGCCTCCGTGACAATAAACCGCGGCCGCGTCGGGTCATCCGCCAGTTTCTGGCGCAAATGCCCCACCACAATCCGCAGATAATGGCTGTCCTCGGTGTGGGTCGGCCCCCAGATATCCTTGAGCAATTGTTGCTGGGTAATCACCCGCCCCGGATGCCGTGCCAGTTGCGCCAGCACCGCGTATTCCTTGCGGGTCAGCGCCACTTCGACACCGTCGAGCAACACCCGCCGATAAGCCAGATCCACGGTCAGCGGGCCGAAGCTCAGCGCTGCCTGCTGCGCCTCCCCTGCCGGAGCCTGACGCAACAAGGCGCGGACTCGGGCGAGAAACTCCTGAATGCCGAACGGCTTGGTCACGTAGTCATTGGCGCCGCCATCCAGCGCCTGGACTTTCTGCCCTTCGCTCGCGCGCACCGACAGCACCAGCACCGGCGCCGTCGCCCACTCGCGAAACTCGCGCAGCACTTGCTGGCCATCCATGTCCGGCAGGCCTAAATCGAGCACCAGCAGGTCCGGTTTGTTCAGCGCCGCTTGCGCCAAACCCTCGGCACCGTTGCCGGCCTCGAGCACTTTATAGCCCTGTGAGGTAAGGCTGATGCGCAGGAACTTACGGATCTGCGGTTCGTCGTCGATGACCAAAATGGTCGTGGTCTGGCTCATGAATTCACATCAACACAAATGATTGGCAAGAGAGTAGCGCAGTCAGCTTCAGCCTTCATCGTCCATCCCCGGTTGCGTCTGCAACGGCAAGTGCAAAGTGATGCAGGTGCCGTGTCCCTCGATGCCGTCGGCGACGCTGATGCGCCCGCCGTGCGCGCCAACCATGCCCTGACAGATCGCCAGGCCGAGGCCCGTGCCCTGGCCGCCACGATCACCCCGGGCAGCGGTGTAGAACATGTCGAAAATCTTCGCCCGCTCATCCTCCGGAATCCCCGGCCCTTCATCGCTGACCGAGAAGAAAATCTCTTGGTCATCCGCGCCTGCGCTCAGTTGCAAGCGACCGTGAGCGGGTGAGAAACGCGCTGCGTTTTCCAGCACATTGACCAGCGCCTGCTCGATCAGCGCGGCATGCACGAACAACAGCGGCAATTCACTAGGCACATCAGTGCTGACCTGCAACGGCGCGAGCACCGCACGCAGGCGATTGAGCGAACTGCCGACGATATCGGCCGGCGACACCCAGTCCCGCGCCAGCTTCAGCGCGCCGTGGCCGAGGCGGGTCATGTCGAGCAGATTCTGGATGTAGCGATCAAGGCGCTCGGCTTCATCGCGGGTGCCTTCGAGCAGTTCACGACGATCTTCCAGCGGGATCGCTTCGCCGAGGGCCAACAGGCTGTCGATGCTGCCGCGCATGGCCGTCAGCGGCGTGCGCAAATCGTGGGACACGGAGGCCAGCAAGGCACTGCGCAGTTGTTCGGTTTCACCGTGCAGGCGCGCAGCTTCCAGGTCATCAGCCAACTGCGCGCGCGCCAACGCTTGGGCGAGCGGTTGACTCAACGCGGTGAGCAAGCGGCGACGCTGGCCACTCAAGGTCTGGCCTTCTTTGGCGCAGACACCGAGCAGCGCCAGCGGCCCGTCCTCGACCGAAAGCGGCCACCACCACCAGCGTCCGAACGGCAGCGTGCCAGTGCCCATGCCTGCCGGTTGATCGTGTTGCCAGGCCCAGTCAGCGGCGGCGCGTTCGGACTCGGTAAACTCCAACGGCCCGCCGGTCTCGACCTTCCAGCCGCCCTGCCCGTCCCGGTTGAGCAGGCATAACTGCAGATCGCTCCAGCCATTGAGGTGTTGCGCGGCAGCGCTGACCACCGCTTGGCGATCGGTCGCAGCGGTGAGTTTGCGCGACAGGTCGAGCAGTTCAGTGGTCTCTTCCTGGGTGTCGCGCAGGGCTTGCAATTGCCGACGCTGACGCGCCGCGAGGTTGCCGGTGAGCGCTGCCATCAACAGGAAGAACAGCAAGGTCAGCACGTCTTCTTCGCGCTGAATACTGAAGGAAAAATTCGGCGGGATAAACAGGAAGTCATAGGTCAGAAACGACAGCGCGGCACAGGCCAGCGCCGGACCGAGACTGCTGCGCACCGCCACCAGCAGCACCGCCGCAAGGAACACCAGCGAGATGTTCGGCAGCGGCAGCACGCTCGACACTGCCCACGCCAGGGCGGTGGCCAATACGGTGGCGACCAGCGCCAAGGCATAGTCGAACCACACCAGGGTCAGCGCGTTGCGCGGGCGCGGTTGATGCTGTTGCTGATCGCTGTCGAGGACGTTGATCTCCAGCCCGTGAGCCTGACGCAGCAGGCGCGCCGCGAGTCCGCCGCCGAACAGACGCCGGCGCAGACGTGGCCGGGACTGGCCGACCAACACCAGACTCGCACGGCGTTCGGCAGCATGCTGGATCAGGGTTTTCGCCACCTCACCAGCGCGCAGCAACACCACGTCACCGCCCAGGCGCTCGGCCAGTTGCTGAGCGCTTTGCAGGCGCAGGCGCGATTGCTCGTCGCGTATGCTGCCGTTATCGACATGCACCAGACTCCACGGTAAATGCCGGCGCTGGGCAACGCGACTGGCGTGGCGCACCAGGCGTTCGGCCTGCGCATCACCATCGACGCCGACCAGCAAGCGCCCGCGCACTGCCGGGGCCGCCTGACCGAGTTGGCGATAGCCTTGGGCGAGATCGTTATCGACCTGTGCGGCAGCGGTTTGCATCGCCAGTTCGCGCAATGCGGTGAGGTTGGTCTGGGTGAAAAACGCATCGATCGCCGCACGCGCCTGTTCCGGCACGTAGACCTTGCCTTCACGCAAGCGCTCGAGCAATTCGCGCGGCGGCAGGTCGATCAGCAGCAGTTCGTAAGCTTCTTGCAGCACCCAGTCCGGCAGGGTTTCGCGCACTTGCACGCCGGTGATGCCGCGCACCTGATCATTGAGACTTTCCAGGTGCTGGACGTTGACCGTGGTGAACACGTCGATGCCGGCGGCGAGCAGTTCCTGAATGTCTTGCCAGCGTTTCGTGTGGCGACTGCCGGGGGCGTTGCTGTGGGCCAGCTCATCGACCAGCACCAGTTTCGGTTTGGCCGCGAGAATGCCGTCGAGGTCCATTTCTTCGAGCATCACGCCACGGTATTCCGAGCGCACCAACGCTTGCTGCGGCAAGCCGCCGAGCAGCGCTTCGGTTTCGGCGCGGCCATGGGTTTCGACGACGCCAGCGATGACTTTCACGCCTTGGCGCAATTGCGTGTGGGCGGCCTGGAGCATGGCGTAGGTCTTGCCGACACCGGGAGCGGCGCCGAGGAAAACCTTGAGCCGGCCACGGCCGTCACGGGGCAGGTCTGCTAACAGCGCGTCGGCGCGGCCGGAGTCGCTCATGCTGGGAGTTCTCTCTTGCTGATGTTGATTCGGTGTTCGTTATGGCCCCTTCGCGAGCAAGCTCGCTCCCACATTTGGAACGCGTCCTCCTGTGGGAGCGAGCTTGCTCGCGAATGGCAACATCACAGAACTACAGTTTTTCCAGTGCCATGTTCAGCGCCAGCACATTCACCACTGGCGGTCCCACCAGCGGCTGTTCGGTATGCGCATCGAGCAGTTGCTGAAGAGTCGATACCGGCACATTTCGCGCTGCCGCAACTCGCGCCAGTTGATAGGCAATTGCCGCCGGTGGCAAGTGCGGATCGAGACCACTGCCGGAGGTGGTCAGCAGGGCCAATGGCACTGGACCTTGGCCGGGAACCTGGAGTTTGTTGGCGTCGTCGATCACGCGGGTTGCCAGTGCCGGATTGCTCGGGGCCAGGTTGCTCGCGCTGCTGGAAACGGTCGCAAACGCACCGGCGGAGGGACGTGGATGAAACCACGCATCGCCGACAAAATCCTGCGCGATCAGCGACGAGCCGCGGACCTTGCCGTCGGCGTCTCGCACCAGGCTGCCATTGGCTTGGGCGGGGAATGCGACTTGCGCAACACCGGTCACCACCAGTGGATAGGCGACACCGGTGACCAGGGTCATCAGCACCAGCAGGCTCAGGGCCGGACGTATCATTGTGGACATTTCAAGATCCTCGAATTCGTTGGGCAAACTTTTGCGGGGTGCCAGGGAGATCTTTTCCCCCTCACCCCAGCCCTCTCCCCCAAGGGGGCGAGGGGGAAAGGGAGCCGATTTCCCTGCTTTTCAAAACTTGCGTTCGGCTCGGTATTTCAAGTCGGTGCAGCTCTCGTAAACACCTCGGTCAGTCCCCTCCCCCTTAAGTTCGCGAAGGGAAAGGGAGCCGATCTTTGTGCAGTTCAAAACCTGAGTTCGGCGCGGTATTTCAAGTCGGTGCAACTCTCGTAAACACCTCGGTCAGTCCCCTCCCCCTTAAGTTCACGAAGGGAAAGGGAGCCGATCTTTGTGCAGTTCAAAACCTGAGTTCGGCGCGGTATTTCAAGTCGGTGCAGCTCTCGTAAACACCTCGGTCAGTCCCCTCTCCCTTAAGTTCACGAAGGGAAAGGGAGCCGATCTTTGTGCTTTTCAAGACCTGAGTTCGGCTCGGTATTTCAGGTCGATGTACCTCTGTTGAGCCACTCGGTCAGTCCCCTCTCCCTCTGGGAGAGGGTTAGGGTGAGGGGCTTTTTCCGGCCTCACACCAGATGCAGCGCCGTGAGCAACATGTCGATCGCCTTGATCCCCAAGAACGGCACCAGAATCCCGCCCAGTCCATAGATCAGCAGATTGCGTCGCAGCAACGCTGCAGCACTCGCCGCCTGCACGCGCACACCGCGCAGCGCCAGCGGAATCAGCACGACGATGATCAAGGCGTTAAAGACGATCGCCGAGAGAATCGCGCTCTGCGGACTGGTCAGTTGCATGATGTTCAGCACGCCCAGTTGCGGATAGATCGAAGCGAACAGCGCCGGCAGAATCGCGAAATATTTGGCCACGTCGTTGGCGATGGAAAACGTCGTCAGCGCACCGCGCGTCACCAGCAATTCCTTGCCGATCTGCACCACGTCGAGCAGCTTGGTCGGGTCGCTGTCGAGGTCGACCATGTTCGCCGCTTCGCGGGCAGCCTGGGTGCCGTCGTTCATCGCCATACCGACGTCCGCCTGAGCCAGCGCCGGCGCGTCGTTGGCACCGTCACCGCACATCGCAACCAGACGACCATCGTTCTGCTCGTGACGAATGCGCGCGAGTTTCTTCTCTGGCGTGGCTTCGGCGAGGACGTCATCAACACCTGCTTCAGCGGCGATGGCGGCAGCGGTCAGCGGGTTGTCGCCGGTGACCATCACGGTGCGAATGCCCAGTTTGCGCAGCTCGGCAAAACGCTCGCGAATCCCCGGTTTGACCACGTCCTTGAGATGGATCGCGCCAAGCAGTTTGCCGTCAGCGCAGACCAGCAACGGCGTGCCGCCGCTCTGGGCGATCTTGTCGATTTCCCGCGACAGGGCCGGAGCCAGATCCGAGCGCTTTTGGCCGAGGAAACTCAGCAGCGAATCCACCGCACCTTTGCGGTAGACACGACCCTGATAGTCGACGCCGGACAAACGGGTCTCAGCGCTGAACGGCACAGCGGTCAAGGTTTCCAGCGCCGGCTCAGGCTGTGGATGCAGACCCCGCAGGTATTCGACGATGGATTTACCTTCAGCGGTTTCGTCAGCCAAAGAAGCGAACAGCGCACCTTCGGCCAGCTCGCGACCACTCACACCCGGCGCGGCATACACCGCACTGCAACGACGGTTACCGAAGGTGATGGTGCCGGTCTTGTCCAGCAGCAACACATGCACGTCGCCCGCCGCTTCCACCGCACGACCGGACTTGGCGATCACATTGAGGCGCACCAGACGATCCATCCCGGCGATACCGATCGCCGAGAGCAAACCACCGATGGTGGTCGGGATCAGCGTAACCAGCAGCGCCACCAGAAACACCAGCGGCAGGCTGCCGTTGGCGAAATGGGCGAACGGTTGCAGGGTCACGACCACCAGCAGGAAGATCAGGGTCAGGCCGATCAGCAGAATATCCAGCGCCACTTCGTTCGGGGTTTTCTGGCGTTTGGCGCCTTCGACCAGCGCAATCATGCGATCAAGGGTCGACTCGCCCGGATTGGCGGTGATCTGCACCAGCAACCAGTCGGAGACCAGTCGCGTGTTGCCGGTGACGGCCGAACGGTCACCGCCGGATTCGCGAATCACCGGCGCCGATTCACCGGTGATCGCCGCTTCGTTGACCGCCGCGATACCTTCAATGACTTCGCCATCACCGGGGATCATTTCCCCTGCTTCGACGCGCACCACATCACCCTTGCGCAGACTCGCCGCCGGCACTACCTGAAAGCTGCCGTTGGCCAGTTTGCGCCGTGCGCTGAGGCCTTCGCTGCCCGCCTTGAGGCTGTCGGCGCGGGCCTTGCCGCGACCTTCGGCCAAAGCTTCAGCGAAGTTGGCGAACAGCACGGTGAACCATAGCCACAGGGCAATTTGCGCCGCCACGAAAGTCGGTACATCGGCGTCAGGAATGAAGCACAGCACGGTGGTGAAAATCGCCGTCAGCTCAACCACCAGCATCACCGGCGAACGTTTCAGTTGCCGTGGGTCGAGCTTGACGAAAGCTTGCACCAGCGCCGGCCGCCACAGGGCCGAGATCGCGGTTTTCGCTTGTTCCGGCGCCTTGACGGCAGCGGGTTTGATTGCGGGCATATTCATCATTCAGTCCTCAGAAGCCCATGCTCAGGTGTTCGGCAATCGGGCCGAGCGCCAGAGTCGGCAAGAAGGTCAGGCCGCCCACCAGCAAAATGGTCACGGTCAACAGGGTCACGAACAGCGGGCCGTGGGTCGGGAAGCTGTTCTGGCCGATCGGTGCGGTTTTCTTCATCGCCAGGCTGCCGGCCAGAGCCAGTACCGGGAGGATGTAGCCGAAGCGACCGATCAGCATGCCCAGACCCAGCATCAGGTTGTGGAACGGTGTGTTGGCACCCAGGCCACCGAACGCCGAGCCGTTGTTGGCGCTCGCCGAGGTGTAGGCGTAGAGCAATTGACTGAAACCGTGCGGGCCGGGGTTACTGATGGTCGCCGCAGCACTGGGAACCGCTGCGGCAATCGCACCGAGCACCAGCACGCCAACCGGCATGACCAGCAGGGTCACCACCAGCAATTGCACTTCGCGCGCCTGGAGTTTCTTGCCGAGGTATTCCGGCGTACGCCCGATCATCAGACCGGCGAGGAACACCGCGATCAGCACGTTGAGCAACATGCCGTAGAGCCCGGCACCGACGCCGCCGAAGATCACTTCGCCGACCATCATGTTGACCAGCGCGACCATGCCGCTGAGCGGGTTGAGGCTGTCGTGCATGCCGTTGACCGAACCGTTCGAGGCGGCCGTGGTGGTCACCGACCACAGCACGGTAGCGGTGGTGCCGAAGCGCGTTTCTTTACCTTCCAGCGGCGCGGTCTGTTCGACGGCAGCGTTGTTCAGGGTCGGGTTCGGTTGATATTCGGCCCACAGCGAGGTCGCGCCGCCGATCAGGAACAGCGCCAGCATGCAGGCGATGATCGCGCGGCTCTGACGCAGGTCTTTGACGTAGTGGCCGAAAGTGAACACCAGCGCCACCGGGATCAGAATAATTGACGACACTTCAAACAGGTTGCTCCACGCGCTCGGGTTCTCGAACGGGTGCGCCGAGTTGACGCCGAAGAAGCCACCACCGTTGGTGCCCAGTTGCTTGATCGCAATCTGACTGGCCGCCGGGCCGAGCGGGATCACTTGATCAACGCCCTGCATCGTCACCGCATTCACATACTGCGCGAAGGTTTGCGGCACGCCCTGCCAGACCAGATACAGTGCCAGCAACAGGCACAGCGGCAGCAGACCGTAGAGGGTGGCGCGAGTCATGTCGACCCAGAAGTTGCCGAGGGTTTTCGTCGATTTGCGGCCGATGCCACGGCACAGTGCGACCAGAACGGCGAGGCCGGTAGCGGCGCTGACAAAGTTCTGCACGGTGAGGCCGATCATCTGGCTCAGGTAGCTCAGAGACGCTTCACCGCTGTAGGACTGCCAGTTGGTGTTGGTCATGAAACTGACGGCCGTGTTGAACGCTTGCGTCCATTCCATGCCCGGCAGATTTTGTGGATTCAGCGGCAAGTGATCCTGGAACAACAGAATCGCGAACAGCAGGAGGAAACCGGCGAGGTTGAACGCCAGCAGCGCCAGCGTGTACTTCTGCCAGCTCTGCTCGGCGTTAGGATCAACCCCGGCGACGCGATAACAGCCGCGCTCGACCGGACCGAGAACCGGCGTCAGCCAAGTCCGCTGACCTTCCATTACCTTGTAGTAGAAGCGCCCGAGGAACGGCGCCGGCAGCAAGACCACCGCAAAAAACGCGAGGATCAGCCAATAGTCATAACTGTGCATAGCCGCTCCTAGTTCCGATCCGCGCGCAACAGCGCAACCAACAGATAAATGAACAGCCCCACTGCCAACAGCAGTGACACCCCGTCCAGAACGCTCATGGAAGATCTCCGTGTTACGGCGTATTGCCGCGTGTGGAGGCATTGTCGGAAAGGAGGCTGTAAAGGAACGAGAGCGAGGGTGTTGGCTGTGCATAAAGAAAGCGTAAAGAGTGGATTTATGCCGGCGTTACAGGTGGGTTTTGCGCCTTATGGGCGGGCCTCTTCGCGAGCAGGCTCGCTCCCACAATTTGAAATGCATTCCCCTGTGGGAGCGAGCTTGCTCGCGAAGACGGCAAAACGAGCAACATCGCACTCAACTGGCGCACAAAAAGCAGCTATCCCACCGCGAACATCCCCGATACGACAGCTTTCAACTCATTACGACTTGTTTCACAGCAATGGCACGCCCACTGCACACGCCCTCCCCGAGCTTTCCAAACCGTTCAGGGAGCAAACGCATGAACACACAACTCAAACCCACACTGGGCACCTTGCACCTGTGGGGCATTGCCGTAGGGCTGGTGATTTCCGGGGAATATTTCGGCTGGAGTTACGGCTGGGGTGTGGCCGGGACGCTGGGTTTTCTGGTGACCTCGTTCATGGTCGCGACCATGTACACCTGCTTCATTTTCAGTTTCACCGAACTGACGACCGCGATTCCTCATGCGGGCGGGCCGTTTGCCTATAGTCGTCGAGCGTTTGGTGAAAAAGGCGGATTGATCGCAGGGCTGGCGACGCTGATCGAATTCGTCTTCGCTCCACCGGCTATCGCGCTGGCGATTGGCGCCTACCTGAATGTGCAGTTTCCGGCACTCGATCCGAAGCATGCGGCGGTCGGCGCTTACATCGTGTTCATGGGGCTGAACATTCTCGGGGTGAAACTGGCGGCGACCTTCGAGCTGGTGGTCTGCGTACTGGCGGTGGCCGAGTTGCTGGTGTTCATGGGCGTGGTCGCGCCGGCCTTCAGCTTCAGCAACTTCGCACTGAATGGCTGGGCCGGTTCGGATGTGTTCGGTGCGCCAGCGATTGCCGGGATGTTCGCCGCGATTCCGTTTGCGATCTGGTTTTTCCTGGCGATTGAAGGCGCAGCGATGGCTGCCGAAGAAGCCAAGGATCCGAAGCGCACGATTCCCAAGGCCTACATCAGCGGCATTTTGACTTTGGTAGTGCTGGCAATGGGCGTGATGTTCTTTGCCGGCGGCGTCGGCGACTGGCGCACCCTGGCCAACATCAACGACCCGCTACCGCAAGCGATGAAAACCGTGGTCGGCGACAACTCCGGCTGGCTGCACATGCTGGTGTGGATCGGCCTGTTCGGTCTGGTCGCCAGTTTCCACGGGATCATTCTCGGCTACTCACGTCAGTTCTTCGCCCTCGCCCGCGCCGGCTATCTTCCCGCTTCGCTGGCGAAACTCTCGCGCTTCCAGACACCGCACCGCGCCATTATTGTCGGCGGTATCATCGGCATCGCGGCGATTTACAGCGACGGCCTGATCAACCTAGGTGGCATGACCCTGACCGCCGCGATGATTACCATGGCGGTGTTCGGCGCCATCGTGATGTACATCATGAGCATGCTCAGCCTGTTCAAACTGCGTAAATCGGAGCCGAATCTGGAACGCACCTTTCGCGCGCCGTGCTATCCGCTGATTCCGCTGATTGCATTGGTGCTGGCGGTGGTGTGTCTGGTGGCGATGGCGTGGTTTAACACGTTGATCGGCTTGATTTTCCTCGGCTTCATGGCGGTGGGTTTCGGCTACTTTCTGCTCACCGGGCAACTGCGTGCCAACGCACCGGCCGATGCGATGCTGACAGGTCATTGAGGGATTTCGGGTGTACCGGGTGCAAGCGGCCTAGAATGGAACCACTGCGAAGTCATTTCGCTCAAAAGTGGTATGCAGCGTTGCACGGCGAAATCCTCGTCCGTCGACCTGCCCTTAAGGAGAGCCGTTATGCCTTGGTATGCCTGGTTGATTCTGGTCGTTGCAATCGGCTCGATCGTGGGTGGATTAATGATGTTGCGCGACACCGCCAATAAGGTCGATCTGACCGATGAAGAACGCAGACGCGTTGCCCAACGCAATGCCGAAGCGGACGCCAAAGACGCCCAAGACCGTTGAACACAACCCCGCCTGATCGGCGGGGTTTGTGCTTTTTATAGCCATTGGAGCTATCTGCACGCTTTTAAGAAGTAGAAGTACAGTCACCATCTAATTTTCCTTGGTTAAGATGGGGACATTGTTGCGGAGAGTTCCAGATGCGTTATTCGCAGGACCATAAAGCCCAGACCCATCAGCGCATCATCAAGGAGGCTTCGGCACGCTTTCGCAAGGACGGAATCGGCGCTACGGGCCTGCAACCCCTGATGAACGCGCTGGGTCTGACCCATGGCGGTTTCTACTCACATTTCAAGTCCAAGGACGAGTTGGTCGAGAAGGCCTTGCAAGAGGCCGGCAACCAGGTCGATGGGTTATGTGCCGAGATTTTTGCCCAGGACAACGCGCTTGATGTGTTCATCGAGACGTATCTGTCCGAATGGCACCAGACATCGCCAGATGAAGGCTGCCCGCTGTTGACCATTTCTTCCGAGTTGGGGCTGCGCGGGCAACCGAGTCCCACCAGTGACGTGGTACTCAACGCACGGCTGGAGCAGATCGAAAACAGCCTCGAAGGCGAGAACAGCGCTGACCGCGCCATCGTCATCATGTCGACCCTGGTCGGTGCACTGCTGCTGTCGCGCAGTGTCGCGGATGCCGGGTTTGCGCAACGCATCCTCGATATCACCCGCGATCACCTCAAGAACCGCGACTAAGCCTGCCAGCGCTTGAACAATACGCTGGCATTGACCCCGCCAAACCCGAAACCATTGGACAGTGCATATTCGATAGACATTGGCCGCGCCTGGCCATGAACAATGTCTACACCTGCGCTCGCCGGATCGGGATTGTCGAAATTCAAAGTCGGCGGCACCACCTGATCACGAATCGCCAACAGTGTGAAAATGGCTTCAAGCCCACCGGCAGCGCCGAGCAGATGACCTGTGGCCGATTTTGTCGACGTCACCGCGATTTTATTCTCTTCGCCGAAAACACTTTTGATCGCCGCCAATTCACCCAGATCTCCGACCGGGGTCGACGTGGCGTGGGCATTGAGATGCTGCACCTGATCCGGCTCGATACCCGCCTGCGCCAGTGCCAGCGTCATCGCCCGCCGCGCCCCGCTGCCATCTTCAGGCCCGGCCGTCAGATGATAGGCGTCGGCGCTGGTGCCATAGCCGACCAGCTCCGCCAGCGGCGTCGCACCACGCGCCAACGCATGCTCGAGGGATTCGATCACCAAAAGCCCGGCGCCCTCGCCCATCACGAAACCGTCGCGACCGCTGTCGAACGGCCGCGAGGCGCGCTCCGGGGTGTCGTTGTAACCGCTCGACAGTGCCCGCGCTGCCGCGAAACCGGCCAGACTGACGCGGTCGATGCAGGCTTCCGCACCGCCACATACGGCAATATCCGCTTCACCGGCGCGGATCAACCGCGCCGCATCGCCAATCGCTTGAACACCCGCAGCGCACGCCGTCACCGGCGCACCCAAAGGCCCCTTGAGGCCGTGTTGAATGGATACGTGACCTGCCGCGAGATTGACCAGAAACGACGGAATGGTAAACGGTGACAAACGCCGAGGACCGCGACTGTCGGTGGTGCGCACGGCGTCGGCAATCGCGCCAAAACCGCCGACACCGGAACCGATGATCGTTGCGCTACGCTCCTGGCTTTTGTTTTCTGAAGGATGCCAGTCGGCCTGCTCCAGCGCCTGTCGGGCAGCCTCCATGGCGAACAGAATGAAGCGATCCATCTTCTTCTGCTCTTTGGGCGGCGTGGCGCGATCCGGATCGAAACCTGCTTCAGCGTCCTCTTCCAGCGTCGGCACCGCACCGCCGACTCGCGTGGGTAAATCAGCGACCGTTGCTTCAGGCAAGTTACGCAAACCAGAGCGACCGGCCAGCAAACGCTGCCATACGACTTCGAGATCGCTGCCCAAGGGTGAAACCAGGCCCATGCCCGTGACGACTATTCGACGCGAATCCATACTGTGGTGACCTCTGATCAATTCAATTGCCGGACTTGTAGCGTTGCGCTGCAGCACTGCGGGAAAGGTTCGGCGCCATGACATGGCGAGCCGCAACAAAGGCGTGCCATTCGCCGGCATCAGGCAGTGAAGGAATGGTGATCAACTCGCCCTGATCCAGACCGGCCAGCGCCGCATCAACCATCTCGCCCGCCTCCATGACCATTTCTGCCGGAATGCCACTGGCATCGATACCGGAACGCTCCCAGATTTCGGTGCGGGTCACACCCGGCAGCACGGCCTGGATCTGCACGCCGGTGCCTTCGAGTTCAGTGTTCAGCGACTGGGTCAGGCTCAGTACATAAGCTTTGCTGGCGCTGTAGGTAGCGTTGAAGCGCTCCGGAAACAACGCCACCACCGAGGCGATATTGATGATCGTGCCACGACCGGCCTTGGCGAAACTGGCGGCTGCCGCCGAGGCCAGGCGGGTGACGGCGGTGATGTTCAGCTGGATCAACCGCTCCAACTGGTCCATATCAGCGTTGGCCAGCAAACCGTCCGCCGCCACACCGGCGTTATTCACCAGCAGACTGATGCTGGAATCGCTGCGCAGACGTTGTTCGAGTTTGAGCACGTCATCCTTCTGCGTCAGATCGGCCTTGAGCACTTCAACCTGGACGCCATGGGCATCACGCAACTGGCTCGCAGCACTTTCCAGACGATCCTTGTCACGGGCAACCAGCAGCAGATCAAAACCACGCGCCGCCAGGCGCTGAGCGTAAATCGCACCGATACCGGACGATGCGCCGGTAACCAGAGCAGTACCTTGGGATTGTGCGGAATTCATGAGAATGCTCCTGGAATGCTTGATGACGGGAGTTGCCGATGAAACCTGCTGGCTCGACGCATCGGCGAATTATTATAGGCATAATCCAAACGCAATATGATAGCCGTAATTTTAAATCGTCGGACGACTGCCCTCTCTTCCACTACCCGCAGCCATGCGCTGCGCAAGTAAAAAAGGCCGGTCAATGACCGGCCTCTTGGCTTTGAACACTCAGCTTAGTTGACTTCCAGCTTGTCGCGATTGCGATCCAGAATCGCCTTACCGATACCCTTCACTTCCAGCAACTCATCCACCGACGCAAACGGCCCGTTTGTTTCACGATAGGCAACAATCGCTTTGGCCTTGGCCTCTCCGACTCCCGCCAGTTCCTTTTGCAGCGTTGCCGCATCGGCATCGTTGAGGTCGACTTTTGCGCTTTGGGAAGGTGCAGTTGTCTCCATCACCAACGGCGCCTTGGGTGACTCCGCTGGCGCAACAGGCGCGGCAATAGCGGCGATCGAGGCGCTGGTGAGGAAAGCAAAGATCAGAGAATAGAAGTAACCGGTACGCATTAGTGACGCTCCATCATCGTTTGAGAAAGCAGCTTTTCCGAAGCTGCTCTCCAAACTTAGGTCATGGTGGAGGGATGTCAAAAATGCGTGCGTTACAGAATGTGAAACAATCAGGGTTCGAGACGACGCTGCTGGTAGATCCAGTCGACGATTTCACCGTCTGGGGTGTAGCCACTGACCGTGTCACGCAGAAGCTGACGAACCTCGGAGTAATCATCTTTCTCAACGGCGAGAAGTAGTTCGCGTAACCGCAATTTCAATACTTCCCAAGGCAGGTGATCTTCATTGGCCGTCATTATCATCGGGTGAGGTGTGGCCGCAACGTTATCGCCGATCAACAGTTCCTCATAAAGCTTTTCGCCTGGGCGCAATCCCGTGAACTCGATGGAAATATCGCCTTGGGGGTTGCGATCAGAACGAATACTCAGCCCCGATAGATGGATCATCTTTTCCGCCAGTTCTACGATCTTTACTGGTTCGCCCATGTCCAACACGAATACGTCGCCGCCTTGCCCCATGGAGCCAGCTTGGATGACCAATTGGGCAGCTTCGGGGATGGTCATGAAGTAACGGGTAATTTTCGGATGGGTAACTGTCAGTGGCCCACCGGACTTGATCTGGCGGTGGAACAACGGAATAACCGAGCCAGAGGATCCAAGCACATTACCGAAACGAACCATGGTGAATCGGGTTTTGTTGACTCGGGATATATTGGCCTTGTCGCCGAACAGTACCGGTGCCACTTCGCGACTCAGAGCCTGGAGCGTCAACTCAGCCAGACGCTTGGTACTTCCCATCACATTGGTTGGACGAACTGCTTTGTCCGTAGAGATCAAAACAAAATTTGAGACACCTGATTGCACAGCAGCCTGAGCTGTGTAGAGCGTCCCCATCACATTGTTGAGTACGCCTTCAGCTATGTTGTGTTCCACCATCGGCACATGCTTATAGGCGGCGGCGTGATATACAGTATCGACACGCCAGGTTCTCATCACGTCGAGCAACTTTTCCTGATGACGAATGGAGCCCAGGATTGGTACCAGGCGCACTGGGGCAGATTGCCGACAGGACCGTTGTTCGAGTTCGGATGAAATGCTGTAAAGGTTGAATTCACTGTGCTCAAAGAGCAGCAGCGTACTCGGCCCCAAAGCGTAAATCTGCCGACAGAGTTCAGCACCAATTGATCCGCCAGCGCCAGTTACCATCACCGTCTTGTTTTTTATACAGCGTTCAAGCAGATCGCTCTGCGCAGGTACTGAGTCACGCCCCAATAGATCAGCAATGTCCACTTCTTGAATATCATCGACCTTGACACGTCCGCTCGCCAGATCCGTGAAATTGGGTACGCTGCGAACATGGAGCGGATAACCTTCAAGAAAATGAAGGATTTCTCTGCGACGCGATCGGGTTGAAGACGGCAGTGCCAGAAGGACCTCCTGAGCACCCGATTCGTCGATCATCTGTTGAATGTGTTTAGGTTTGTAGACTTGCAAACCGGCAATGGATCGATCGGCAATGCTGGGGTCGTCATCGATAAACGCTACAGGCCGCATGACGCGCCCCATCCGCAAGGCAGCCACCAATTGATTCCCGGCGACGCCCGCGCCGTAGATAGCAACCTTAGTGAGGCCATCATCCCGATTTGTGAACGGGACATGTTGCGAGGCGGTAAACCAGTCACCCATGAAATAGTGACGCATGCACAGGCGCAATCCGCCGATGATCACCAGACTGAGCCACCAGTAATTGAAAACGATGGATCGTGGGACCACTGCCTGATGATTGCTGTACCAGAATATGGTTACCGCGAGGATCAGAGATGAAAGGCTCACCGCCTTAATGATGGCGATCAGAGCGTCATTACCAAAATAGCGCATGACCGCGCGGTACATTCCAAACCGTATAAAAAGTGGAATTGCGATGATCGGCGCACAAATAAAGAGCCAGAAATGCACCTGTACGGGGTTATACAAATCGTCGATCCCCAGGCGCACGATGAATGCGAGCCACAGCGCCGTCCAGACGAGCACGATGTCGGTGATAACCTGTATCAGCCTTTTCTGCCGCCGGGGCAACGCCAACAAAAAAGCTCTCACCCTGTTCATAAGCGTTTCCTGCACTTCAGCCGCTCCGTTTGCCTGAAAAATCACATACTTTACGCCCTTCGCTCGCTACGTTACTACCAACCTCGGGACGGCCAACAGGGGCATTGTAGACATCCCGTACGATCCACAGAAAAAAAACACCAGATGCCTCTGTAATCAGCGCTTGTTTCATTTGCCTGAGGTTGCTATCGATGGTCCGGCGTCACTCATTGTGAACACATTCAACAGAAAAAATCCTGGCCAGAAAGATCAATAAAAACCTCCTGCTCGCAGAGAAGTCAGGCTCCTCTGCTGACCCCTTTGCCAATAGAGGGATGCTTCAAACAACGGCCTTCTAACGATGCTGCAACGAGTGCGCCAGAGGTTTCTACATGCCGGTTTTGATCGCAGACGGGCCCGAGATATTTTGATTTTTCTCGCGTTGGGAGGCCCTTGGAGCGGCTGTCAAGGGTACGTAACCATGATACGATTATTACCTGCTATCAAGGATCCGAATAGGCTCCTGACCATACAGCTCTAAGGATGTTCTTGCTTTTCCGGGTACACACAAGCGATCTCACCTAGGGTCGTTCATAAGAGGCGAGTAGTTACAATTATCGAACTTGTAAAAAACGCAGGCGGTACGCTATAGATTTTGGCAGAATCCCTCTAAAGATTTTATTATGAAACTTCGCTCATTGACCAACACCATGACACAGAGAAAAAAAGTTACTAGCCTCAACATCGACGAAGCCAAACCACTATTAAAAAAGGTTGTGACCAAAGTAATATGAAAATCCACACAACCCTCCCGCTTCAGTTACTCAAAGACAAGTCATTTTGGCGTTTTTTAGTCGTAGGCGTGCTTAATACATCTTTAAGCCTTATAACAATATACGCAGCAAAGTATTTCGTAAACTTTGGAGACATAAGCGCCAACGTTCTAGGATACGCTGTCGGACTGATAACTTCGTACTCACTGAACTCAAGATGGACATTTGAATTCGACGGAAAACATAACGAAGCAATCAAACGATTCCTCATTTCTTTTCTACTATCATACGCCGCAAATATACTGGTCGTTTTGATCTGCATTCATATATTCAACTGGAATAGTTATATTGCCCAGGCGCTAGGCATGCCAGCGTACACAATTACCAATTTTTTACTCAGCAAACATTATACATTTAAGATCCCAGCCTCCACCCACAAATAATGCGATCGCGCCGCGAACGAAAACCTTTAAACAACTTGGAACAGACTGCAAATGCTAACCCTATCGACTGTCACCCCTGTCTACTCCGGCCAAGAATACCTAAAGGATTTTGTCTTGGAGCTAGAGAAAACTCGGATTAAGTTAGTACTTGAGTCTGCCCCTATCCAACTTCAAGAAGCGATTTTCGTTGTTGACGAAGCCATTGATAACTCCGCAGCAATATTATCCGAGCTATCCAGTGAATTCGATTGGATCCGGGTTGTTTATCTCTCGCGCAATTACGGCCAACACCCTGCGACTATTGCTGGCATTCTTCACTCGTCGGGAGATTGGATAGCAACACTCGATGAGGATCTGCAACACCCTCCTAGTGAAATTATCAACCTTCTTTCCGCAGCAATTTTGCAAAGCAAGGATGTCGCTTATGCGAAACCAGTTTCTGCCGTACATGAAAGTATGCTCAGAGACTTTGGTTCACGTGGATTCAAAAGGCTTATGGAGTTTTTCACGGGAAATAAAAAAATATCTTCATTTAATAGTTTCCGTTTAATGAGAGGCGGGTTGGCGAGAGCCGCAGCCAGTGTTTGTTCCCACGACACTTACTTTGACATCGCACTAACTTGGTTTACCAATCGAATCATATCGGTACCCTTGACAATAAAAGATCAGCGGGTTATTAGCGGCGAAAAAAGCGGTTATTCGTTTAAACAGTTATTATCCCATGCGCGACGCATGGCGATATCGAGCAATACCAAGTTACTCCGTTATGCTGGCTTAGCCGGTTTGATTTCCTTCCTGGCATCAATCGTCCTAGTCATTACAACAGTCATAAAATACTTTTATTTCCCCGAAAGTATTGACGTACATGGTTGGCCATCTCTATTTACTAGCATTCTGTTTTTCGGCGGATTACTTGGAATGCTCTCTGCCATTATCGCAGAGTACTTGATGGTGGCGATTCTCCATCTCAACGGAAAACCTACTTTTTACACAGTTGATCGTAGTCAAGACAAACTACTTACTCACTTCTTCAAGGAGTAACCAAATGATTGTGCTTCAGAGTGCTCCGACAAACCATGTCTCGGACAAGAAAATTGTCCTATTATTTGGTCTTGGATTAATAGGCAGTGAAATTCTCGCCAACCTGATTCAGCAAGGCTACGGCTACAATAGCCACGATTTTGACTGGGTTGACAGTAGCAAGCAAGAAGCACAAACACGCAACTTGATTCTAGAGATTCAAGATATTGTCAAATCGACTGTTGCCGCTCAATCAGCAGTCGTTGATATCAATATCATATGGGCAGCCGGAAAAGCAGGTTTCTCATCTCTTGAGGATGAGACTTTGACGGAGGAAAATTCTTTTAGAAACGTGCTCGAAATTTATAAAAGCCTCGCGCAAACGCAAACATTCGGGCGTGTCATTTTTCACCTTCTTAGTTCCGCCGGTGGACTATTTGAATCACAGAATCATATCACTGTACGGAGTTTACCTGCGCCACGCAGAGCATACGGACATCTGAAATTAAAGCTTGAAGAACTTTTAATAGAGTGCAGTGATAGTGCCTCCCGGCATATATACCGGCCAAGCTCGGTCTATGGCCCTTTAAACCAGGGAAGAACAGGAATTATTCCAACTCTGATAAAGAACGGCTTACTCAACAAGGAAGTTCAGATCCTGGGCAGCATGGACACATTGAGAGATTACGTGTTCAGCGGTGACATAGGGGCATATGTCACCAAAAAAATAACATCGAATAAAAAAGATGGAGGAACTCATTTTCTAGTATCAGGGAGACCAACATCACTATTACAACTAAAAATCACGGTCGAACGGACACTAAGCAAAAAGATATATATATGCTCTAGTCTCGCAGGGTCCAACGCGGAGAACATCACGTTCGATCACTTGTGCCGCCCTACAGACTGGAAGCCAACGGAGTTGAACTTAGGAATAAGTAAAGTACACGCTGATTTTTTTTCTAGAATTACTACTTGTTAATTAAATACAATATTTGAAGATTTGGTAATCATTAGTCAGAAAATCCAGGTTGAGCCCCGCCCTCTGCGGCGCTCAATTCTCTGCGCTCCTTACTCGGCTTGCGTTTTCCACGCCCCACCCACCGCCTCCCCCCGATGAATCAGGCTCATAATGACCAATCATTGCGAGCAATTCCCCCATCAATCCGAATTCGGCCAATCCAGTAAACTTGATTATTAGCTATGCGCACATCATCCAGCCATCTGTATGATATGATTATAAAAATTTAGAGACGCTATTAAGGATAACGATGAATTTCCCTACTGGCAGTGACGCAGATGCCTACACCATCTTCGGCAAAGCGTGTGCTGACTTCTTAGAAAATAATGACGCAATCTCCAGCTGTTATAATGGGATCAGGCCGATCGGGATAATGTTTTATCAGGCCATTCCCTACTTACTAACAGATGACCCAGTATCTCTAACCTATATAACTTTTCTACTAAATGTCATATGTCTTCTCGTTCTGCTTGCATCAGTGCTATTTTTATTCAGGAACTTGAGCAACTCCACCGCCACCCCGAGAGGTAAGATCGATATATTCGGTGAAGGAACGGTTCTATTATTCACGTTAATAATGTGCATCGGGTACGTTCCTCTTCGACTCTCAGACATTCAAAGCTTAAGTTTTTTTATCGCATCACTATCAATAATCTCCAATCAAGATTATCGAGAAAAGACCGCACCACTATTAATTGCAGGGTTGCTAGCAGGTATCTCCGTCCTTTTAAAACAGAACTATATCGTATCCATTTTTTTGGTAACGGTAATGTGGACCGTATTCAATTTTAGAATAAAAACTGAAAAAAAATTAAAACCAATCATCCTATACCTCATCGGAACATCTATCTGCCTGCTGCAAGTCGCGGCGGTATACTACCATTCAGGAATCATGTGGTTTTATGAACCGAAATTGATGGAGGTATATGAATATGGCAACAAGCAACCCTATGTTGAACTGGTAGCATACACTCTCCCTGCTAACGGCGCATATTTGACACAACTGCAGGAAACAGTATCTTCTTTAGAATTTATAGTTATCCGATTCTACGAAGGATTTGCTAAATTTTATTGGGCCGTGTATGTTGGCGAAGCACCACTTGATGTAAGCCCTTTAGCACTTACGTTTACAAAAATAAAACTGTTTTATATACAAGCGATTGTACTTCTCGTAGTGATTGCAACTATTGCCACCACCTTTGTGAAAAACAAATGGCTGCCGCTGGTCGCTTACGTAGGCGTTGGAACGGGTTTGATCACAGCCGCTATGATGCATACAGAAAACAGATATTACATCCTCACCAGGATTCTGTGCGTTGTGGTCGCTGCCGTGATAGCTGTTTCCTGGCTAAAAAAGTTTGATGCGTGGAGAGACTCCTGATCAAGTCACTCTTAATACATCGAAAGTGAACTCATAGCAAAGTGGCGGCGGGAAAACACCCTATCCGCCACATAGCCCTTTAACAACAATAGTTACCAAGTGGCCAACTGAGTCCTTTCAACGCCTATAAATTCCTGACGCTTAATGCTTATCGCACCAACTCTATTAGCAGTTCTTCATAAAATTTGACTACGTTTTTCCGCAGAACTTTAGCTGGAACTCCCGCAACTACAGTGTAAGGCGCCACGTCTTTTGTCACTACCGCACCAGCCCCAATAAATGCACCCTCTCCAATTTTCAAAAAAGGAAGTATGGTGGCGTTAGTTCCAATTGTAGCGAAGTCGCCGATTTCAACTACCCCTGTAATAGCGGCATTACCCATAATATGCACACCATTTCCGATATTACACTCATGATCCACAGTAGCACTCGTGTTAATACAAGTGTGCTTTCCAATTTTTGAAAACTTATGAATAACAACACCTGGCATGATCTGACAGCCGTCACCTAATGCAGAGGACGGCTCAACGAAGCTTTTTTCATGTATTAACGTCAGCGGTTTAAGGCCTAACCTATCAAGGTACTCGGCGGTCTTGAAGCGCGCATATCCATGCTCACCAGCAATACAAACGACATAATGAGTAACGCTGGAAATTTTCTCTTTGAGTAAGTTTATATCGTTTACAAATATGGCTTGAGATTCAAAATACGGCTTATCAAGTGTATTATCAAAAACAATAGCCGCCTCACCTACGCCGCTCTCCTTAAGCATCTCGGCCACAAGCCTGGCTTGACTACGACCGCCCCAAATAAGGACGGAGGGAAGTGCGCTCACAAGATTTACCTCATTGTTTTGATGAATCATTTTTACATACCGTTAAAGTGCCGAAAGATTATTATGCCGAGTACAGACTTTAATCAAATTTTGCCAGGTTCATCCGCCCTCGAATTTACTTGAGAGAATGTACTTTGTGATAATCCGTTGACAGAAAGCTCACGAATCATCTCATGTTGCCTCTCAATGTAGGCATTTTGATCCTCAATGTATTGAGCCTGCTTTCTTATTTGGCTTTGCATATCCATTTCCCGGCGTGAATTTCCGCTACTGAGTTTACCGATATACCAAAAAAAGAAATCCGCTAATAAACTTGAGCTGAACGCTGACATATTTGATGTCGATTGAAGGACCTCTTGCGGCATTACTGCTAAAGCCTCTTCAATTGCTCTCTTGGGATCATTAGTTCGCAAAAAGTGTTCGATTATTAACTGAGCTAATTGCTGTCGATCACCATGATCCATCCAATCATCGACCTTAAAGGGATTCCAATTAACCGAATTTGAAATTTGGAGATATGAAGCTCTGTCTATCTTACGATACTTGTCGCTGAGCGCTTGGATGACGGTAACACTATTACCCAAAGAATCGGCCAGTTTCATTCCACTTTCAACAGCAACAACTTTTTCTAAAAACTCAATATCATATTTTTCTGATAAGCGAATCCACATATCGTAATCGCAAATTCGCTTTAAAATTATGCTCGGATCCAACCATCCAACGTCAGAAAAAACAGCCCGACGAATTAATGTGGAACAATTTGGAATAATATTTCTCTGTAGTAGGATCTGACGATCAAACGCTTCACCTAATACACGAGTAGAGTCTCCCAAATCGACCTTCGCCTGACCATAAACCATACCTGCGTCAGGGTTGGCAACGGCGACTTGGAGCAAAGAAGATAAAAGATCCGGCTCCCAGATACAATCATCAAACTGCCATGCAATGAACTCGCTTGCACTCTCTTGAAATGCTGAAAAACACGTAAGTGCCGGGAGACCAATATTTTTTTCGGATCTTATATGACGAACGCGAGGGTCCTGGAGTGCGATGTCTGCAATGGTTGTGCTTGAACCATCTTGGGAGCCATCATCGACTACAAAGAGCTCGAAGTCCCGCATGTCTTGTTCGAGCACACTCATTATCGCATTGCGCAGATAATTCGATGTGTTCCGATTGTAAGTCGGAAGTAGAACGGAAACCAAAGGCATGACCACTCCCCCAGGAAAACCAATTCCACACGATGTGTGAGGTGTATGATTTCTATATGAACTAAAAACAGCTTTTGAGTCAAAAACTCTATCAACACATTGGCATTTATTTCAGAAGCAAATCCCCTGCAATTTGACTTAAACAAAAATTACTTCTTTTCCAATAAAATTTCAAATATTTAACCAAGCGTTTACAAAGCAGAAAATCAAAAAAATGTTATAAGAAATCTCGCAAAACTCAAACCAATACGTCGGAGGAACCTTGAACCCAGGATGAAGCACAACCGAAGGTGCTACTTTAATCTGCCGGTTACTCCCGCCATTCCGTCCATCACACCCTTTAACATCATTTTCAAACAGGCTAATCGTGAAGAGGAAAACAGTCCAAAGAAAACTGCAGCCCGAACACATCGGGCAATATCGGCAATCTTCCAGCTTAAAGGCATGTAAGGTCTACGAATTAAAAGCACGCTGTTTCGAAACATATAGTAATAACGAAATGGTGAATGATAGGGAACCGTTCGCCAACGTAGAAACCAGAATCTTATTCGTCTATCTCCTAAGGAATGCAACATGACTGCACCCGAAATACCGAAAAGTTTATACCCACTCGCTTTCGCTCGGAAACACCACTCAGTATCAACATGATCAATAAATAAACTCGCATCAACGTCGCCTATGTCGGCTATCACCGACAACGGAATGATGGAACCAGAAGATATCAAAAAATCTGCTTCAACTGGAAGTCCATCTCCAATAGATCGGGTTCGCTTAAATCCAAAAAACCCTACGCGCACAAAGGTAGACAAGACTCCGCCTTGCGTATCTTTATAACATGGAGCAACGGCCCCAAGCTTGATACCTGCCGACTGTAGCGCTGCGGCACTGGAGCACAACGTAGAGATCATGCCGCTTTCAGGACAACTATCCTGATCAAACAATGCTACGTAATAAAACCCTAGTTTTTGCGCATACTCGATCCCAACGTTCTGAGCATGGCCTATTCCAAAGTTTTCGCCGAGAGAAATAACGACCAGATTACTCAGATGCAATTGGCTGGCCGCAAATGCCTCCAATGATTCCGAAGATCCATTGTCGATAATGACGACTCTTTCGACTTGGCAAGCCAACGAATCAAGCAGAACCTGCAGATTCTGGAGTTCCGGCTGAAAAGTAATAATTACGGCACATACTGATGGGATCTGATAATTCATAAAAACCCGACTGCTAACGTACTTTACGAAACACTTGAATAGCCTTTAACGCAAGCCTAAAGCTCTGCGCGATACGCTCAGAATTTTTCGAAACACTGCAGAAAGTATGTATTTAATTCCGCCCGCGGAATAAGCTCTCTGTAAACGGCCTTTCAGCCCAGAAATATCACTCAACCGTTTATAATGATTACGGACAAGAATTCTGTCTTCTGCAGGAGAGATCGTTGCAAACAAACTAACCAATGGTTCAACTACACGATTCCATTGATACCGCTCAGCGTAACTTATTGATGCCGCTTGAAAGTCCAGACCCTTTTTATGATCCCTCATCATTGAGTCTATCGCGCGCGACCATCCGTCTTCATCTTCGTAATCAACAGAAATTCCAATCTGGCCGTGTTCCAATACATCACCAAACACGTCACCTCTGGTTGAAACGATTGGCAAACCGCACCAAAGATAATCGAGTATCCTTGTTCGAAACGAATACCTGGTTTCTGGATTATTGAAATGAGCACTGATACCAACATTCGCGTCCATCAAATAGTTATGGCGATCGTTATAGTCGACCCAGCCAAAATTAAAATGGATAAACTTATCAATTAACCCCAAATCTGTTGCCAAAGTAATTGCTTGCGTACACATATCGTGTTTTTTAATATCGGAATTGGGGTGATTTACTCCAATAAATACCAAATGTACACGTGCACCATCCAATATTAGCTTATGGATTGCTTTAATTGGAGTTAGTGGATCAAACCACTGATAAAGACCTCCTCCCCAGACAAGAACGAAATCATCGGGAGGAATATGGAACTTAGAGCGAAGCGCGCTCCGCGACTGAATGGGCTTTTGCGCAGAAAGACCAAATGGCAGTATTGAGATCAAGTCTGAAAGATCGGCATGGCGAGCTTCAGGCCAACGATGACCATTTATACGCCCGGCAAGGGTTAACGCACCAAGCCAAAACTCACGCTGCCTTTCACTGGCACACAAAAAATGATCCGCGAATATTAACTGCTCAAAAAGTACATCAGATAAAAATAGGCCGGTTTCTCCCCGAATAGGCAACTCTTCTTCAGATGATGCCTGATGATATTCGAGCGGAACCGGACAATAGAGATCGGCGATTAATACAGCCTTGGTTTTTTTCAGAAATGGATAAGCAAAGAGTGCATTGCCTTGAAAAATAATGACGTCCACATTATTGACGTCATATCCGAAATTTGAATGAGTGCAACTGTAAAATTCAAAAGGAAATGAGAGTTCACTGTCAACTTTCGACGCACAAAGTTTTACTTCAAAATGTGCGGCGAGAATCCTGGCGATTTCAACGCATCTAATTGCAGGTCCCGCCATCTTCTGACCAACGACATCACTGCATATGACCAAAATTCTCCTGCACGTCACAGAAGATAGGCTCTAAGAATAAACGTAATTGCCAAACCAAGCGATATCAAAACGCTAACAACAAGAAGTTGCCGTGCAGCGAGACGACGCAATAACGATCTGGATTTCTTTTTGATGATTACTTTGATAACCGAATATAAGCTGGAATTATCCAACTTCGCTGCAGCATCAAAAAAGCCGAACATATGATAATATTTAAAATATTTAAAGTTAAGGCCGCCAAAACGGGGGCCTTCAACTAATTTGGGAATAGACTCGACAACCGTTTGCCAAGCAGGCGCGATCACTTTGTGCGAATAATTTGAATTCACAAAAGAAAAAGCCTCACTTTTTATTTTCTCACGCAAGCTTGCATCATCAACTATCTTTTGAATTGCTTCGACCCAAGCGTTTGCGTCGTTCTGGACCAGCATGCCGCTCTCTCCCGAACGCACACACTCAATATATGGACTTGTTTTGCTGTATATACCCGCTATATTGCAGCCAGCATATTCTCTAAATTTATTATTAGTTTTCGAAGAGTTAAACTCACTATCCATCAATGGCGCAAGTCCAACGCTCCATCCTCTTGAAACTTTAAACGCCAAGAAAGTCGCGTAATCGGAAAACCCGGGAAACCACTGAACATTATTTAAGTCGCGCAGCTCATCGGAGATACCGCCTATAAACTCAAAGCGAATTTCGGGTCGGACTTTATTTAGTCGGTAAAGTACAGTTTCGAGAAACTCGAATTCGTCTTTCTTAAACCCGCCGGCATATCCGACTACGGGAAAACGTCGAACTGGTGGAGAGGTTTCTTCCTGAATTTCTTCGATAAGCGCAACATCAAATGGAACTGGCAATATTTCACATCTGACGTTGGGAAAACGATCAGTGATAAAATCCGCCATCACCTGTGTATGCGTGATGACGAAATCAGCACCTCGGACAAACTCGTCTAGCGAATTTACTACACTTGGACTTTGGTAATATCGAGCCAAGTCACCTGTGCCGGTTATTTTCCAAAAATTATCATCCAGATAGTATGCATAAGACACACCATTATGCTTGAGATAAGCGGGAAGCCAATGAAAGGCCGGATCACTAACGCGGCAAAAAATGTTCACCCCGCCAATAATGGTTTTCCAATCAATGGAGCGAACAAGTCTCGCTTCGCAATTGCCTTGACCTACCACATCATTCAGCAGACGCGAGATAATTCTCGTTGTCGAAATATCACCTTCAATCCAAAAGTTTATTTTACTGAACGACATAGCACATCCATTAGATACATAGTTAAATATTACAAACAGCTTTCGCCCGAATTGCATCGAAGAAGAGCTATCACTAACTGAAAACCTTGTTTAGAAGCCTTCCACGCAAGCACTTTCCCTGTGTCACTCCCGACAATTCAAAAGCCAAAAAACTAAAAAAACAACAACTTCTAATTCAAACCATGCACAGGAGAAGTTCTTGAACAACCAAAACAAAATAAAATCATATACACGTCAAAAGCCCTTCACCCATGGCAAAGCCATGAGCGAAGGAGATCAGGGATTACTTATCCGACCCTATTTTTACGATACCCTTGAGCTTCTCAACGATAAACTCTACGTCATTTTTAGTAATACCCATGTGCATAGGCAAAGAGATTACTTCCTTACTAATCTGGTGCGCTACGGGGCAGGTACCTGCTCCAAATCCGTAAAGCTTGTATTCGGTATTATCACGATAGTGAACGCCCGGATAGATTTCGCACTCATTCAAAGCCATTAAAACTTCATCGCGCTTATCAACGCGAACCTGGAATAGATGGCGCGACGACTCACAACCCGGTGCAATCGGGATGGTACGAATCAACTTATCACCCGAGATAGCTTCCTCGTACCAATCAGCCAACTGACGGCGATAAGCATTATCACGATCCAAATACTTCAGAGAAACAAGCCCCATCGCTGCCATGATAGAGTTGCCATGATATTTAAAGCCCAACTCTTCGACATCATACATCCACTTGTATGCGCCCTGGCTGGCGGTACGTGCAAATGTATCTTTATTGATGCCCAGCCAAGTCAACTTACGAGCACGAGCGTCATCTTCCGCATCAGCGAAGCAGATCATCCCGGAGTCCGCGGTAGCGAGGTTTTTTACAGCCTGAAAACTAAAAACAGTAACATCGGCATCGTGACCAACGTGCTGACCATTAACGCGAGTACCTGACATATGCGCGGCATCAAGGACAACCTTGATTCCTCGTTCTTTACACAGCTTCAGAACTTTGTCGTACTGACCAACGTTACCGCCCAAACCAACAAAGATAAGCGCTTTGGTTTTTTCTGTGATTTTTTTCTCTACATCGACCGGATCCAGGCAGAGAGACTCATCAACATCCGCAAAAACCGGCTTCAACCCTGCCTGCACGATTGCATGGTTAGTTGAAATAAAAGTCAGTGGGGTAGTGATGACTTCAGTGTCTTCATCCCAGCCGTACTTGAGCTTCATTTGATGAAAGGCCAAGTGCAAGCCGACAGTATTCGAACTCAAAAAGTGAGCATGTGGCAGACCTGTATATTTCTTCCAGGACTCTTCAATTTCGATTGTCTTAAACCCAAGCCCAGTCCAGCCTTTCTCAAGGCACTCACGAATCCCTTCCAAACATTCATCAACTCGGAAATTCGGAACAAATAATTGAACGGCCACAATATCACCCCAAACGATTTGTCAAATAGTTGTTTATAACCACGTCCGGCTCACCATCAGCTACGATGCTGCCGTGATCGATCCAAATTACCCTGTTACAGAGCCTTCGCAGCAGATCTGGCTGGTGCGATACAAAAACCATTATACTCGACTTATCGATAAATTCATGCATGCGCGCCAGCGCCTTGTCGATAAATTCCGCATCGCCACCAGCAAACAACTCATCCAGTATTAGGATATCCGGATGAACGGCTGTAGCAATCGCAAAAGCAAGACGCATGTACATACCGGTCGAATAGTATTTGACAGGCGTATCGATGAACTCAGCCAGGCCGGTAAATTCGATAATTTCTGGTTCGATACTCTTGAGCATAGCTTTGCTATAACCAAGAATCGCACCATTTAAATAGATATTTTCCCGACCACTCAATTCAATATTGAAACCAGCACCAATTTCCAGCAGCGGTGCAATGCGCCCATTTACTTCAACGATGCCTTCAGTCGCACAGTAAATACCACAAATCGTTTTTAGAAGCGTACTTTTTCCCGCGCCATTATGCCCAACAATACCTATTCTATCGCCATGCGCTATTTCAAGATTGATATTCTTCAGCGCACAAAACTCGGTATATTTTGACTTGCCTCGCCGACGTAGCATGCCAGCAAAGAACTCTTTAAGCGACTGCCCCTTGTCGTGATACAAGCGAAAGTTAAGATTAAGATCTTTTATCGAAATACTTGAGTTCATATTGATCACAATTTGAAGACGACGTATCGGTCATGTTTTTTGAATACAAAAATACCCAAAATCATGCTAATTACTGCCATTAAAGCAACTTTGCCATAAACTTCAAGCGAAGCCATACCGCCTTCATAAAGCGGCAACCTGAAAATCTCGACAAACAATGTTAGCGGGTTGAGTCCCAGCCAGAATTTATACGTATCCGGAACGAAGGACATCGGATAGATAATAGGCGTGAGATAATAAAGAGCCTGAAGCAAAACCGACACTATGTTGGGCAGATCACGAAAAGAGACGGTCGCAATACTCAACATCAGCGCCAGCCCAACAGCAAACCCAAATAACAGCAAAAAGTTTATTGGCAATACAAACAATGAAGCGGTGAAGGGCGCGCCAATCGCCAGTGCGATTATGAAAAGACATATCGTACTGAATACAGCATCCACCAACAAACTTACCGACACCGAAACAACGAATATCTGTTTGGGTATATGAATCTTCTTGATCAAAGACTCATTATTCAGAAGTGCCTGCATGCCTTGCGACAAACAGTTAGAAAATAGAGTATATGGAACCAGTCCAGAGAACAAAAATATAGCAAAAGTCTTTAGCGGCCATCTCATGATCATTGAGAAAACGACTGCCGTCACTACCATTGTCAACAACGGATTCAATAGCGTCCAAAAGAAACCCAACGCTGTCCTTCTATAACGCATCGTTAGCTGCTGCCAGATCAACTGTTTCAGCACCAAGCGAAATTGATAAAGCTCTTTAAAAAAAGTAATGAACACGATACTTATCCGAGACCAAAGGTCAAAACATTCGCTTTTTAAAAGCAGTCGGCCATCTTGCTACGGGCGACAAACCATTTTTTTCCTTTGACAGAAATATCTGCCATTCAGACCGGCTAGTAATTTTCGTTTAAACAAACCACGCTTCGTTACTCCCACCCTGTAGACGTTGAAGAATCGGCTGCTGCAGCTCCCAGTCGAACCTCGAAAATCAATGGCGAAACGCCACTACCTTAGAAGCTCAGCAAAAACCAGCGTGTTGAGAGCATACCAGCATGGAGCGATCCAATGAAACCTGATACCCATACTGCGTACCCTTCAACGGAGCTTTAGAGCCAGCACACCAATCGCTATCTAAAGCCATCAAAACCCACGCTAACCAGAGATGCTGCGATCAGTCTCCAATACACGTGGATCCACCCTTGAAGTACAAGCACAGCATTATCAATGGTACATAGGCTATAGCCAATCCCGTAATCCCGGCTAAATGCCCGGTCGCCACTGCCAACGCTACAGGTAAGAGCCAAAACACGTTCAAAGCAATAGTGCCTAGGGTGACGACTTTATGGCTGGCATAGATCCTGGAGGCATGCTGGTACGCGTGACTACGATGAGCTTGATAGACTTTTTCACCACGCAGGACTCTTCTACCTAAGGTCCAGGTCGCATCCACGACGAAAACCCCCAGTAAAATCAGCCAACACCAAATCAAAACTGGATTAATCCAAGCAGCCGCAAGCGACATAAATGCCAACACAAAACCGAGGAACCCGCTACCCGCATCGCCCATAAAAATCCGCGCTGGCGGGAAATTCCAGCAGAGGAAGCCTGAAACAGCCGCAGCTAGAAGCAGCGGAGCAAATATCAGTTCACTGTCGCCACTAAACCAATAAACCACGCAAATACCCAAGCACGCACTTACTGCTTCAGCACTGGCTAAACCGTCAATCCCATCCATAAAATTGTAGAGATTTAGCATCCACACCAAATATACAGCACCAAAGATGCAACCAATCCAAGCGATATCAAGCGTGGTGTCGAGTATCGCTATCGGCGGCAAACCACCCAACCAGAACAGCGCCCAAAAAGATGCCACGAAGTGGCTAAGCAGACGCCATCCGGCCGCGATGTGGCCATGATCATCTGCGAAACCAATCATGGCGACAATCAAACCGGAACCAAGTAAGCCATATAAATCGGACGCCCTTAACAAACCCATGCTTACCAACAAAGGCAACGCCAGAGCAAACGACACGACAATGGCTACTCCACCTCCGCGAGCTGTGGGAGTTGTGTGAGAACTTCGCTCATTAGGAATGTCCATCAGGCTTTTGCGTAAAGCATATCGGCGCAAAACAAGTGTCAAAAACCAGCTTGCCGCATAAACTCCAAACAGCAACCATCCAAAAATCATTTTGATTTATATTCCTGAAAGTGCACGGCGGTCGCACGCATGGCTTTGTTCACGGTTACAGGAGGATGCCAGTCCAGCCGATCGCACGTGTCGCTCATGTCTACTTGAAGTGACTCACAAAGACGCTGAGCAAGTGCTTTCTTCCCCATCAAGCGCCCGACCAGAATCAAGAGCCCTCTCGGCAGCGGCAACAATAGATTCTTCTTGCCTAAAGCACTGGATAGCCGACGTAGCATTTGAGTTGTGGATAAATCCTCGCCATCGCTGACCATAAAGGTTTGATTTGCTGCCGCCGGGTGGTCAATGCACGTTATAAGGAGGTCCACAAGATTGTCGACTGCCACTAGGCTTCGCTTATTATGAATGGCACCCAACGGCATAGGAACGCCCTTACTCAGCCAGCGCAACATACTTTCAAAGTTGGCTTTGACACCTGGTCCATAAACAAGCGGAGGACGGATAATTACAACTTCCATACCACTCTTGCTGGAAATACGCCGGAGTCCTTCTTCAGCTTCACACTTAGAAACGCCATAAGGGTCAACTGGGGCTGGAGTGTCACTTGCCGCAAATGGTTGACCCGGCGCGGTGCTCTCACCGTTTACTTTAACCGAGCTGATAAAGATGAATCGCTTGACCCCGCATTCGGCCGCTTGGGCTGCCAGCCTCAAAGTACCATCCACATTGATCTTGCGGAACTCGCTCAACGCATCGACGGCCGTTTCATTCATTACATGCACACGCGCTGCGCAATGGATAATAACGCTAATATCCGCCAGTGCGGGAATGCTTCGTGGCGCACGCAAATCAAACGGCACTACGTGACATAACCCCAGCAGCTTCGTAGCCTTGCGAGTTGCCGCAATAGGTGTGAAGCGCTTATCCATCAAAATACGAAAAATCAGCGCCTCGCCAACGAAGCCGCTGCTCCCTGTAACCAGAATTTTGGGGGACGTCATCCAGTCTTGACTCCTGTCATCGCAGCGACCCAACAGACGACAAAGAAAAATAACTTGTCACGAACACGCCGCCGGCACTGCCAAGCCCGGAAGGACAACTTTATTAACTGCCCACGGCGCAAACTCGAGTCGGGAGATCGCAGCCATTCGACTTGATGATCGACGAGTTTCGCGATGAGCAGTACCTGATTGAACCACCAACCGTCACGAATTGATTTATACCGGGCAAACAGCGCCTTCAACCCAGTGTTGGCGCCGACCTGGTTATATTCGTGCTGACGATATTGCATAGACGGTTTCGCATCGATGTACCACAAGTAACCACGACTGCGTGCAAACGCATAAAAATACCAGTCATGCAGACTTACATCTTGTAGCCGATCCCAGTTGACGACGATTGATGTCCTCAACGAGGCAGCCAAATGAATGGTTATCACATAAGTACAGCCCGGGCCAGCTGCTTCAAACAGGAAGTCCCACTTTACTTGAGGCTGAGCTTTATCCAGAAGCACTGTCTTGCCGTCTGGCCAAAAGGCCATCACATTGCTGGAGTACGCGTCAAAACCGCGCGACTGGAGAACCTGTGTCGCGCGATGCAACTTGTCCTTGTTCCAGATATCATCTTGGTCTGCAAAGGCAACGAAATCGTAAGCATCAATATTGACATCGCGTAGCAGCCGGAAAAAGTTCCGAGAAGCACCGCCGAAACGTCCAACGTCGGGAAGTATGATGACTCTTTGATTCCTGGCAGCACTAGACTTACACCAGTCTGCGGAACCGTCACTCGAAGGGTCGATGCTAATGTATAGCGTCACATCAACCGCAGACTGATTGAGAATCGAGTCCACTTGTTCCTCGATCCATTGCATTCCATTGTAGGCAGCCAGTAAAACCGCAACCCTTGGATGTTTTACTGGCATGCCATTCCCGCTTGCACTTTAAACGCTGAACTGAAAGTCATCTTCTCAAAGTTAGAGAGAGCCGCCCGAGTCCAACAGTTTTTTTAGGTACTGACCGTAGCCAGTTTTCTTCAGCGCCTCAGCCTGGACTGCCAACTGCTCGTCAGTAATCCAGCCATTGGTGTAAGCGATCTCTTCGAGACACGCCACTTTTAGCCCCTGCCGGTGCTCAATGGTATGAACGAAATGGCTCGCCTCAAGGAGAGAATCGTGAGTTCCAGTATCCAGCCACGCAAAGCCTCGACCGAGCATCTCTACATTAAGAGTCTTCTGCTCGAGATAAACCCGGTTTACGTCGGTAATTTCCAACTCACCACGCTCCGAAGGCTTGATGCTTTTGGCAATATCAACAACCTGATTGTCGTAGAAGTATAAACCGGTAACAGCGTAGCTGGACTTAGGCTTGAGAGGCTTCTCTTCAATACTCAACGCACGACCGGACGCATCAAACTCAACCACACCAAAGCGCTCAGGGTCGGATACGTGATAACCAAAAACGGTCGCGCCATGCTCCTGATTGCAAGCCGAACGCAAATTGTCCGAAAAGTGCTGACCATAGAAGATGTTGTCACCCAGAATCAGACAGCACGGATCGTTACCAATGAATTCCTCACCAATGATGAATGCCTGCGCCAGACCATCCGGACTAGGCTGTACAGCGTAGGTGAGCTCAATGCCGTAGCGGCTTCCATCCCCCAACAACTTACGGAAACTTGGAAGATCATCAGGCGTAGAAATGATAAGGATCTCACGCATTCCTGCGAGCATCAGCACGGAGAGCGGATAGAAAATCATCGGTTTGTCGTAGATCGGCAACATTTGCTTTGACAGGCCCAGGGTGAGTGGGTGCAAACGAGTTCCCGAACCGCCAGCCAGGATAATTCCCTTACGTTTGATATTTATCATTTGTTGAAGACTTCCATAAGCATCCTGTTTACACCACTCTGCCAATCCGGCAAGTGCAGGGAAAAATTATTTCGCAGTTTATCGGTACTCAAACGCGAGTTCAAAGGTCGTCGAGCTGGTGTCGGGTAAGCAGACGACTCAATAGGCTCCACAGTTTTCACCGTGAAAGATTCACCACGGGTACGCGCAAACTCAATGACATGAGAAGCATAGCCGTGCCATGAAACTTCACCAGCCGGAACCAAATGGTAAATACCACAAAATTGCGGGGACTTTTGCACCTGCAGAATGGCATGCGCGGTGACATCCGCAATCAAGTCGCTTCCCGTAGGAGCCCCAACTTGATCAAAAATCACACTGAGACTCTCTCGTTCCCGGGCAAGCCGTAGCATGGTTTTTGCGAAGTTGTTTCCCCAAGTCGAATAGACCCAACTTGTCCGAAAAATCAGATGTCGGCAACCAGACGCAACAATAGCTCGCTCACCCTCAAGCTTGCTGAGCCCATACTGATTGACGGGTACGGCAATGTCGCCCTCTCGCCACGGGCTTACACCCTCTCCACTGAACACGTAATCTGTAGAGTAGTGGACCAAGAGGGCATTCAACGATTTCGCCTCTTCAGCCATCGCCTTGCTCGCCCGAGCATTTACCAGGAAAGCCAGATCGCCGTCGGATTCAGCTTTATCTACGCCATTGTACGCAGCCGCATTCACAATCACATCAGGCTTGACATGACGAATAGTTGCGCGAAGTGCGTCAAGATCCGTCAAGTCCCCGCTGAGACCTTCTTCTGAAACACCTCGACCAAGAGCAATCAGCTCACCCAGCAACGCCAGGGAGCGCTGGAGCTCCCAACCCACCTGACCGTTTTTTCCCAGCAAAAGAACTTTCATGTTTTCTTCGAGCGATCGCTGTAATTCTGATTAATCCACTGCTGGTAGCTGCCGCTCTTCACGTGCTCAACCCACTCAGTATTATTCAAGTACCACTCGACCGTCTTGCGGATACCGGTCTCAAAGGTTTCCTTCGGGGTCCAATCGAGTTCGCGCTGAATCTTGCTTGCGTCGATTGCATAGCGCTGATCATGACCAGGACGATCCTGAACGTATGTAATCAGACTGGCGTGTGGACGGTGTACGGAATCCGGACGCAATTCATCAAGCAGCGCGCAGAGAGTGTTCACGACTTCGATGTTTTGTTTTTCATTATGACCACCGATGTTGTAGGTTTCGCCGATCACACCTTCAGTGACGACTTTGTACAACGCACGGGCGTGGTCCTCTACATAGAGCCAGTCACGTACCTGATTACCTTTGCCGTAAACTGGCAGCGCCTTGCCCTCCAGCGCATTGAGAATGATCAGAGGAATGAGCTTCTCAGGAAAATGGCATGGGCCGTAGTTGTTAGAACAGTTGGTTACCAGGGTAGGCAAGCCATAGGTGCGAGCCCAGGCACGAACCAAGTGATCGGAACTGGCTTTGCTGGCTGAATAAGGCGAACTTGGTTGATACGGAGTGGTTTCTGTGAAGAGATCTTCCGGCCCTTCCAGGTCGCCGTAAACCTCATCAGTCGAAATGTGGTGAAAGCGGAAGCCGGCTTTGCGTACATCATCCAGCGTCGACCAGTAGTGGCGCGCAGCTTCCAGCAAGGTGTACGTGCCGATAATGTTGGTCTGGATGAACTCTGAAGGACCAGAAATAGAACGATCGACGTGAGATTCAGCGGCAAGGTGCATGATCGCATCCGGTTGATGCCCACGCAGAACACGGTCGACTTGATCACGATCACAGATGTCAACGCGCTCAAACTCATAACGCGAATTCTGGCTCACTTCGGCCAGGGACTCCAAGTTACCGGCGTAAGTCAGCTTATCGACGTTAACAACAGAGTCGGTTGTATTGGAAATGATGTGACGGATGACTGCCGAGCCAATAAACCCGGCGCCGCCGGTAACTAGAATTTTCACGCTAAACCATACCCTTGAGCTGCGGACAGTGCCATCAAAGAGCGCTGTCTAATCCATGAATGCAGAAGCCATCAGACATGATGGGTTCCGTCAGAGTCAGTCTAAATCGACATGCAGCATGCATTGTCGAACAAGGGGTGCATTTTACAGCTTAACGAACGTTTTACTAATGGATATAAACGGCCAGAGACGCAATTCGACAGATGCCCGCACTTGTCGCGTTCAAATGAGGCGCTTGCGTGCCGCTCGAGATGAACGCCCCAGAAACCAGCCAAGCACCGGCCCAATCAGCATGCCGACGAGCAACGCCAAAACCACAACAAGTGAAACCGGCAACTGCGGACCAGACAAACCCAGAAACAATAGCGATACCGATTGCTGGTTCTCGAGCACAAACGCCAGAACAATCAGAACCATCAGCAGAAGAAATACGCCAAGCAGTATGCGTTTCAGGTTACGCATTCGCGCCCCCTCGAATTTGAATAGCGAAGATCAAACCCCCTCCTCCTCTTCCTCATTCACCCGATCACGCAGCTCCTTACCCGGCTTGAAATGCGGTACGAACTTACCGTCCAGACTGACCGACTGACCGGTCTTGGGATTACGACCAACGCGCGGCGCACGGTAGTGCAGAGAGAAGCTGCCAAACCCACGGATCTCGATACGATCCCCGGTGGCCAGACACTGGGACATTTGTTCAAGCATGGTCTTGATGGCCAGCTCCACATCCTTGGATGAGAGTAGCCCTTGATGGGTGACAATTCGTTCGATCAACTCCGACTTCGTCATATTTTTCCCTTCTTTTTCAAGCAGCTAGATCAGCGCTTGAAAGGTTTTAGCACGCCCGGAAGATTTTGAACAGCCCAGGGATTGACATATCTTCCTTGGCGTCGAAACGCCCATTTTCAGGGCATCAAAGCAACAAACTGAGCAATGCATGCTTATCGACAGATCACCAACATGGTGCGCGTCACGTAGCCCGCCGGATTGAAGCCGAAAGGAAACTCATCTTCATCCTTGGCATCATCCGATCGGGTGATCACCTTGTACCCCGCCCCCTTGCACTCCTTAGCCGCACGCTTCTGACATTTCTCCCAGCCAGAGCCCAACCCAGAGCAGTCCACCTCTATACCACTGACACCACGCACGGCATGGGTCTTGGCACTGGTCGTACAGCCAGCCAGAGCCAGCACAGCCATGAGGACAATAAACTTGTTCATCCACTTCCTTATGCCAGGCAATGCCCGACCGCTACACGCTTAAGATCAAGCTTAGTCGTGAATAGGCGATTGATCCGATTAAAGAAACAGACCAGCCCGAAGTGGAATTGGTTTCACCGAAACACTGGCGAAAACCTGGAAGTACCAAATCGCAGGCACAAAAAAGGGCGACCGAAGTCGCCCTTTTTCATGATCAAGCAGAACTTAGTTCTGTTTGGCCATTGCATTGCGCAGCAGCTGCGCCATGGTGGTGTCGCCAACAGGAGCTTCTTCAGCCTTCAGGCTTTGGATAGCTTCTTTCTCTTCAGCATCGTCTTTCGACTTGATGGAGAGCTGGATCACGCGGCTCTTGCGGTCAACGCTGATGATCTTGGCTTCTACTTCTTGGCCTTCTTTCAGAACGTTGCGCGCGTCTTCAACGCGGTCACGGCTGATTTCGGAGGCTTTCAGAGTCGCTTCGATATCGTCGGCCAGAACGATGATGGCGCCTTTGGCGTCAACTTCTTTCACAGTGCCTTTAACGATTGCGCCTTTGTCGTTCTCTTGAACGTACTCGGAGAACGGATCGCTTTCCAGTTGCTTGATACCCAGGGAGATACGCTCGCGCTCTGGGTCAACCGACAGGATAACGGTGTCCAGCTCGTCGCCCTTCTTGAAACGACGAACAGCTTCTTCGCCAACTTCGTTCCAGGAGATGTCGGACAGGTGAACCAGACCGTCGATGCCGCCGTCCAGACCAATGAAGATACCGAAATCGGTGATCGACTTGATGGTGCCGGAGATTTTATCGCCCTTGTTGAACTGGCCAGAGAAATCTTCCCATGGGTTAGATTTGCACTGCTTGATGCCCAGGGAGATACGACGACGCTCTTCGTCGATGTCCAGAACCATAACTTCCACTTCGTCGCCGACTTGTACGACTTTCGAAGGGTGGATGTTCTTGTTGGTCCAGTCCATTTCCGAAACGTGTACCAGACCTTCAACGCCTTCTTCCAGCTCAGCGAAGCAGCCGTAGTCGGTCAGGTTGGTTACACGAGCGGTAACGCGAGTGCTTTCTGGGTAACGGGCTTTGATAGCAACCCATGGATCTTCGCCCAGTTGCTTCAGGCCCAGGGAAACACGGTTGCGTTCGCGATCGTATTTCAGAACCTTAACGTCGATTTCGTCACCAACATTGACGATCTCGGAAGGATGCTTGATGCGCTTCCAAGCCATGTCGGTGATGTGCAGCAGGCCGTCCACGCCACCCAGATCGACGAATGCGCCGTAATCGGTGAGGTTTTTGACGATACCTTTGACTTGTTGGCCTTCCTGCAGGGATTCCAGCAGAGCTTCACGCTCGGCGGAGTTCTCGGCTTCCAGGACGCTGCGACGGGAAACGACAACGTTGTTGCGCTTCTGGTCCAGCTTGATGACCTTGAATTCCAGCTCTTTGCCTTCCAGGTGCGTGGTGTCGCGCACTGGACGGACGTCAACCAGGGAACCTGGCAGGAACGCACGGATGCCGTTAACGTCGACAGTGAAGCCGCCTTTAACCTTACCGTTGATAACGCCCTTGACCACTTCCTCGGCTGCGAAGGCTGCTTCCAGAACGATCCAGCATTCAGCGCGCTTGGCTTTTTCACGGGACAGCTTGGTTTCACCGAAACCGTCTTCAACCGAGTCCAGCGCAACGTGAACTTCGTCACCGACATTGATAGTCAGATCGCCAGCGTCGTTGTAGAACTGCTCAAGCGGGATGAGTGCTTCAGACTTCAGGCCAGCGTGAACGGTTACCCAGCGAGCTTGGTAATCGATATCAACGATAACACCGGTGATGATGGAGCCTGCCTGAAGGTTCAGGGTTTTTAGGCTTTCTTCAAAGAGTTCCGCAAAGCTTTCGCTCATTTTAATTCCTGTAAATGAGGGCGAAGGATACGCCCATCTCCACACCCCAGACGGTGTGGGTTAGTTTCATATAGAAGAAGCGTCGCAGGACTATGACTGGTCCCCTGCGGCCTTCTTGGTCACCCGGCGATATCGCGAATGGCGATCTCGCTCATGATGCGTTCAAGCACCTGATCGATGGACAACTCCGTGGAATCCAGCTGTATGGCGTCAGCCGCCGGCTTAAGCGGGGCTACCGCTCGCTGGGTGTCACGCTCGTCGCGTGCACGGATCTCATCTAGCAGACTCGACAGACTAACACCCTCGACTTTGCCCTTCAACTGCAAATATCGACGGCGCGCCCTCTCCTCGGCACTGGCGGTCAGGAAAATCTTCAGCGGCGCATCCGGAAAAACCACTGTGCCCATGTCGCGACCATCGGCCACCAGACCCGGCGCTTCCTGAAAAGCACGCTGGCGCTGCAGCAGCGCCTCGCGTACGGCCGGCAATGCTGCCACTTGCGAAGCGCCGGAGCCGACGCTTTCGGTGCGGATCACATCGCTGACTTCGTCACCTTCCAGAATGATCCGTTGCAACTGACCTTCGGTCGCCGCAATGAACTGAACATCCAGATGAGCGGCAAGCTTCTTCAGCAGCTCTTCATTGGTCAGGTCGACACCATGGTTATGCGCAGCAAATGCCAGCAAGCGGTACAACGCACCGGAATCCAGCAGGTTCCAGCCCAGACGTTTGGCCAGAATTCCGGCTACGGTGCCTTTGCCCGAGCCGCTTGGCCCATCAATGGTGATGACCGGTGCAATGTTTTTCACGACTGAGCCTCTTGTGCCACACGAATGCCGACCTGCCCGCACAGCGCGAGGAAGTTGGGGAACGACGTCGCGACGTTAGCGCAATCATGGATGCGGATCGGTGCGGTGGCGCGCAGGGAGGCCACACTGAAAGCCATCGCGATACGGTGATCGCCGTGACCATGCACTTCGCCGCCGCCAATCTGGCCGCCGTCGATAATGATACCGTCCGGGGTTGGCTGGCATTTCACGCCCAGCGCCAACAGACCGTCCGCCATCACCTGGATGCGATCCGACTCCTTGACCCGCAGCTCTTCAGCGCCGGTCAGCACAGTGCGTCCTTCGGCACAGGCAGCCGCCACGAACAGCACCGGGAATTCGTCGATGGCCAGCGGGACCAGCTCTTCGGGAATCTCGATACCTTTGAGTTTAGCTGCCCGTACGCGCAGGTCAGCCACAGGCTCGCCGCCGACTTCACGCTGGTTTTCCAGAGTGATGTCCGCACCCATCAGGCGCAGGATGTCGATCACGCCGGTACGGGTCGGGTTGATGCCGACGTGCTCAAGCACCAGCTCCGAACCTTCAGCGATCGATGCTGCGACCAGGAAGAACGCCGACGACGAGATGTCGCCCGGCACTTCAATATGGGTCGCAGTCAGTTTGCCACCGGACTCAACCGATGCCGTGGCGCCATCAACGCTTACCGAATAACCGAAACCACGCAGCATACGCTCGGTATGGTCGCGAGTCGGAGCCGGCTCGGTCACGGTGGTCTTGCCCTCAGCGTACAGACCGGCGAGCAGCAGGCAGGATTTCACCTGTGCGCTAGCCATCGGCATGGTGTAAGTCAGGCCTTTGAGTTTATGCCCGCCACGAATGGTCATTGGTGGACGACCTTCGGCAGCAGTTTCGATGACCGCGCCCATTTCGCGCAGCGGATTGGCCACGCGGTTCATCGGACGCTTGGACAGCGAGGCATCGCCAGTCAAAACGCTGTCGAAGCTCTGTGCAGCCAACAGGCCGGACAGCAGACGCATCGATGTACCGGAGTTGCCCAGATAGATCGGGCCCGGCGCCGGTTTCAGGCCGTGCAGGCCGACACCGTGGATGGTCACGCGGCCGTGGTGCGGGCCTTCGATGACCACGCCCATGTCGCGGAATGCCTGCAAGGTCGCCAGGGCGTCTTCGCCCTCAAGGAAACCTTCGACTTCGGTGACACCTTCGGCCAGCGAGCCGAGCATGATCGAGCGGTGGGAAATCGATTTGTCACCCGGTACGCGAATCCGACCGGACAGGCGGCCACCAGGTTGAGCCAGGAAGATCAGATCGTTGGAATTCATAGCGTCCACATAGGCCCTGCGGGCCAGGATTTTACTGAAATGCTCGCGGGCAACCCGGGCGCGCGTGAAAACGCCCAACAATTGGTGCCCATCCCCTGCATCGACCGCGTCGCGCAAGGCGTCGAGGTCGCTGCGAAATGTATCGAGTGTGCGCAGGACAGCCTCGCGGTTGGCGAGGAAGATGTCGTGCCACATCACCGGGTCGCTTCCGGCGATTCTTGTGAAATCGCGGAAACCGCCCGCAGCGTAACGGAAGATCTCAAGATTTTCATTGCGCTTGGCCAAAGAGTCGACCAGACCAAAGGCCAGCAGGTGCGGCAGATGACTGGTCGCGGCCAGCACTTCATCGTGACGCTCGACCTGCATATGCTCGACGTCGGCGCCCAATTCGCGCCACAGACGATCGACCACAGCCAACGCCGCCGGATCGGTTTGCTCAAGCGGCGTTAGGATCACTTTGTGGCGACGGAACAGTTCGGCATTGGAGGCTTCCACCCCGCTCTGCTCGGAGCCAGCAATCGGATGGCCCGGCACGAAACGCGCCGGCATACCGCCAAACGCCTCGGTCGCCGCGCGCACCACATTGCCTTTGGCGCTACCGACATCGGTCAGAATCGCCGCCCCCAGATCAATACTCGCCAAACGCGCGAGCACTTTTTCCATGGCCAGAATCGGCACCGCCAGCTGAATCACGTCAGCGCCCTGACAGGCCACCACCAGATCATCTTCACAACGATCGACCACACCCAACTCGACCGCCAGCTTGCGCGATTGCGGGTCGAGATCGACCCCGACCACTTCGCGGCAGATGCCACTTTCACGCAAGCCCTTGGCAAACGAACCACCGATCAACCCCAGACCGACCACCACAAGGCGCCCGATCATAGGTGCAGCAGATTGCAGTGCAGTGACATCACCCACGAGCCAGAACCTTGCGCAGCGCTTCGAGGAAGCGGCTGTTTTCCGCCGGCAGACCAATGGTCACCCGCAGGTGGTTCGGCATGCCGTAGTTGGCCACCGGACGCACGATCACGCCTTCGCGCAGCAAGCCCTGAAATATTGGAGCCGCGACCTGGCCGAGATCGACGCAGATGAAGTTGCCTTTGGATTCGATCCAGCTCAGGCCCAACTCACGGAAACCGGCTTGCAGCTGCTGCATACCCGCCTCGTTGAGCTGGCGGCTTTGCGCCAGATATTCCTCATCCTTCAACGCCTCACAGGCTGCCGCCAAAGCGAGGCTGTTGACGTTGAATGGCTGGCGAACACGGTTCAGCACGTCCGCCACCACCGGGGTCGATAGACCGTAGCCGACGCGCAGTGCCGCCAGACCATAAGCCTTGGAGAAGGTGCGCGAAACCAGCAGATTGGGGTAAGCCGCGAGGAAATCCAGACCGTCCGGCAGATCGCTGCCTTCGGCGTACTCGATGTAAGCCTCATCCAGCACCACCAGTACATGCTCCGGAACATCCTGCAGGAACTCGTCCAGCGCTTCTGCGCCGAACCAGGTGCCGGTCGGATTGTTCGGATTGGCGATGAACACCACGCGGGTATTGGCATCGATGGCCGCGAGCATCGCAGGCAGGTCATGCCCCCAATCCTTGGCCGGCACCACTTTGGCCTGAGCACCGACCGCCTGAGTAGCAATCGGATACACCGCAAACGCGTGCTCACTGAACACGGCATTCAGGCCCGGCGCCAGATAGGCACGCGCGACCAGCTCAAGAATGTCGTTGGAACCGTTGCCCAGAGTGACCTGGCTCAGCTCGACACGGCATTGCTCGGCCAGCAGGGATTTCAGCGCAAAACCGTTGCCGTCCGGATAACGAGTCAGCTCGGCCAACTCTTCGCGGATGGCCGCCAAGGCTTTCGGGCTGGCACCCAGCGGGTTTTCGTTGCTCGCCAGTTTGACGATTTTGGCCGGATCCAGGTCCAGCTCGCGCGCCAGTTCGTCCACAGGCTTGCCCGGAACGTACGGCGAAAGTTGTTGCACGCCCGGCTGTGCCAGAGCGAGGAAATTGCCACTCATTTGCTACCGCCCTTAGAGAACTGCTTTCGGGTAGGAACCCAGCACTTTGAGTGCTACTGCTTCCTGACTGATCTTTTCCAGCACACCTTTGATCAACGGATCACGGTGGTGGCCGACGAAGTCGATGAAGAACACGTAGGTCCATTTGCCACTGCGCGACGGACGGGTTTCGATCCGGGTCAGGTCGATCCCGTTGTCATGGAACGGCACCAGCAGCTCGTGGAGCGCACCCGGCTTGTTGCTCATCGAAACGATGATCGAGGTCTTGTCGTCACCGGTCGGCGGCACTTCCTGATTACCGATCATCAGGAAGCGCGTCGAGTTGTCCGGACGGTCTTCGATCTTCTCGGCCAGACGGGTCAAGCCATACAGACCGGCCGCCATGTCGCCGGCAATCGCCGCTGAGTTCCACTCACCCTTGACCCGCTTGGCCGCTTCGGCGTTGCTCGATACCGCAACGCGCTCGACATTCGGGTAATGCGCGTCCAGCCACTTGCGGCACTGGGCCAGCGACTGCGCGTGGGAATAGATACGGCTGATACTGTCGGTCTTGGTGTTTTCACCAACCAACAGGTGATGGTGAATGCGCAGCTCGACTTCGCCACAGATAACCATGTCGTGCTCGAGGAAGCTGTCCAGCGTGTGGTTGACCGCGCCTTCGGTGGAGTTTTCCACCGGCACCACGCCAAAATTCACCGCACCGGCCGCCACTTCACGGAACACTTCGTCGATCGCCGCCATCGGCTTGCTGATCACCGCATGACCGAAGTGCTTCATGGCTGCCGCTTGGGTAAAGGTGCCTTCAGGACCGAGGTAAGCCACTTTCAGCGGCTGCTCCAGCGCCAGGCACGAGGACATGATTTCGCGGAAAAGCCGCGCCATCTCTTCGTTGCCCAGCGGCCCCTGATTGCGCTCCATCACGCGCTTGAGCACCTGAGCTTCGCGCTCAGGACGATAGAACACCGGCACTTCGCCTTCGGCCAGCGAGGCCATCTTTACTCGCGCGACTTCCTGGGCGCAACGCGCACGCTCACTGATCAGCTCAAGGACTTTGGTGTCCAGAGCGTCAATACGAACGCGCAGTGCCTTGAGTTCTTGCTCGGACATCAGCCGTGTTCCTTCTCGAATTCAGCCATGTACGCCACCAGCGCGTTAACGGCGGTGATGTCGACGGCGTTGTAGATGGAGGCGCGCATGCCGCCCACGGAGCGGTGGCCCTTCAGATTGAGCAAGCCGCGCTCTTCGGCACCGACCAGGAACGGCTTGTCCAGACGATCATCGGCCAGACGGAACGGCACGTTCATCCACGAGCGGTCCGACTTGTTGATCGGGTTGCTGTAGAGGCCGCTGGCGTCGATGAAGTCATACAGCGTGCGCTGCTTGACGTCATTCAGTTTGGCGATGGCTTCAACGCCGCCCTGCTCTTTCAGCCACTGGAACACCAGACCAGACAGGTACCAGGCCAGTGTCGGCGGGGTGTTGTACATCGAGCCGTTATCTGCTGCGACCTTGTAGTCGAGCATCGTCGGGCACAGCGAACGCGCCTTGCCGAGCAGGTCTTCGCGGATGATGTTGACGACGATGCCGCTCGGGCCGATGTTTTTCTGTGCGCCGGCGTAGATCATGCCGAAACGCGAAATATCAACCGGACGCGAGAGGATGTCCGAAGACATGTCCGCTACCAACGGCACGTCACCGGTTTCGGGGATCCACTGGAATTCCAGACCGCCGATGGTTTCGTTCGGCGCGTAGTGAACGTAAGCGGCGTCTTTCGACAGTTTCCACTCGTTCTGGCCCGGAATGGCGAAATAGTCGTAAGGCTTGGCGGTGGCGGCAACGTTGACGTGGCCGTAGCGCGAGGCTTCTTCGATGGCTTTCTGTGACCAGATACCGGTGTCGATATAGTCGGCCGAGCCGTTTTCCGGCAACAGGTTCAGTGGAATCTGCGCGAATTGCTGGCTGGCGCCACCTTGCAGAAACAGCACTTTGTAGTTCGACGGGATATTCAGCAGGTCACGCAGATCCTGCTCGGCCTGGGTGGCGATGGACACGAACTCATCACTGCGATGGCTCATTTCCATGACCGACAGACCCTTGCCGTGCCAATCAAGGAGTTCACCCTGGGCACGTTGCAGGACAGCTTCAGGAAGCGCCGCAGGACCGGCGCAGAAGTTATAGGCTCGCTTGCTCACATCCAATCTCGCTCTGATTTGGTGGTCACTTAAATCTATTGGTCTGCGGATGATCGTTCCCACGCTCTGCGTGGGAATGCATCCGATGACGCTCTGCGTCATGGGACGCGGAGCGTCCCGAGCGGCATTCCCACGCAGAGCGTGGGAACGATCCTGCGCAGTGTCGCAAATTTTCAAACGGGACAAATAACAAGGGGGCGAATTCTCATCCGCCCCCTCGTTTGTCCGCTTATTCTTGCGGTTCTTCGTCTGCTGCGGCGTCGAGTTGCTGGTCTTCGGCAGCATCGTCGATCACGACATTGCCTTCGAATTCCTCGCCCTCTTCACCCTCAAGCTCTTCACCTTCAACTTCCGAAGGTTCCTGAACCCGCTCCAGCCCGACCAGGGTTTCATCCTTGGCCAGCTTGATCAGCGTCACGCCCTGAGTGTTACGGCCCAGGCTCGACACTTCGTCGACACGGGTACGCACCAGAGTGCCCTGATCGGAGATCAGCATGATTTCTTCACCGTCCTGCACCTGAACCGCGCCGACCAGACGGCCGTTACGCTCGTTGCTGACCATGGCGATAACGCCCTGACCGCCACGCTTGTATTCAGGGAACTCGGTGATCGCCGTACGCTTGCCGTAGCCGCGCTCGGAAGCAGTGAGAATCTCGCTGCCTTCTTCCGGAATCAGCATGGAGATCAGCTTCTGCCCTTCCGGCAGACGCATACCACGCACACCGCGGGCGGTACGGCCCATGGCGCGAACTTCGGACTCCTTGAAGCGAGTCACTTTGCCGCCGTCGGAGAACAGCATGATTTCCTGCTCGCCATCGGTAATGGCGGCGGAGATCAGGATGTCGCCTTCGTCCAGTTCCAGCGCGATCAGACCGACGCTGCGCTGACGGCTGAAGGCCACCAGCGGGGTCTTCTTCACGGTACCGTTGGCGGTCGACATGAAGATGAACGGGGCTTTCTTGCGGTCGGCAGCCTTGATGCGAGCACGACGTTCTTCATCGGTCTCGTTGCTGTTTTCGATTTCTTCTACATCAGCCTCGGCGCCTTCGGCTTCTTCTTCATCGGCCTGACGCTTCATGGCTTCGAGATCGACCGGCAGCATAGTGGTGATGTATTCACCTTCGCTCAATGGCAGAAGGTTGACCAGCGGACGACCACGGGCAGCGCGGGACGCTTCCGGAATCTCGTAGGTCTTGAGCCAGTACACCTTGCCCTTGCTGGAGAACAGCAGCAGCGTGGTGTGGCTGTTGGCAACCAGCAGGTGAGCGATGTAGTCCTCATCCTTGACGCCGGTCGCCGACTTGCCTTTACCGCCACGACGCTGAGCCTGGTACGCAGCCAGAGGCTGGGTCTTGGCGTAGCCACCGTGGGAGATGGTCACGACGCGCTCTTCTTCCGGGATCATGTCACCCAGGGTCAGGTCGAGACGGGCATCGAGAATCTCGGTGCGACGCTGGTCGCCGTATTCGGCACGGATCACTTCCAGCTCTTCGCGGATCACTTCCATCAGGCGCACGGCGCTGTTGAGGATGCGGATCAGCTCGCCGATCTGGTTGAGAATCTCTTGATACTCGGCCAGCAGTTTTTCGTGTTCCAGACCGGTCAGACGGTGCAGACGCAGTTCCAGAATGGCTTGCGCCTGTTCTGGCGACAGGAAGTACTTGCCTTCGCGCAGACCGTATTGCGGATCGAGGTTTTCCGGACGGCACGAATCGGCGCCAGCACGTTCAACCATCGCCACCACTGCCGAGGATTCCCACGGCGTGCTGACCAGCGCTTCTTTGGCTTCCGACGGCGTCGGCGAGGCTTTGATCAGTGCGATGACCGGGTCGATGTTCGACAGGGCAACGGCCTGGCCTTCGAGGATGTGACCACGCTCGCGCGCCTTGCGCAGTTCGAACACGGTACGGCGAGTGACCACTTCGCGACGGTGACGGACGAAGGCTTCCAGCAGATCCTTGAGGTTCAGGATGCGTGGACGGCCGTCGATCAGCGCAACGATGTTGATGCCGAATACCGATTGCAGCTGGGTCTGGGCGTAGAGGTTGTTGAGGATCACCTCAGGCACTTCGCCGCGACGCAGTTCGATCACGACGCGCATACCGTCCTTGTCGGACTCGTCGCGCAGTTCGGTGATGCCTTCGAGCTTCTTCTCTTTGACCAGCTCGGCGATCTTCTCGATCAGACGCGCCTTGTTCAACTGGTAAGGGAGTTCGGTGATGACGATCTGCTGACGGCCACCGACCTTGTCGATGTCTTCGATGATCGAGCGGGCGCGCATGTAAATACGGCCACGACCGGTACGGTAGGCTTCGATGATGCCGGCGCGACCGTTGATGATCGCGGCGGTCGGGAAGTCCGGACCGGGAATGTATTGCATCAGTTCATCGACGGTCAGCTCAGGATTGTCGATGAGCGCCAGGCAACCATCGATGACTTCACCGAGGTTGTGCGGCGGAATGTTGGTCGCCATGCCCACGGCAATACCGCTGGAGCCGTTGACCAGCAGGTTGGGGATACGGGTCGGCATGACCGCCGGGATCATTTCGGTGCCGTCGTAGTTCGGCACCCAGTCCACGGTTTCTTTGTGCAGGTCAGCCAGCAGCTCATGCGCCAGCTTGGTCATGCGCACTTCGGTGTATCGCATGGCCGCAGCGTTGTCGCCGTCGACCGAACCGAAGTTGCCCTGACCGTCTACCAGCAGGTAGCGCAGGGAGAAAGGCTGGGCCATACGAACGATGGTGTCGTACACCGCGGTATCACCGTGCGGGTGATACTTACCGATCACGTCGCCGACAACACGGGCAGATTTCTTGTACGGCTTGTTGAAGTCGTTGCCCAGCTCGCTCATCGCGAACAGTACGCGACGGTGCACGGGCTTGAGGCCATCGCGCGCATCCGGCAGTGCACGGCCGACGATCACGCTCATCGCGTAGTCGAGGTAGGACTGTTTCAGCTCGTCTTCGATATTGACCGGGAGGATTTCTTTGGCCAGTTCGCCCATGAGAAGCCTGATTCCTTTTTCTGGTGAAACTTCGTCATATCCATATGGGACCAACGAAGCTCGTCGGGGCAGACCGAGTGCCATGCACCGACTTACGACAAATCAACATTGGATCGCGGATTTGCGCAGTAAAGACAGCTCCGTGGAGCTGCCTCGGAAAACGCCGGATGTTATCACAAGAGCCGCCACGCACCTATCCCCCTGATGCGCATGGAGCATAGTTAGTTGACCGGTGACAGGCTTAACGGGGACGAGAGAGGCTCAGAGCTTCTTTGAATGCAGAATTGGGGCTTGGTTTAGCGATGTTTATTGACATTTAGGGCCCCTTCGCGAGCAGGCTCGCTCCCACATTGTTCTGTGGTGATCACAAAACCTGTGGGAGCGAGCCTGCTCGCGAAGAAGACAACGCAGACATCAAGCCAATCAGTGCAGGCGCTTGCGGCACATCAACTGGGCCATTTTCGCGGTATCCGGGCGCTCGACGATGCCTTTTTCGGTGACGATCGCGTCGATCAGGTCGGCCGGCGTCACGTCAAATACCGGGTTGAACGCTTCAACGTCCGCGCCGACGCGCTTGCCACCCACTTCGAGCAACTCGGCGCCATCACGCTCCTCGATCGGGATGTCGTCACCGCTGGCCAGATTCATGTCGATGGTCGAACTTGGCGCCACCACCATGAAACGCACGCCGTGGTGCATGGCGTTGACCGCCAGTTGGTAGGTGCCGATCTTGTTGGCCACGTCACCGTTGGCGGTGATGCGGTCCGCACCGACGATCACCCAGGTCACGCCTTTGGTTTTCATGATGTGCGCAGCGGCGGAGTCGGCATTCAGGGTGACCGGAATGCCTTCGTTGGCCAGCTCCCAAGCGGTCAGGCGCGAACCCTGCAGCCACGGACGGGTTTCATCGGCGTAAACGCGCTCGACCATGCCTTCCAGATAAGCCGCGCGAATCACCCCCAGCGCCGTACCGAACCCGCCGGTAGCCAGCGCACCGGTGTTGCAGTGAGTCAGAATCGCCTGCGCATTGCCCTGGTGCTTGCGGATCAGGTCAACGCCGAGCTGGGCCATGGTCAGGTTGGCTTCGCGGTCGCTTTCATGAATGGCAATGGCTTCGGCTTCCAGCGCCGCCAACGGGTCGGCGTTGCCTTTCAGACGATCCAGTCGATCGTGCATCCGGCCCAACGCCCAGAACAGATTGACCGCGGTCGGACGAGAATCGGCCAGCAAGGCGAAATCTTCTTCCAGCGCCGCAGCCCAGTCGCCACCTTCGGTCAGACGGGCACGGGCCGCCAGCACAATGCCATAGGCTGCGCTGATGCCGATGGCCGGCGCACCGCGCACCACCATCGAACGAATCGCCTCGGCCACGCCGGCGGCGCTGGTGTAGGCAATCCAGGTTTCCTCGAACGGCAAAATACGCTGATCCAGCAGGTGGAGCGCGCCATCTCGCCAATCGATGGCCTTTACTTTCTCCGCAGCCAACAGTCGATCGCGCATCCCTCACCCCGTACTCATGAACAAAAGCCGCCGATTATAGCGATCCCCCCGCGAAGACGCTCGGGTATACTTCGCCATCCTTTACAAAAGCACTGGAACCGCCCCTCGATGCCGAAACCTGCCATTGCGCTCGACTTATTATTGCTGCCGACCTGGCTGGTACCCGTCGAACCTGCAGGCGTTGTGCTCAAGGAGCACGGCCTGGGCATCCGCGACGGTCGCATCGTGTTTATCGGCCCGCGCGCCGAAGCATTGAAGTGTAACGCCACAGAAACCCGGGAATTGCCGGATGTGCTGCTCGCCCCCGGCCTGATCAACGCGCACGGTCATGCGGCGATGACGCTGTTTCGTGGCCTGGCCGATGATTTGCCGCTGATGACCTGGCTGGAAGATCACATCTGGCCGGCCGAGGCCAAGTGGGTCGATGAAGATTTCGTTCGCGATGGGACTGATTTGGCTATCGCCGAGCAGATCAAGGGCGGCATCACCTGTTTCTCGGACATGTATTTCTACCCGAAAGTCGCCAGCGAGCGCGTGCACAACAGCGGTATTCGCGCGCAGATCGCCATTCCAATCCTTGATTTCCCGATTCCGGGCGCCAGCAGCGCCGATGAAGCCATTCGTCAGGGCGTCGAGTTGTTCGGCGATCTCAAGCACCATGAACGGATCAAGATCACCTTCGGCCCCCATGCACCGTACACCGTCGGTGACGAAAACCTCGAGAAAATCCGTGTGATTGCCGAGGAGCTGGACGCCTCGATCCATATGCACGTGCACGAAACCGCTTTCGAAGTTCAGCAAGCGCTGGAGCAGCGCGGTGAACGTCCGCTCGCGCGCCTCGGCCGTCTCGGCCTGCTCGGCCCGCGCTTCCAGGCCGTGCACATGACCCAGATCAGCGATGACGACCTGGCGTTGCTGGTAGAAAGCAATACCAGCGTGATCCACTGCCCGGAATCGAACCTGAAACTCGCCAGCGGCTTCTGCCCGGTCGAGCGTTTGTGGCAGGCTGGCGTCAACGTGGCCGTTGGCACCGATGGCGCCGCCAGCAATAACGATCTCGATCTGCTCGGCGAAACCCGTACCGCTGCACTCCTGGCCAAAGCCGTCGCCGGCTCGGCCACTGCGCTGGACGCCCATCGAGCGCTGCGCATGGCCACGCTGAATGGCGCGCGCGCACTGGGGATCGAGGCGCAAGTCGGCTCGCTGGAAATTGGCAAAGTTGCCGACATAGTCGCTTTCGACCTGTCCGGCCTAGCGCAGCAACCGGTATATGACCCGGTCTCGCAGCTTATATATGCCACCGGTCGCGATTGCGTGAAACACCTGTGGGTCGCCGGCAAGCAACTGCTGGACGACCGCCGCCTGACGCGCATGGACGAAGAGCAACTGGGCGCCACCGCCCGGACCTGGGGCCAGCGCATCAGCGGCCACTCCGAATCGTAAACACCTTGGCGCAAACGCCAGGGCTACAGCACTTTTAAAGTTTTAGAGGATTTAACATGAGCAACGTCGACCACGCCGAAATCGCCAAATTCGAAGCCTTGGCCCATCGCTGGTGGGACCGCGAAAGCGAGTTCAAACCACTGCACGACATCAACCCGCTGCGGGTCAACTGGATTGACGAGCGGGTCAATCTGGCCGGCAAGAAAGTCCTCGACGTCGGTTGCGGCGGCGGCATCCTCAGCGAAGCCATGGCGCAACGCGGTGCCACGGTAATGGGCATCGACATGGGCGAAGCGCCGCTGGCGGTCGCGCAACTGCATCAGCTGGAATCCGGCGTCAGCGTTGAGTACCGCCAGATCACCGCCGAAGCCCTGGCCGAAGAAATGCCGGAGCAGTTTGACGTGGTCACGTGCCTGGAAATGCTCGAGCACGTGCCGGATCCGTCGTCAGTGATCCGCGCCTGCTTCCGCATGGTCAAGCCGGGCGGTCAGGTGTTCTTCTCGACCATCAACCGCAACCCGAAGGCCTACCTGTTCGCCATCATCGGCGCTGAATACATCATGAAGCTGCTGCCGCGCGGCACCCACGATTTCAAAAAATTCATCCGCCCGTCCGAGCTGGGTGCCTGGAGCCGCATGGCCGGCCTGACCGTCAAAGACATCATCGGCCTGACCTACAACCCGCTGACCAAGCACTACAAACTGGCCAGCGACGTTGACGTCAACTACATGATCCAGACCCTGCGCGAGGAGTAAGCCGATGGCGATCAGAGCAGTTCTTTTCGACATGGACGGCACCCTGCTCGACACGGCGCCGGACTTCATCGCCATCTGCCAGGCCATGCGTGCAGATCGCGGCTTGCCGCCGATCAACGACAAGCACATCCGCGACGAGATTTCCGGTGGCGCCAAAGCCATGGTCGCGGTGACGTTTTCGATAGACCCGGAATCGCCGGGCTTCGAAGAACTGCGTCTGGAGTTCCTTGAGCGCTATCTGGTTGGCTGCGCCGTGCACAGCAAACTGTTTGACGGCATGGGTGAACTGCTGGCCGATATCGAAAAGGCCAAGCTGATCTGGGGCGTGGTCACCAACAAACCACTGCGCTTTGCCGAGCCGATCATGCAGCAACTGGGATTGGCTGAGCGTTCGGCCTTGCTGATCTGCCCGGATCACGTGAAGAACAGCAAGCCGGATCCGGAGCCATTGATCCTCGCGTGCAAGATGCTTGATCTGGATCCGGCGACGGTGCTGTTTGTCGGCGATGATCTGCGTGATATCGAATCGGGGCGCGATGCCGGTACGAAAACGGCAGCGGTGACGTTCGGCTACATCCACCCGGACGACAACCCGCGGCATTGGGGGGCGGACGTGGTGGTGGATCATCCGTCGGAGCTGCGCAAGGTGCTCGATAGCGCGCTTTGCAGTTGCTGAGACCTGACGCAGAGCGTCATTGGCTGCATTCCCACGCAGAGCGTGGGAACGATCTGACTTGATGAGGTTTTTATGTTTGATTACTCCGCTCGCCCCGAATTGCTCAAGGATCGGGTCATTCTGGTCACCGGTGCCGGTCGCGGGATCGGCGCGGCAGCCGCAAAAACCTATGCCGCCCATGGCGCTACGGTACTGCTGCTGGGCAAGACCGAAGCGAACCTGACGCAGGTGTATGACGAGATCGAAGCTGCCGGGCATCCGCAACCCGCCGTGATTCCGTTCAATCTGGAAACCGCCCTGCCCCATCAGTACGATGAGCTGGCCGCGATGATCGAAACCGAGTTCGGCCACCTCGACGGCCTGCTACACAACGCTTCGATCATCGGCCCGCGCACGCCGATCGAACAGTTGTCCGGTGAAAACTTCATGCGCGTGATGCAAGTCAACGTTAACGCCATGTTCATGCTGACCAGCACCCTGCTGCCGCTGCTCAAACTGTCGCAGGATGCCTCGGTGGTGTTCACCTCCAGCAGCGTCGGGCGCAAGGGCCGTGCGTACTGGGGCGCTTATGGCGTGTCGAAATTCGCCACCGAAGGCTTGATGCAAACCCTGGCCGATGAAGTCGACGGCGTAGCACCGGTACGCTCCAACAGCATCAACCCGGGCGGCACGCGCACCAGCATGCGCGCACAAGCCTATCCGGGGGAAAACCCGCTGAACAATCCGACGCCCGAGGAGATCATGCCGGTCTACCTGTACCTGATGGGCCCGGACAGCACGGGCATCAATGGCCAGGCGTTCAACGCGCAATAACTGCCATACGTCGCTTTTGTTGCCGTGGCAGATTCCTGTCGCGGCATGCATTTGCCGCTGGCGACTGTCATATTTCAGTCAATTTTCCACCGCACCCCTCCCCCTTGCTCAGCCAACTTGTTGATTCCAAACGGTTTAAATAAAACCGAACCGAATGGCACGACTTTCGCTCTAAATATCCTCAAAGCATGCCGTGTGAAGGCAGTGGGGCAAGGCCGATTTCGATAGCTGACTAATCGTCTTCAGGCAGACTAAACTTACGCCAAATGTCCTACGGGACTGATGGATCAGTATGACGCGCAGCCCATAGCCGCTCTCACCCAGCCTGTAAGACAGACTTACTGCTTTAGGGGCTCACGCCATATGAAATCACCCTCCCAGACCAATGCAATTGACTTTGACAGTGCCAAATTGCAACGCCTGGGCTTTGGTCAGCTGCCTCCCCTTCTGGAGCGACCGGCCAGTCTTGCGCAATTGCGCCAGCAAATGAGCCTGCAACTGCAAACCAGCCTCGAGCCGCAACGCATCCTCGGTCTGTTTTTCCGCGAAGTTCAGCGTCTCGTGCCCCTGGACGCGCTTAGCTACGTGCATCAGGGCAGTGACCTGCGTCTGGAGTTCGGTGCCCGCGGCCACCACTCGATCAGCTATACCCTGAGCCACGAAGGCGAGCACATGGGCGAACTGGTGTTCCGTCGCAATCAGCGCTTCAACGACACGGAACAAGGTCAGCTGGAGTCGTTACTCTCATCCTTGCTGTACCCGATGCGCAACGCGCTGCTTTATCGCGAGGCGACTCAGAGTGCCCTGCGCGATCCGCTTACCGGCGCCGGTAACCGCATCGCCATGGAGCAAACCCTGCAGCGGGAGATCGATATGTCTCGCCGACATCAGCAACCGTTATCGCTGCTGATGCTCGATATCGACCACTTCAAACGGGTCAACGACAGCCATGGCCACAGCGCCGGCGATGACGTGCTTAAAGCCATCGCGGCGACAATCAAGGCTCAACTGCGCAACGTCGACATGGTGTTCCGTTACGGTGGCGAAGAGTTTCTGGTGCTGCTGTCCAACACCAGCCGGGATGCGGCGGCAATGGTCGGCGAACGCCTTCGTTATGCGACGCAGGCGGCCGAATACTATGCCGATGGGCAGTTGATTGAATTGACGGTGAGCCTGGGATGTTCGACGTTGTTGCCGGGCGAATCGGCTGACAGCTTGCTGCGGCGCGCCGACAGTGCGTTGTATGTGGCCAAGCGTGAAGGTCGCAACCGCCTGGCGATGGCGGGCTAAGCTATTCAACCAACACAAAACAGTGTGGGAGCGAGCCTGCTCGCGAATGCGATCTGACATTCAACCATGAGTTGACTGGCATACCGCTTTCGCGAGCAGGCTCGCTCCCACATTGGTTTTGCGTGAAGACGAATATCAGCTCTCGACTACCGCCCTGCGCTCTCGGTTGACCAGCAAGCGTTCCGACGTCTCCAGTTGCATGCAACGCTCCAGAAACAGATACATGTAGTCATAGCTCTTGCAGACGGCCTGACGCAACTCGGCCTGCAAGGCCTTGCTCGGGTTCATCCCGGCCAGGGTGCAGATGATTTCCAGCGCCTCCCACGGATGGGCATCGTCGTACTGGGCATGCATCTTCAACCACTTCATCGCGCGCTTGCGATCCTCTTCGGGAAACGCTGCGGCATACACGCCGGTGGAGCAGACCAGCGCCGACCACTCCCCGGTCGCGCCTTCGATAGCATAGTTGGTGGCCGCGATGGCCACAATCAACGAATCGGCTGAGCTGGTGTGCCAGCACCAATGACTCAAGGCATGCAGTTCGGGCGGCACATGTTGGGCCTGAAGGTCTTCCAGACTGACGCCATGTGCACGACTCCAGTGCACCCAATAATCCGCATGATTGAGTTCAACGCGGATATTGCGCATCAGCCAGCGCCGCGCCATGTCTTCGCCCGGATGCCGGGCAAACCTGGTTTTGGTGAGATTCTGCGCCATGTACAACGCAAACTGCTCAACCACCGGCCAGCCCCCGATCAGGTACTGACGCATGGTTCTGGCGCTGAGCTTGTTATCACGCATGCGCAGGTAAAGTTCATGTTCGACAACCCGGCGCTTGCTCTCGCTGCAATCCGCAATGAGCTGTTGTGCCCAGGCAGGATAACTTGCAGCTTCCATGAGTGGTCCGGTTCGGTTGAATGTGTCGATCACTGTTCGGCTCCTTTTGATTTGTGATTGTAAGGATCGGCGAGAGACTTCAACGGAACGTGCCAGGCGCTTTGAATAACAGCGGGTGCGGTCTGGCGGGCCGACTTTGCAAACTGTCGCAGGTAAACAACTGTGGGCGTTCTATAACATAACCCTGAGCGTAATCCACACCAATTTCAAGCAGGGCCTGCTCGATCTGGGTTGTTTCAACAAACTCGGCAATTGTCTTTTTACCCATGACATGCCCGATGTGATTGATCACTTCGACCATTGCGCGGTTAATCGGGTCGTCCAGCATATCCTTTACGAAACTCCCGTCGATCTTCAGGAAGTCTACAGGCAAATGTTTCAGATAAGCGAATGAAGACATTCCGGCGCAAAAATCATCTAACGAAAAATAGCAACCTAAGCCTTTGAGTTCATTAATAAATCTTATTGCACTGCCCAGATTTGAAATTGCACTGGTTTCTGTAATTTCAAAACAAATCATTTCAGGCGGTATTGCATAGTTAACAAACTGCTCCCGCAGAAAGTGCAAAAACGCGTCATCTCCTATAGTAATGCCTGACAGATTAATCGCACACATTGCTAAAGGTTGTTGATGTTCTTGGGCAATACATTGAGCAATAACCTTAAATACATTCTGAACTACCCAACGATCCAGTTGACTCATCAAACCATAGCGCTCGGCGGCGGGAATGAAACTGTCCGGCAGAATCATCCGCCCGGCTTCATCGTGCAGACGCAGCAGAATCTCGATATGCCCACCGTTGTTGTCACCCGACTTGAGCGGAGCGATTTCCTGGGCGTACAGACAAAAACGGTTTTCCTCCAGGGCCATGTGCAAGCGTTGCACCCAGGCCATCTCACCAAAGCGCAGGGACAGTTCGGAATCGTCAGCGTGATAAACCTGCACGCGGTTGCGGCCCTTTTCCTTGGCCATGTAACAGGCCATATCTGCGGCACGCAATGAGGCTTCGAGGGTCGTCGGGACTTGTGCGATATGCACCAGGCCAATGCTCACGGTGGTCAGGAACGGCCGCCCCTTCCAGACAAAGTGCAGATTCTGCACAGTCTGACGCAGCGCCTCGGCAATCTTTTCCGCCGCGTCCGGCGCGCAGTTCTCCAGCAAAATGCCGAACTCATCACCACCCAGTCGCGCCAGCGTATCGCCCTCGCGCAGTCCGGACTGCAGCAGCGTACAAATGTGCCGCAACAACTCATCGCCGGCGGCATGGCCGCAGGTGTCGTTGACCAGTTTGAATTGATCAAGATCGAGGAACATCAGCGCATGCCGCCCGGTATGGCGGGTGAGATTGTGCAGCGCCTGCTCCAGGCGATATTCGAACTCGCGACGGTTAGCCAGCCCAGTCAGCGCGTCATGGGTGGCCTGCCACGACAGATTGGCGATGTATTGCCGTTCCTGGGTCATGTCGTGCAACACCAGCACCGTGCCACTGACCTTTCCGGCATTACGGATCGGCGCGCCGACCAGCGTCACCGACAATGTCGTGCCATCGAGGCGCTGGATCAGCTTCGAGTGCTCGCTGCCGCCACTGAGCTTGCCGCTGAGAATGTGCTCGATCAGGGTCAGCCCTTCGGACTGGGCGTTGTCGTCGAGCAGATTGAACAATGCCGCCAGCGGCAAACCCGCCGCCTGTTCGGCTTTCCAATGGGTCATGGCTTCAGCGGCCGGGTTCATGTAATCGATAGCGCCGCTGACGTCGGTGGTGATCACGCCATCACCGATCGAATGCAAGGTAACGTGCGCCCGATCCTTCTCCAGTTGCAGCGCCTCGGCAAAGGCATGGCGCTGTCTGAGCAACTTGTGCGTGCGCCACAGGGCCAGCACGATCAGCCCCAGCGCCGTGGCGAGATTGGTCAACAGCAGCAGCCGCAGGATCATCCGCGAGCCTTCGCCCAGCGCATCGCTGAAGGCTTTCGCGGCCGGGGTCACGCCATCGTTGATGGCAAAAATGCGTGCCTTCCAACCCTGGATATCGGCGCTGCTGGCGGTGTTTTGCGAAATGCTGCGGTGCATCTCCTGCGCCACGTCATCCAGCTCGACCAGATAGGCGTCACCGACCGTCCAGCGGTCAATTGCGGTTTCCAGATAACTGAAATGGCGGAAGTTGAGGTACAGCCAGATCAGGCTGGAAACATCGTCCGGGTGGTTGCCACCCTTGAGAATGCCTTCGCGCGCCGCAGCCAGATCCGGCGGCTGATGATCCAGCGCCAGGCGCAACTGATGCCCGCCTTGAGGCACACCGATCGCAGTGCGGTACTTGAGGAAAATCGCCTCGTCACGGCTGTCGGCGTAGAGATTGAGATAGTAAATCGCGTCTTTCTGGCCCTTGGACCAGAGGCTTTCACCAGCGACGTAACCGCGAACCGCCGAGAGCACGTAAAGACTCACGCCGCCCAATAACGCTTGAAACAACACGACGGCAATAAATGGCCAGACGATGCCCAACAACCGTGGCGTTCCGAGAGTCCGCTTTTGCTTCATGAGATCCCTTGCGCAAGCACTGCCAGATGAACACCGGAAAATCCCGCTCCTGACAGCTCAGCCTAGGCTAATTTTCGCCAAGTCAAAGGGACAGCTCTGCCGTCCTCTAGGTCGATTGTGCAAATGGCGGGACTGTACGGGCGTTCCGAGTGATTTTACTTAATGCAATTCAAGCACTAAGCACAGAAACCGGCACGAAACTCAAGGGCGCTGGATCTGCTGCAGATGACCATAGAGCTTGGCATACAGACCACCATCGGCAATCAGCTGCTGGTGATCGCCGTCCTCAGCGACCTGACCGCCATCGAACACCAGCACGCGATCAGCCTGTTTCACCGCCGACAGTCGGTGGGCAATGATCAGCGTGGTGCGGCCATTGAGGAAGCGCGCCATGGCCTGATGCAGGTTGTACTCGGTGGCCGCGTCGAGGGCCGAGGTGGCTTCGTCGAGGATCACGACTTTCGGCTCGGCGAGGATCATCCGCGCGATGGCCAGACGTTGCCGCTGCCCGCCGGACAGGCGCACGCCGGAGCGGCCGACGATACTGTCCAGCCCATTGGGCAAGGCGCGGATGGTCGCTTCGAGCTGAGCGATTTCCAGCGCCTGCCAGCACGCCTCGTCACTGCGGGTGCGGCCCATGGTCAGGTTGGCGCGCACGGTGTCGTTGAACAGCGCCGGGTGCTGCAACACCACCGCGACGTTTTCGCGAACCGTGTCCAGACCGATTTCCTGCTGGGTCGAACCGCCGAAGCGGATGGTGCCGGACAGTGGCGTATAGAGCCCGAGCAGCAATTGCACGAGGGTACTTTTGCCGCCGCCACTGGCGCCGACAATCGCGACTTTTTCACCGGGAGCAATCGACAGATTCAGCTGATCCAGCACCAGGTCATCGCCGTAGCCGAAGCTCAGGCCCTGTACCTGAATACCTACGGTGTCCCGGCCCTTGAACGGATCGACACCGCCAGGATATTGCGGCTCATCGGCGCGCGCCAGCAGTTCGTTGATCCGCGCCAGCGCCCCGCCCGCCGCGTAATAGGCATATTGCAGATTGAGCAGTTGTTCAACCGGACCGATCATGAACCACAGGTAGCTGAACACCGCGAGCATCTGGCCGATCGACAGGTCGGAGAACAACACCGTGAGCATCGCCGCCGCGCGAAAAATGTCGATGCCGAACTGGAACAACAAACCGCTGGCACGGTTGGAAGCGTCGGTTTTCCACTGCGAGTTGACCGCATAGTTACGCACTTCCTGCGCCCGCAGGCCGAGCCGCCCGAGGAAGAAACCCTGACGGTTGCCGGCACGGATCTCCTGAATCGCATCGAGGGTTTCGCTCAACGCCTGGGTGAAGCGCGAGGTGCTGTCGTTCTCAAGCTTCTTCAGGTGTTTGACGCGTTTGCCCAACTGCACCGTGGCGTAGATCACCAGCGGGTTGAACAGCAGAATCAGCAGCGCCAGTTTCCAGTGCATCCACATCAGGATGCTCGCGGTGCCGACCAGCGTCAGCATCGCCACCAGAAAGCGACTGAGGGTTTCGCCGACGAATTTGTCGAGGGTATCCAGATCGGTGACCAGGTGCGTCGTTACTGTGCCGCTACCGAGGCTTTCGTATTCGCCGAGGGAAATCCGCTTGAGGCGTTCGATCAGACGCACGCGAATACGATAGACGATGTCCTTGGCCAGCCGTGCAAACAGCCGCGACTGCAACACGCCGAAGCACAGCGAACTGCAACGCAGGGTAAGGGTCACCAGCAACATCAGGCCGATATAGCCGGCCGCTTGCTGCCACATCGTCGGCAGCACATGGTTCATGACTTTCAGCGCGGCATCGCCATGGCCGAGCAGGACTTCGTCCACCAGCAATGGCAGCAGCAATGGGATCGGCACGCTGCACAGCGTCGCCAGCACAGCCACGCCGTTGGCAATCCATAGGGATTTTTTGTGAGTGAGTGCCAGTCGCCGGACTTCTGCCCAGCTCAGCCGGTCGACACGCTTTACGGCTGGCGTGTCATCGGCCAGGTCAGGCACAGGCGGCGCGCTCCAGCCAGCGGCCGAGCAATGGCGACAGTTCGCTGAGCGGTTGATAGCCATTGGTCAGCAGCGCCAGTTGGCCATTGCGTTCGGCGAGCAGGGTCGGGAAACCGGCGATGCCCAGATCCTGCACCCAACTGAAATCGGCCTGAGTGGCTTTGTGCTGGTCGGCATGATCGAACAACGCTGCGAACTCGATGCGCGGCACACCGGCCTTCTCCGCCAACTCGACCAGTACACTGGCCTGGGTGACATCGCGGCCCTCAGCGTAAAACGCCTGCTGGATCAGTCCGACCAATGTCCACGCGCAATCCGGCGCCAAACTGCGCGCCGTGACGATCGCGCGGCAGGCAGGCTCGGTGTCGTAGACAAAACCGTCAGGTAACGCACCTTCAAACTTGAACGGTTGACCGGTGGCCTCGGTGACCGCTTGCCAGTGTTCAAGAATGTAGCGACGCGTGGTCGGCTCCAGTGCCGAGCCGCTGCCGGTGCGCAAACCACCGACCACCAGATGCAACTCCACCCCGGCTGCTTGCGCCTGCTCAACCAATGCCTTGGCCACCGGAGCAAAACCCCAGCACCACGAACACATCGGATCCATCACATAGAGCAGACGCGCAGACATGATTAAGCCTCGGTGGATGCTTGCTTGTAGTTGTAGCCGATCGGGTGCGGCATGTTGCGCGCCTTGGCCAGTTCGATCTGCTTCTGCCGGTCGATGGCGCTGCGGCGGGTTTTCTCGCTCAACGTGTCCCAGCAATGCGGGCAGCTGATGCCGGCAACGTAATGCTCGCTGGTGCGATCTTCAACACTGACCGGTGTGCGACAGGCATGACATTGATCGTAGTCGCCTTCGCTGAGGTCGTGACGCACGGTCACACGGTTGTCGAACACGAAGCAGTCGCCCTGCCACTTGGTTTCTTCCTGCGGCACCTCTTCGAGGTACTTCAGGATGCCACCCTTGAGGTGGTAAACCTCTTCGAAACCCTCGCCGAGCATGTAGCTCGAAGCTTTCTCGCAGCGAATGCCACCGGTGCAGAACATTGCGACCTTCTTGTGCACGGCCGGGTCGAAGTGTTCTTTGATGTAGTCGGGAAATTCGCGAAAACTGGTGGTTTTCGGATCGATGGCGCCTTCGAAAGTGCCGATCGATACCTCGTAATCGTTACGGGTGTCGATCAACAGCACTTCCGGGTCGCTGATCAACGCGTTCCAGTCTTGCGGATCAACGTAGGTGCCGACCTTTTTGTTCGGGTCGACGCCTTCGACACCGAGGGTGACAATCTCTTTCTTCAGTTTGACCTTGGTGCGATAGAACGGCTGCTCGTCGCAGTACGACTCTTTGTGATCGATGTCGATCATGCGTGGGTCGTTCTTCAGCCAGGCGAGCAGACCGTCGATGCCTTCGCGAGTGCCGGACACCGTGCCGTTGATGCCTTCTTCGGCGATCAGCAGGGTGCCTTTGATCTGGTTGTCGACCATCGCTTGCAGCAGCGGCTCGCGCAGGTTGACGTAATCTTCGAGGGTGACGAACTTATACAGTGCCGCCACGACAATCGGTTGTGTCATGGGTATTTCTCCAGGTGGCTACCCTCGCAAAGGGTGAACCGGATTCAAAAAAAAACGCGCCGGGTGAGCGGCGCGTTGCGGATTCTAGCAAAAAACCGAAGCTTAATGCTTACTGCCGCCAGCACAGGTCGGCGATGCCGGAGCGGCGCCGATCTCTGCCCATTCCTGCGGGGTGTAGGTGTGCAGCGCCAACGCATGGAACTCGCCCATCAGCTCGCCGAGCGTGCCGTAGACTTTCTGGTGGCGCTTGACCCGGTTCAGGCCGTCGAACTGCGCGCTGACCACTACGGCCTTGAAGTGCGTCTGCAACCCGCGACTGTGCATGTGGCTTTCATCCAGCACTTGCAGGTGCTCAGGCTGAAGCAGGGCCAGCGTCGATTCGATGCGTTGTTGCATGGTCATCACGAACTCCGCTTACTTCTTCTTGGCCGGCGCAGCAGCGCCTTTCGGGTCCAGCTCTTTGGTCATGTCGTCGAGCAGCTTGTTGACGACAGGCACGGCGCTTTCCAGTTTGGCCTGGGTCATCTGGGCCGATTGCTGAGTCAGCTGCGGCATTTTTTCCAGGACTTTCTTGCCCAGTGGCGACTTGTAGAACGCGACCAGATCTTTCAGCTCGGATTCGCTGAAGTTGCTGGTGTAAAGCTTGACCATGTCAGGCTTGAGCTTGTTCCAGCCGATGGCCTGGTCCAGGGCGGCGTTGGCCTTGGCCTGGTAGGTTTCCAGTACGGCTTTCTTGGCTTCCGGGGCTTTGGTCTGTTCAAAACGCTGAGCGAACATTTGCTGCACTTGCATGTACACCGGAGTGCCCAGCTTGTCAGCGTGCGCCAGGGTCAGGAAAGCTTCAGCACTGGCGTTGTGGCTGGCGGTATCGGCAAGCACCTGGCCGCTGGCGCAAACCAGTGCAACCGCGGTGCAGATGGCACGAAGACGAGTCATCGAGTTTCCTTTTCAGCTAGGCGAGGTAAAACCCCAAGGGCGACCATTCTGCGCCTAAAAAACCTCGTGGCTCAACCCCCGAGCCTTGCCGTGCTTGATTGGCCGGGTTTTACCGGTCAACAATCGGCTCGATGGAACCACCACGGCCGATGCCGGCCTAAACTGCGCAAACAGACCAACAGGAGTGTGCACGATGAGCCGTATCGAAACCGACAGCCTGGGCCAGATCGAAGTCCCGGACGACGCCTACTGGGGTGCTCAGACGCAACGCTCGCTGATCAACTTCGCCATTGGTCAGGAACGCATGCCGCTGCCGGTACTGCACGCTCTGGCCCTGATCAAGAAAGCCGCTGCACGGGTCAACGACCGTAACGGCGATTTGCCCGCCGACATCGCCCGCCTGATCGAACAGGCTGCCGACGAAGTGCTCGACGGCCAGCACGACGACCAGTTTCCGCTCGTCGTTTGGCAGACCGGCAGCGGCACGCAGAGCAATATGAACGTCAACGAGGTGATTGCCGGGCGCGCCAACGAGCTGGCCGGCAACCCGCGCGGCGGCAAGACGCCGGTGCACCCGAACGATCACGTCAACCGCTCGCAAAGCTCCAACGACTGCTTCCCCACCGCCATGAGCATTGCCACCGCCCAGGCCGTGCAGGAACAACTGCTGCCGGCGATCGCCGAGTTGTCCGGTGGTCTCGCCGAACTGGCGGCGCGGCACATGAAACTGGTGAAGACCGGGCGCACGCACATGATGGACGCGACGCCGATCACCTTCGGTCAGGAGTTGTCCGGGTTCATCGCGCAGCTGGATTACGCCGAACGCGCAATCCGCGCTGCATTGCCAGCCGTGTGTGAACTGGCTCAGGGCGGCACCGCGGTCGGCACCGGGCTGAATTCACCGCATGGTTTTGGTGAGGCGATTGCTGCAGAACTGGCGGCGCTGTCCGGCCTGCCCTTCGTCACCGCGCCGAACAAGTTCGCCGCCCTCGCCGGCCACGAACCGCTGACCAGCCTGTCCGGTGCGCTGAAAACCCTCGCCGTGGCGCTGATGAAAATCGCCAACGACCTGCGCCTGCTCGGCTCCGGTCCCCGCGCAGGTTTTGCCGAAGTGCGGCTGCCGGCAAATGAGCCGGGCAGCTCAATCATGCCCGGCAAGGTCAACCCGACCCAGTGCGAAGCGCTGTCGATGCTCGCCTGTCAGGTGCTGGGCAACGACGTGACCATCGGCATTGCCGCGAGTCAGGGTCACTTGCAGTTGAACGTGTTCAAACCGGTGATCATCCACAACCTGCTGCAATCGATCCGCCTGCTTGCCGATGGTTGCAGCAACTTCCAGCAGCACTGCATTGCCGGGCTGGAGCCGGACGCCGAAGTCATGGCCCGACACCTGGAGCGCGGGCTGATGCTGGTGACGGCACTGAATCCGCACATTGGTTATGACAAATCAGCGGAGATCGCCAAGAAGGCTTACAGCGAAGGGCTGACCTTGCGTGAGGCGGCGTTGGCGTTGGGCTATCTGACGGATGAAGAGTTTGATGCGTGGGTGCGGCCGGAGAATATGATCGAGGCAGGCGCCAAGGGTTAAGTTTTGTAGAGCCTGAAAGTCCGTCTTCGCGAGCAAGCTCGCTCCCACATTTGGGCGCATTTCCAACATGAGAATGCAGTCGAATGTGGGAGCGACGGTGCGACGATTCGACTTGCTCGCGAATGGGGGCGACGCGGTTTAACTGGCTGCCATCTTCAACCGCCGCGCCTTCAACCCGGCAATCAACGAAGGCCCCAACGCCACCAGCGCCGACCCCAGCACCACCAGCACCGCCCCGCCATAACCCAACCCGTTGATCTGCTCGGCATGCACATATTCCGGCCAGATCCCCGCCGCAATCGCCACCGCACCAAAGGTCACCAACGGCGTGATCGCCAACGTCGCACTGACCCGCGACGCCTCCCAATGCGCCAGCGCTTCAGCGAACGCGCCATAGGCAATCAGCGTGTTCATACAGCACGCCAGCAGCAGCCAGCCCTGCAACGGGCTGAGGTTCAGCGCTTCGAGCGGGTGTACCCACGGCGTCAGCAGCAATGCGCAAAACAGATAAATCACCATCATCACCTGCAGCGAATTCCACACCGTCAGTAACTGCTTTTGGCCCAGCGCATAAAAGGTCCACACCGTCGACGCCAACAGCACCAGCAACACCCCGGCGGTGTAATCCGACAACGAGGTCAGCAACTCTGCCAGTCGTTGATTGAAAAACAGCACGAAACCGATCAACAGCACCGCCAACCCGATTCCCTGACCAATACTGAAACGCTCCTTGAACACAAACAGACTAGCGATCAACAACATGATCGGGCCCATCTGCACCACCAGTTGCGCGGTGCCGGGGCTGAGCAGATTGAGTCCCATCAGGTACAACACATAGTTGCCGACCAGCCCGAGCACCGCCATCAGCACCAGCCAGCCGCCCTTGGGGCCCAGCACTTTGCGACTGGGCAGACGTTTCACCGCCGCCAGATAGATGAACAGACAGCCACCGGACACCAGCAGACGAAACCAGGTCACCGTGACCGGGTCCATCACCAGCAACACCTGTTTGAGCTTGATCGGCAGGATGCCCCACAGAAACGCGGTCAGCAGCGCCAGGAACAAGCCGTACACCCAGCGACCCGATGAAATGTGCATGGAAACCCCAAAGCCTGCTGACAAGTGCGCTCATTCTAGGCGCGCCATGAACCGACACACAGGGACAGTTAAAGCCAGGACGTGAATGAAACTGTGCAGGTCGCAGCATTAAATTGACGTCGCGCCGTTGATCGGCTGTACAGGCGCGCCAAATGCTTCAGGCATAAGCTCATTGAATGCCTTTCAGCGCACCAGCCAAGGAGACCGATCATGTTAGCAATGCGCGCGCAGGACAGCGCCCCCGCCACGCACTTTCGCAGTGATCGCTTGTGCCGGGTCAATGGCGAACTGTTTTTCAGCACTCGGGAAAATACCCTCGAGGGGCCGTTTGAGAGTGCCGAGAAGGCTGAGCAGGAAATAAAGGCGTATATCGCGCGGATGCAGCTACAGGATTCCAACCGGTAGACCCAGTCGATCCCTTCGCGAGCAAGCTCGCTCCCACATTGGATCTCTGGTGTACACAAAATCAGTGTTCACTGAAGATCTACTGTGGGAGCGAGCTTGCTCGCGAAGAGGGCTGAACAGACAACTAGTGAATTGAGGATTAACGCACCGCCTCAAACAACCCCGTCGCGCCCATCCCGCCGCCGACGCACATGGTGACGATGCCGTAACGCAGATTACGCCGCTGCAACTCCCGCACCAGATGCCCGACCTGCCGCGACCCGGTCATGCCAAACGGGTGACCAATGGAAATCGAGCCGCCATTGACGTTGTATTTCTGATTATCGATCTCCAGCCGATCCCGGCTGTACAGGCACTGCGAAGCAAACGCCTCGTTCAGTTCCCACAGATCGATATCCGCCACCTGCAAGCCTTTGGCTTTGAGCAGCTTCGGCACCGAGAACACCGGGCCGATGCCCATTTCGTCCGGCTCGCAACCGGCCACGGTGAAGCCGCGAAAAAATGCTTTCGGCTTGAGGCCCAACTGCAAGGCTTTCTCCAGGCTCATCACCAGCGTCATCGACGCACCGTCGGACAGCTGCGACGAGTTGCCCGCCGTCACCGAACCATCCTCAGCAAACACCGGTTTCAACCCGGCGAGACTTTCATAGGTGGTGTCCGGGCGATTGCAGTCGTCGCGATCAACCACACCGTCGAGAATCTGCACTGCACCGGTGTTTTTGTCCTCGACGCGGTACTTCACCGCCATCGGCACGATTTCATCGTTGAACAGTCCGGCAGCCTGCGCCTGAGCGGTGCGGATCTGGCTCTGCAATGAATAGCGATCCTGCGCTTCACGGCTGACGCCATAACGCCGCGCGACCACTTCGGCGGTCTGGCCCATCGTGTAGTAGATGCCCGGTGTTTGCTGTTTGAGCAGCGGGTTGATCAGGTGATCGGTGTTGACGCTTTTCATCGTCAGGCTGATCGACTCGACGCCGCCGGCCACGATGATGTCGCTGCAACCCGAGGCAATCTGGTTGGCAGCAATCGCAATCGCCTGCAAACCCGATGAACAGAAACGGTTGAGGGTCATGCCGGCGGTGCCGGTGCCCAGGCGCGACAGCACTGCCACATTGCGGCCGATGTTGTAACCCTGCGCACCTTCGTTGGAGCCGGCGCCGACGATGCAATCCTCGACGCTGGCCGGATCGATGTCGTTGCGCTCAAGCAGCGCGTTGACGCAATGGGCCGCCATATCATCGGGACGGGTCTGGTTGAACTTGCCGCGAAAGGACTTGGCCAGGCCAGTCCGCACGCTGTCGACGATCACCACTTCACGCATGGCATACCTCATTGTTGTGGTCAGTTGAGAGTGGACCGAGCATAAGTCCACTGCATCAACGACCGCGACAATCATTCACCCCGCGTATGCGCGTCTATCGGCTCAATCCTTGTGTTTCTTTGCGCGCTTGTCGGATTTCTCGAAGGCGTCTTCCAGCGCGCGGTTGATCGTGCGCAACACTTTGACCCTGGCCCAGCGTTTGTCATTGGCTTCGACCAGCGTCCATGGCGAGATCTCCGAACTGGTGCGGTCGACCATATCGCCCACGGCGGCCCGGTAGGCGTCCCATTTGTCGCGATTGCGCCAGTCGTCTTCGGTGATCTTGAAGCGTTTGAAGGGGATCGCTTCGCGCGCCTGGAAACGCTCCATCTGCGTGTCTTTATCAATCGCCAGCCAGAACTTGACGACGATCACTCCGGCGTCGGACAGCTGCTCTTCGAAATCGTTGATTTCGCCGTAGGCACGCAACCAGTCGGCCGGCGTGCAGAAACCCTCAATCCGCTCTACCAGCACCCGGCCGTACCAAGAGCGGTCGAACACGGTGAACTTGCCGCGCGCCGGAATGTGCCGCCAGAAGCGCCACAAGTACGGCTGAGCGCGCTCCTCCTCAGTCGGTGCGGCGATCGGCACGATGTTGTATTGCCGTGGATCGAGCGCCGCCGCAACCCGACGGATCGCCCCGCCCTTGCCGGCGGCATCGTTGCCTTCGAACACCGCCACCAGCGCGTGGCGGCGCATGCGTTTGTCGCGCATCAGCCCAGACAAGCGCGCCTGCTCGGTGATCAGTTGTTCCTCGTAGTCTTTCTTCTCCAGACGCTGGGTCAGGTCGAGGCTGTCGAGCAGGTTCAACTGATCGACCGGCGTGCCCAACGGCGCGGCGCTGACATCGTGCGGATGCACGTCCGGACGCTTCAGCGCATTTTGCAAACCTTCGAGGAGAATCTTGCCGACCGCCAGGCTGCGATAGTTGGCGTCGGCGCCTTCGATCACATGCCACGGCGCGTAATCGCGACTGGTACGGCGCAGCACGCGCTCGCCGTATTTGACGAACTTGTCGTAGGTTTCCGATTGCTGCCAGTCCAGCGGGCTGATGCGCCAGCTGTGCAGCGGATCATCGGCCAATGCTTTGAGCCGGGCCTTCATCTGTTTCTTGGACAGGTGAAACCAGAACTTGAAGATCAGCGCGCCTTCATCGCAGAGCATCTTTTCCAGACGCTCGGCGCCGGCGATCGCCTGATCCAGACGCGGATCCTTGAACAAGCCATGCACCCGCCCCTGCAGCATCTGGCTGTACCAGTTGCCGAAAAAGATGCCCATGCGCCCCTTGGCCGGGAGCATTCGCCAGTAGCGCCATGCCGGAGGCCGTGACAATTCCTCATCGGTCTGCTGATCGAAGGTGCGCACTTCGATCAGGCGCGGGTCCATCCACTCGTTGAGCAACTTGACCGTCTCGCCCTTGCCCGCGCCTTCAATGCCGTTGATCAGGATGACCACCGGAAAACGCTTCTGCTGCTGCAGTTCGAACTGAGCTTCGAGCAAGGCTTCACGCAATGCCGGGACGGCCGCATCAAAGGTGTCGTTGTCGATGGCGTGACCGATTTCAGCGGATTCAAACATGGGACGGCTCCTTCCAGGATTCAGCAAGACTAGCGGATTGGGCACAGCAGCGGCGCAGAAATTCCCGCGGCTGGCGGATTGTCCGTGAGTCAACGGGCGCAAGCCTTGCCATGGATCAAGCAGCCCCTGCGCGATCGGCTAGAATGGCCGCCTTGTCGTTGCCGAGCCTGCCATGAAACCTGTATTGCCCCACGCCCAACTCGATTGGGATGACCACGGACGCCCGCGTTCGCGGGTATTCGATGACGTGTACTTTTCCGACCAGTCGGGGCTGGAAGAAACCCGTTACGTGTTCCTCGAACAGAACCGCCTGGCCGAGCGTTTTGCCGCGCTGCCGGCGGGTGGGCGACTGGTCATCGGTGAAACCGGTTTTGGCACCGGGCTGAATTTTCTCTGCGCCTGGCAGTTGTTCGAGCAACACGCCATGGCGGGTGCGCGCCTGCACTTCGTCAGCGTCGAAAAATACCCGCTGAGCCCAGCCGACCTGAAACGTGCCTTGGCCCTGTGGCCGGAACTCAAGCCACTGGCCGATCAGTTACTACGGCATTACGTGGCGATCCATGCCGGCTTTCAGCGCATCACCCTGGCCCACGGCCGCGTGACGCTGACGCTGTTGATCGGCGATGCCCTGGAACAACTGCCGCAACTCGACGCGCAGATTGATGCGTGGTTTCTCGACGGTTTCGCCCCGGCAAAAAACCCCGACATGTGGACTGCCGAACTGTTTGTCGAGCTGGCGCGACTGGCAGCGCCCGGCTCAACCATCAGCACCTTCACCAGTACCGGTTGGGTCCGCCGTTTGCTCAACGCTGCCGGGTTCAAAATGAAGCGCACGCCGGGCATCGGTCACAAGTGGGAAATCCTCCGTGGCGAGTTTCTCGGCTGGCCGGCGGAAGTGACGCCGCCGACACCGGAAAAACCCTGGTTCGCTCGTCCTGCACCGATCGCGGCTGAACGTCGAGCGCTGGTGATTGGCGCCGGTCTCGCCGGCTGCGCCACCGCGTCCAGCTTGGCCGCACATGGCTGGCAGGTGACGTTGCTCGAACGCCATGCGGCGGTGGCGCAAGAAGCCTCGGGCAATCCGCAGGGCGTGCTGTACCTGAAATTGTCCGCCCACGGCACGGCGCTGTCGCAGCTGATTGTCAGCGGTTTCGGTTACACCCGACGCCTGCTGGAAACCCTGCAACGCGGCACCGACTGGGACGCTTGCGGCGTGCTGCAACTGGCATTCAATGCCAAGGAAGCCGAGCGTCACGCCCAGTTGGCCGAAGCCTTTCCCGAAGATCTGTTGCAGTGGCTGGATCAGCCCGAGGCGCAGGCCCATGCCGGGGTCGGTCTGGCCCATGGCGGCTTGTACTATCCCGAAGGCGGTTGGGTGCATCCGCCGGCGTTGTGTCAGGCGCAAGCGGCGCAGGCGAACATCGAACTGCTCAATCATTGCCAAGCACTGCAACTGCGCAGGGTCGATGACCAGTGGCAAGCCCGCGACGGTGACCGCTTGCTCGCCAGCGCGCCGGTCGTGGTGTTGGCCGGTGCCGCCGACATCAAATGTTTTGCGCAGAGCGCCGAGTTACCGCTCAAGCGCATTCGCGGGCAGATCACCCGTCTCGCCGAAACCGCAGAAAGCCAGGCACTGGCCACTGTGGTCTGCGCCGAAGGCTACGTCGCGCCTGCCCGTCTGGGCGAACACACCCTCGGCGCCAGTTTCGATTTCAACAGCGATGACCTGACGCCAACCACCGCCGAACACGTGGGCAATCTGGCGATGCTCGAAGAGATCTCAAGCGATCTGGTTACGCGTTTGCACATCAGCGATCAGCCGGTCGAAAATCTTCAGGGCCGCGCAGCCTTTCGCTGCACCAGCCCTGACTATTTGCCGATTGTCGGCCCCCTCGCCGACCGCGAAGCGTTCCTCGACACCTACTCGGTGCTGAGCAAAGACGCCCGCCAAGTGCCGGACATCGCCTGCCCTTGGCTGGACGGTTTATACGTCAACAGCGGCCACGGCTCTCGCGGGCTGATTACCGCGCCATTGTCCGGCGAACTGCTCGCTGCGTGGCTGGACAACGAACCTCTGCCGCTGCCACGCAGCGTCGCCGAAGCCTGTCACCCCAACCGCTTTGCGTTACGTCGGTTGATTCGCGGCAAATGAACTGAAGACCACGGGCCATGACGATGGCCCACTGGTCTGACGGCGCCGCTTATAACTTATCGTTCTAAAACTCCCACAACCGCACCGGGTCAGTTTCTGAGTACCGGCCATTTCGGCCGCTGAAGAAACACCCTCCCCAACGGAAAAACCGGTAAGGACTTTATGTGCGGATTAGCTGGCGAGTTACGTTTTGATCAACAACCTGCAGACCTTGCAGCGATCGAGAGAATCACCCATCACCTGGCCCCTCGCGGCCCCGACGCGTGGGGTTTCCATGCCCAAGGGCCGATTGCCCTGGGTCACCGTCGCCTGAAAATCATGGACCTGTCGGACGGCTCGGCGCAGCCGATGATCGACAGCCAGTTGGGCTTGTCCCTGGCCTTCAACGGCGCGATCTACAACTTCCCGGAACTGCGTGCCGAACTTGAAGCGCTGGGTTACGCGTTCTACTCCGGTGGCGACACCGAAGTGCTGCTCAAGGGCTACCACGCCTGGGGCGAAGCGCTGCTGCCGAAGCTCAATGGCATGTTCGCGTTTGCCATTTGGGAACGCGACGCCAAACGCCTGTTCATCGCCCGCGACCGTCTCGGCGTGAAGCCTTTGTACCTGTCGCGTACTGGCCAGCGTCTGCGCTTTGCCTCGGCGTTGCCAGCGTTGCTCAAGGGCGGCGACATCAACCCGATCCTCGATCCGGTGGCGCTCAATCATTACCTGAATTTCCATGCCGTGGTCCCCGCGCCACGCACCCTGCTGGCCGGCATCGAAAAACTGCCACCGGCGACCTGGATGCGCGTTGAAGCCGATGGCACCACCGAACAGAAAACCTGGTGGACCCTGCCTTACGGCCCACACGATGATGAGAAAAATCTGACCCTCGAAGATTGGGTTGATCGCGTCCTCGACAGCACCCGCGAAGCGGTGGCGATTCGTCAACGCGCGGCAGTGGATGTCGGTGTGCTGCTGTCCGGCGGCGTCGATTCGAGCATGCTCGTCGGCCTGTTGCGTGAAGTCGGCGTCGACAACCTTTCGACCTTTTCCATCGGTTTCCAGGATGCCGGCGGCGAACGCGGTGACGAATTTCAGTACTCGGATCTGATCGCCAAACACTACGGCACTCAGCATCATCAACTGCGCATCGACGAGAAAGAAATCATCGAGCAATTGCCCGCCGCGTTCCGCGCGATGAGCGAGCCGATGGTCAGCCATGACTGCATCGCCTTCTATCTGCTGTCGCGCGAAGTGGCCAAGCATTGCAAAGTGGTGCAGAGCGGCCAGGGTGCTGACGAGTTGTTCGCCGGTTATCACTGGTACCCGCAAGTCGACGGCGCGGCCGATCCGTACGCGGCGTATCGCAACGCATTTTTCGACCGCAGCTACGATGACTACGCCGCCACCGTGCAGCCGAAATGGCTGACCGCGAACGATGCCGCAGGCGACTTCGTCAAGAAACATTTCGCCCAGCCCGGCGCCGAGGCCGCAGTGGACAAAGCCCTGCGTCTGGACAGCACGGTGATGCTGGTCGATGACCCGGTCAAACGCGTCGACAACATGACCATGGCCTGGGGTCTGGAGGCGCGTACGCCGTTTCTCGACTATCGACTGGTAGAACTCTCGGCCCGAGTGCCTGGCCAATTCAAGCTGCCTGACGGCGGCAAACAAGTGCTCAAAGAAGCCGCGCGCCGAGTCATCCCGAGTGAGGTGATCGACCGTAAAAAAGGCTACTTCCCGGTGCCGGGCCTCAAGCACTTGCAGGGCGACACGCTGAACTGGGTGCGCGAACTGCTGCTCGATCCGAGTCAGGATCGCGGTCTGTTCAACCCGGCCATGCTCGACAAATTGCTAACCGATCCGCAAGGCCAACTGACGCCGTTGCGCGGTTCGAAGTTGTGGCAACTGGCTGCCCTGAACCTGTGGCTCAGTGAACAAGGAATCTGATTGATGAAACCCCACGCCACGGCCATCAACCAACGGCTGCTACGCGGTCAGACGCCGTCCTATGAACGCTTGCAGGCGCGTCTGGCCGAAGACGGCAGCACGCTGGCCGCCGACCCGATTGCCGTACATTGCGGCTGGGGCCGGTTGCTGATCGGCCACACGTTTCCCGACCCGGCATCGCTGGCGCAGGAGCTGCTCAAAGAGCAGCCCGGCGAGCGTGATATCGCGCTGTACGTCGCGGCGCCGCAGCAGATCCTCGGCCTGGAACCGACGCAACTGTTTCTCGACCCGTCGGACACCTTGCGCCTGTGGTTCAGCGATTACCGCCAGGCCACCCGTGTGTTTCGCGGCTTTCGTATTCGCCGCGCGCAAAGTGAGGCGGACTGGCAGGCGATCAATCTGTTGTACCAGGCGCGCGGCATGTTGCCGATCGATGCCACGCGGCTGACGCCGCATCATCAGGGCGGCCCGGTGTACTGGCTGGCCGAGGATGAAGACAGCGGCGCGGTGATCGGCAGCGTCATGGGCCTGAACCATCAAAAGGCTTTCAACGACCCGGAAAACGGCAGCAGCCTGTGGTGCCTGGCGGTTGATCCGCAATGCTCGCGGCCGGGTGTTGGTGAAGTGCTGGTGCGACACCTGATCGAGCACTTCATGAGTCGCGGCTTGAGCTATCTGGATCTGTCAGTTCTGCATGACAACCGGCAGGCGAAAAACCTCTACGCCAAGCTCGGCTTTCGCAATCTGTCGACCTTCGCCATCAAGCGCAAAAACGGCATCAACCAGCCGCTGTTTCTCGGCCCGGGGCCAGAAGCGCAGTTCAATCCGTATGCGCGGATCATCGTTGAAGAAGCTCATCGACGCGGCATCGACGTACAAGTGGATGACGCCGATGCCGGGCTGTTCACTCTCAGCCACGGCGGGCGTCGCGTGCGTTGCCGCGAATCGCTGAGCGACCTGACCAGCGCGATCAGCATGAGCCTGTGCCAAGACAAAAGCCTGACCCACAAAGTGCTGAAAGGCGCCGGACTGAACCTGCCCTCGCAGCAACTGGCCGGTAATGCCGACGACAATCTGGCCTTCCTCGATGAGCATCAACGGGTGGTGGTCAAACCGCTCGACGGTGAACAGGGCCAAGGCGTAGCGGTGGATTTGCAGAGCATCGAAGAGGTGCAGCAAGCCATCGAAACGGCGAAGCAATTTGACAGCCGCGTGCTGCTCGAAAGCTTCCACGAAGGGCTTGATCTGCGGATTCTGGTGATCGGTTTTGAAGTGGTGGCGGCGGCGATTCGCAAACCGGCGGAAGTGGTCGGCGATGGCCAGCATTCGGTGGGCGCGTTGATCGAGGCGCAGAGCCGTCGTCGGCAAGCGGCGACCAGTGGCGAAAGCAAGATCCCGCTGGATCACGAAACCCAGCGCACCCTGCATGCGGCCGGTTATGACTACAGCAGCATTCTGCCGGCCGGCGAGCACCTGTTTGTGCGGCGCACGGCAAATCTGCACACCGGTGGCACGCTGGAAGATGTCACCGCAATCCTGCACCCGACGCTGGTCGATGCAGCGGTACGGGCGGCGCGGGCGCTGGACATTCCGATGGTCGGTCTCGACTTGATGGTGCCGGCGGCGGATCAACCCGAGTACGTGTTTATCGAGGCCAACGAACGCGCCGGTCTGGCCAACCATGAGCCGCAACCGACGGCGGAGCGCTTTGTCGACTTGTTGTTTCCGCACAGTCAGCCGGCTATTTAACCCTTTCCTGATCGTTCCCACGTCGAGGCGTCGAACCGTCTGCGTGGGAACGCCTCACCGGACGCTCTGCGTCCACTCTTGGGACGCAGAGCGTCCCCGGCTGCATTCCCACGCAGAGCGTGGGAACGATCAGTGCTCAACCCATCAGGAGTTTCCATGACCACGCAAATCCCCGAACCGGATCTCAACTACCTGCAAAAAGTCCTGCTGGAAATGCTCGCCATTCCCAGCCCCACCGGGTTCACCGACACCATCGTGCGTTACGTCGCCGAGCGTTTGGAAGAGCTCGGCATCCCCTTTGAAATGACTCGACGCGGCACCATTCGCGCCACGCTCAAAGGCAAGAAGAACAGCCCCGACCGCGCGGTTTCCGCGCACCTGGACACCATCGGCGCCGCCGTTCGTGCGATCAAGGACAACGGCCGCCTGACCCTCGCCCCGGTCGGCTGCTGGTCGAGCCGCTTTGCCGAGGGCAGCCGCGTCAGCCTGTTTACCGACAACGGCGTGATTCGCGGCAGTGTCTTGCCGTTGATGGCGTCCGGGCACGCGTTCAACACTGCCGTCGATGAAATGCCGATCAGTTGGGATCACGTTGAACTGCGTCTGGATGCCTACTGTGCGACCAAGGCTGACTGCGACTCGCTGGGCATCAGCATCGGCGACGTGGTGGCATTCGATCCGCTGCCGGAATTCACCGAAAGCGGGCACATCAGCGCCCGTCACCTGGATGACAAGGCCGGCGTTGCGGCGCTGCTCGCGGCACTCAAAGCCATCGTCGACAGCGGCCAGGAGCTGATGATCGACTGCCACCCGCTGTTCACCATCACCGAGGAAACCGGCAGCGGCGCGGCGGCGGCGCTGCCTTGGGACGTTAGCGAATTCGTCGGCATCGACATCGCGCCGGTCGCTCCCGGACAGCACTCCAGCGAGCATGCGGTGAGTGTGGCGATGCAGGATTCTGGCGGCCCGTACGATTATCACCTGTCGCGACATTTGCTGCGTCTGGCCGGTGAAAACGAACTGCCGGTGCGCCGCGACCTGTTCCGCTATTACTTCAGCGATGCGCACTCGGCGGTGACCGCCGGCCACGACATCCGCACCGCCCTGCTCGCGTTTGGCTGCGATGCGACCCATGGGTATGAGCGCACGCACATCGACAGTCTGGCGGCGTTGAGTCGTTTGCTGGGCGCTTATATTCTGAGCCCGCCGGTATTCGCCAGCGATGCGGCGCCGGCCAATGCCTCGCTCGATCGCTTCAGTCATCAGATTGAACATGACACGCAGATGGAGAGCGATACGCGAGTGCCGTCGGTGGACAGTCTGGTGGGGCAGCGTAACGATAGTTAGATCATCGTTGTTTGGAATACCGCTATCGCGAGCAGGCGAAGGCCTACCTTTGGAATGCGTTCCCCTGCAGGAGTTAGCCTGCTCGCGATGAGGTCGGTACAGGCAACACAAAACTGGCAGGCAAACCGCAATCGCCGTAGCATCCCGCCATTGATTCAGCCGAGGTGCCCATGCTTATTCCCCACGACCAACTTGAAGTCGACACCCTCACCCGCCTCATCGAGGATTTCGTCACCCGCGACGGCACCGACAACGGTGATGACACGCCGCTGGAAACCCGCGTGCTGCGCGTGCGTCAGGCATTGACCAAAGGCCAGGCGCTGATCGTCTTCGACCCGGAAAGCGAGCAGTGCCAGTTGATGCTCAAGCACGACGTGCCCAAGCACCTGTTCGACTGAAATCCTCAGCGAACTTTCTGCGTGGCTTGCTTGCGCTGAATCCGCTCATAGACCTCCGCGCGGTGCACGTTGACCTTTTGTGGCGCCTCGACGCCAAATCGCACGCTGGCACCGTTCACTGACAGAACGCGCAAGGTGATGTCATCACCGATTGAAATCAACTCACCAACGACACGGCTGAGTACAAGCATGAGATTCGTCCTTCAGGGTTAGCGAACCCTGAAGATGCGCGGCTTGCCGCGCCTCTTCAATGCACGGCGCGCAAATCAGTTTTGCCTTACACCCATGATCGCCGCGAGCTGTCAGACACTTCCCACAAAAGGTCTTCAGGCAGCAGAAAAGCGTGGCCCGAACAGAATCACGCTGGCGCCGATCACGCACAGCGCCACGCCGATCCAGTCCGAACCCAAGGGACGCACGCGCTCGACCACCATCAGCCAGCCAATCGAAGCGACGATGTAGATGCCGCCATAAGCGGCGTAGGCACGACCGGCATAGTTGGCTTCAACACGGGTCAGCAACAGTGCGAACAGGGTCAGGCTGAGCAGCGCAGGAATCACCCACAAGGCACTTTTGCCCTGACGCAGCCACATGAAGAAGGCGAAACAACCGGCGATTTCAAACAGCGCCGCAAGAAAGAACCACAGGTAATTGAGCATTGACGTGTCTCGACAGGGTGACCATTGCGGCCACCCTAACGACGCTGTCTCCGACGGGCAAGCTCAGCCGTTGTTCTGTTTGGCCTTAGCGCGCATTTTCTCCGCCATTGAGGTCATTTCGTTGTAGAGCAGTTGCGGGTTCTTCTGCTTCAGCGCCCAAGCCATGCGCCCTTGTTCGTGGGGCAGGATCATGAACTCGCCAGCGGCGACTTGCTGATAGATGTAGTCAGCGATATCCGCCGCCGTAATTGGCGAACTTTCCAGCAACTTGCCGACCTGCGCTTTCATCGCCGGGGTCGGCCCACGGAACGAATCGAGCAAGTTAGTCTGGAAGAACGAGGGGCAGACCACGTGCACGCCGACTTCCTGCTGCGCCAGTTCGATCAGCAGACTTTCCGACAGTGCTACCACGCCGGCCTTGGCCACGTTGTAGTTGCTCATCGCCGGGCCTTGCATCAGCGCCGCCATGGAGGCGATGTTGATGATTTTGCCTTTGCTTTGTTCAAGCAGCGGCAAGAACGCCTTGCAGCCCTTGACCACGCCCATCAGGTTGATCGCGATCTGCCAGTCCCAGTCTTCCAGCGACAGTTCGCTGAAAAAGCCACCCGAGGCCACGCCGGCGTTGTTGACGATGATGTCGATGCCGCCGAGCTTTTCTTCACAGGCTTGAGCGAACGCGGTGAGCTGGCTGTAATCACGTACATCACAGCGCTGGGTAAAACCGTCGCCACCGGCCTCGCGGACCATTTTCAGGGTTTCCTGAAGACCGGGTTCGCTGACGTCGGACAAGGCCAGTTGCCAGCCTTCACGTGCCCAGCGCAGCGCGATTTCGCGACCCAGGCCCGAGCCCGCACCAGTGATCATCATGCGATTTTGCATAGCACACAGCCTTGTTGTTCTGGGGAAGATGCGCCGAGTGTAGCGAAGGATCGGCGCGCGCCCACGCTCCATCAAGTTGCTGAATGCAAGATCAAAAGATCGCAGCCTTCGGCAGCTCCTACTTGGATTCGTGTAGGCGCTGTCGAGTGAAACGAGGCGGCGAACTTTTCGCTGCAAAGGAAATAATCGAGCAATCCAAATACATTAAAAAAACATTGAATTTTCCTTCATGCGCACCGGTCGGAATTTGTAAGCCGTCTGGAATTACTTAGTCTCCAGTCGCCCTTGAATACCAAGACTTCTCGAACACTATCAACAAGGAAATCGACATGGGCACAATTCTAATCATTATCCTGATCCTGTTGCTGATCGGTGGTCTGCCGGTCTTCCCGCACTCCAGAAGTTGGGGCTACGGTCCATCGGGCATTATCGGCGTGGTGTTGGTGGTGCTGTTGGTGCTGCTGTTACTCGGTCGGATATAACGATTCACGCGTAAAAAAAGAGGCCCTGTTAAGGGCCTCTTTTTTATTGCGCGGATCTTTCTGTTATAGATCGATCAGTCCGGCTTGCCGTGGATGACACCGGCGGTGTTATCCATCAGGCTCTTGGTTGCCGTTTGCAGGAACGCTTCGAGTTTGAGTTTCAACTCGGCGGTGCGCGGTGCATTCGGTACCACTTCGGCGTGCGGATTGGCCCCCAGTTGGTACTGCCACATCTTCGGCCCCATATCCTTGTCTCTCGGCAACACCAGAATCTGGTCAGCGGTGACGATGGCAGTGGTCTGCTCGCTGCCTGACGGCTTGATCACACCGAAACCGGTGTCGCCTTCCGGCAGGTTGAGCAAGTCGCGGCCCCAGCACTGGTGACGCACTTCGCCGCCGAGACGGCCCATGATGGTTGGCACGATATCGATCTGCGTACCCACTGTGTGGTCACGCGTACCGAACTTCTCCTGAATGCCTGGTGCGATCATCAGCATCGGTACGTTGAAGCGGCCCAGGTCCATTTCGGTGATCTGGCGCTCGTTGCCGAAGCCGTGGTCGCCGACGATAACGAACAGGGTTTCCTTGAAGTACGGCTCTTTGCGCGCCTTCTCGAAGAACTGACCCAGCGCCCAGTCCGAGTAACGCATGGCGGTCAAGTGTTCGTTGAGGCTGCCGCGATCGGTCACGCGCTCGACCGGCAATGGCGTCGGCAAGGCGTATGGCGTGTGGTTAGACAGGGTTTGCAGCAGCGCGTAGAACGGCTTGCCGTTTTCCCGCGCCTTCAACTCCTGCAGACCACGGTCGAACATGTCCTGGTCGGACACGCCCCAGGTCGGATCGGAGAACACCGGGTTGACGAAGTCGTTACGGCCAACGAAGTTGGTCATCCCCTGGTTGCTGAAAAAGCCCGACTGGTTGTCCCAGGCGAAGTCGCCGTTGTAGACGTATACGTCGTCGTAGTTGCGGGCGCTGAGCACCTGCGGCAAGCCGGACAGTTTGTGGCTGCCTTCCGGGGTCTGCATCAGGTATTCGAAACCTGGCAGGTTGGGGAAGCAGGCCATGGTCGCGAACATGCCCTGATGGGTGTGCGTACCGTTGGAGAAGAAGCGATCGAACAGCAGACCTTCCTTCGACAGTTTGTCCAGGTATGGCGTGATGTTGCCTGGCGCGCCCAGTGCACCGACCGAGTGACCGGCCATGCTTTCCATCAGGATCACCACAACGTTTTTGATCGGCAGGGTCTTGTCGGCCGGCGGCGTGTAATCACGGCGCACAGCGGCAATATCGGCATCGACCAGTTTTTCGTCTGGCATCAGCAGCATGTCGCGCACGACTTTCTGCGCCTGCTCTTGCGGCAACGTCGCTTTCCAGATGTTGTCGCGATCTTCGCCCATGCGAGATTTGGCGGCCTCGATCAGCGACAGCGTGGCGTTGAGGCCGAGCTGGTTGGCGAAGTTGGAATCGGTGGTGTAGACATCACCCCAGCGCATCGGCGGGCCCTGACGCAAGGTGCCACGGGCGGCAGCCACGCAGATCAGCAGGCAGACCATGAACACCGCCAGACGGGTGTACCACGGCGCAACTTGACGAGTACCCACGCTGCCGCCGCTGAACGGTCCGCGTGGACGCGTGGCACGATCGGCGCCTTTGAACGCAAGGGTCAGGATGACAGTGCCGATGGCCCACGCCAACAGATAGCGCACTACCGGAAAACCGTACCAGAGCATGCTCATCACGGTTTTCGGGTCTTCCTTCACGTACTGGAACACCAGGCCGTTGAGGCGCTGGTGGAACTCGCGGTAGAAGTCCATCTCCATCAGGCCGAGGAACAGCGCGATGCTTGAGGCGATGGTCAGCCACAAGCGGAAGAAGCCGCGTGCGGCCATGGCGCGGGCACTGAACAGCGCCAGCACCAGCGGAATGCACAGGTAAACCACCAGGCGCAGGTCAAAACGCAGGCCGTTGGCGAAGGCTTCGAGGAAGGTCGAAGCCGGGGTATCGAGGATCATCTCGCGGTTGTAGACCAGCAGCGCGAGGCGCAGCACGGAAAACATCACCATCATGACCAGCGCGCAAAGCAGCGTGTAGGCCAGATGCGATTTGACGGTCGGTTGCAGCAGGCGAGCAGAAGATCGCTGCTGATTCAGGGCGTCCGGGTTTGCCATGTCGTTTTAGGACCCATTGGAAGTTGAAGTTGCAAAAATACAGCGGCGCCATGCCCTCTATTGGTCATTCCAGACCCCGGGGCTTGCGCGGTGCGCAAATGTTGCACGATCACCCGCACCATTGCCATTGATTACTGCCCCGCCGCTAGACACTTTCATTTACAGCAGCGGACAAACAGCGCGGGCGAATTGTCAGGAACACTTTGTGAAAATTTCGTGCAACGCATATCTGGAAACACAATATAGATACAAAACAAAACGCCCCGACTTGTTCGGGGCGTTTCGTTGAACGCGGGCCGATTACTTCTCGGCGCGCGCTTTCAAAGCTTTGAGGGTGTTGAACGGAGCATCGACGACAAATTTGTTGGCAACCATTGCCGGCACGCTGCCACCTGGTTCGGTGTGCACTTGATAAGTGACTTCAACCTGGTCGCCCTTCGGTACGAACTTCCAGAAGCCTTTGACCTGCTGCACGCGGACAAAGCCTTTTTCTTCAGGAACGTACGTCGGCAGACCTTTGAGGTTGCGGGTCAAGCTGCCGTCGGCGCCTTCGACGGTGGTGACTTCGATCACCGAGTCACGCGGGGTGACTGGCCAAGGGGTGTTGAACTGGGTGTAGGTCCAGCTCTGATTGCCCTCGTGCTTGAGCAGTTTCTGGGTCTTGCATTCGTGAATCCAGGCGCACGCGCCAGCGACGTCTTCCTGCAGTGCGCGCAATTTGGCGACGGTGGTTTTCATCAGCGCAACACCCTGGTAGGACTTGTAGTCCGAACCTGGCACTTCACTCAGGGACACCTTGATACCGTCCTCGTTCTTGGCGACTTTCCAGTCTTCAGCCTGAGCGACGGAGGTAGCCAGCACAGCGGTCAAACCACACAACACAGCGATACGATGCAGCGAACCCATAGTCTTATTCCTTATTGTTGAAGTTCCGTTCGTTTGACACATCACGCCGCCGTCATCTGCTCCCACCAGCCAATCAGCCTGATCGCTTCTTCCGAGCTGCTGCCACAGACTTCGACATCCGCCGCGAAGCCGGAACAGACTGCCGGGCGCTCGGGGCGGCCGAAAATGCTGCACAGGTTTTCGACCGAGAGTTGCACGCAACGTTCGCCGGCAGGTTTGCCATCAGGCATGCCGGGAATTGGCGAACTGATGGAAGGGGCAATGCAGCAAGCGCCACAGCCTTCACGGCATTTCATGACGAACAATTCCTCGCGACGGGCGATGTGTAAAAGGGACGCGGAACAGAGTAACCGCTAAAACGGCTGTTTCAAATTCCCGGAACCGGGGTTTTTACCGATAACTGAATGTGACTGACCAGTCTCCGACAAAGCGTCTGGTCTGCGGGTCACAGATGGCCTGCAGTCACTGCTTGAATTCAAAATCCAGCGCCGCACCTTCGACTTCACGGCGCTCTTCGTTGCGCAGTTGCAACTGCATTTCGTTGCTGAGCAAACGTCCGTTGAGCTGGAAGCCGTTGTTCTTCTCGCCAAACATCTGCGGCAGGATCGGCTCGCGCTTGGGCAATTCAACCGTGCCCTTGGGCTTCAATTCCTCGACCATGTCCTTGGGCAGGCTCAAATCGAGTTTGGCCGACGGCAACTTGGTTTTTACCACTTCGCTGGCAGGTTTCGATTTGGACGCGATTGGCTTGCGCTTCTTGATGACTTTTTGCTGAGGTTTCTTCGCGGGAGTTGCCTTCTGCGCTGGCGTGTTTTTTTTCGCCGGGCTCGTCGCCGCCGGTTTTTCCTGAGCCGCAGCGGCCACGACGCCAGGCGCATGACCGATCATCAGCAAACCCAGCAAAACCCAAGCGGCAGGAGCAATCGCTTTCATGAACCCAACAGTGGCAAACGGCAGATGGCCATATGCTCGCTTGTTGGGCGCCACAAGACAAGCATCAGCCACCGCTCGTTCAGAATCCGCCAGCGGTTTCCTGACACAGTTGCGTCGCCAGCAAGCCAAGGGTCATCAACGCCCGCTCCGCCTCGCGGTTCCACGGAATCCCGCAGTTCAGGCGAATACAGTGGTTGAACTGCTCGGTATTACTGAAGATCAGTCCCGGCGCAATGCTGATGCCCTGCTGCAGGGCGCGCACATGCAATTCCTGAGTATTCACCCTACCCGGCAAGCTCACCCAGAGGATGAAACCGCCCGTAGGCCGGGTCATTTGCGTACCCTCGGGGAAGTACTGCTGCACCGCCAACTGGAAGGCACTGAGGTTTTTTCGGTATTCCTGGCGGATGTACCGTAAATGCCGGTCATAACCGCCGTTTTCCAGATAAGCGGCAATCGCCATCTGCGTCACGCTGCACGCCGAGTGGGTGCTGAAGGTCTGCAAGCGCTGGATTTCCTGCTGATATTTGCCAGCGATCATCCAGCCGATGCGCACACCGGGTGACAAGGTTTTGGAGAAGCTCGAACAGTAGATCACCCGATCCAGTCGGTCATAAGCCTTGAGCGCTTTGGTTTTGCCCTGCTCGAACATCAACTCGCCATAGATGTCGTCTTCGACAATCTGGATGTCGAAGTCCGAGGCCAGACGCAGCAACTGTTTCTGCCGCTCTTCGGGCATGGTGCCGCCCAGTGGGTTGCTCAGGCGCGTGGTCAGCACCAGCGCTTTGATCGACCACTGGTTGGCCGCCAGTTGCAAGGCTTCGAGGCTCATGCCGGTGGCAGGATCGCTGGGGATTTCGATGACTTTCAGGCCGAGCAGATCGGCCAGTTGCAGCAAACCGTAATAGGTTGGTGATTCGGCGGCGATCAGATCGCCCGGGCGGGTCAGCACGCGCAACGACATCTGCAAGGCGTCGACACAACCGTGGGTGATGACCACTTCCGACGGATCGACCACCACACCGGCATCACGCATGCGGATCGCCACTTGCCGGCGCAGCGGCTCAAAACCGGGGCTGAACATGTAGCTGAAGGCGCGTGGGCTATGAAAACGCGTGACCTTGGCCAGTTGCTGATGCAAGGCGCGCACCGGCAAGTAATCGACACTTGGCACGGCAGCGCCGAGCGGGAACACACCTTCACGGCGTGATTCGACCAGCACCTGTTGAATGATGCTGCTGCGGGTGACCAGACCGGGACGCTCAACCCGCGCGATGTCCGGTGTCGGTGCAGTCAGCGCAGGCGTTTGGTGTACGTAATATCCGGACTGCGGACGTGCGCGAATCAGCCCCTGATCTTCGAGATTGGCGTAGGCCTGCAACACCGTCGCATGGCTGACGTTGAGCTGCGAACTCATCTTGCGTACCGAAGGCACGCGCTCCCCCGGTTGATAGACCCCACGGCGGATGTCTTCGGCCAGTTGCTGAGCAATACGTTGGTAGAGCAAGAGATTGGTCATGACGCAGCACTCGATTTCACGGGCATTTTATTCTTGTGTGAAACAATACCGGAACAGTTTAGAAGTGTACTGGGACAGTTGCCACATTACTCGACCATACAGTGCGGTGTCTGCCCCCTACTGTACGGATTGCGAGCCAATCGACAGACGTAAAAAAGCCCGGCACTGCATGACAGCCCGGGCTTTCCAGAGACGCAACCCTTAACGGGCGGCGCCGAGCTGGCCTTTTTCATCGGAGAAGACAATTTCAACCCGACGATTCTGTGCCCGCCCACGCTCGGAAGCGTTGGCGTCCACCGGGTATTCGTCGCCGTAGCCTTCGACCTGAATGCGTTTGTCGTCGATGCCCAGGTCCATCAGCACGTCCGCCACCGATTGCGCGCGGTCACGGGACAGCTTGAGGTTCTCCTGTTTGCCGCCGGTGCTGTCGGTGTAGCCCTCGATGCGCACTACACGTTTGGGGTTCAGTTGCAGGAACTGGACGATTTTCAGCACAACACGGTTGGCCGAGTTTTTCAGCTCCGCTTCACCGGTGTCGAACAGCACATCGCCGAGGGTCATCACCAGACCACGGTCGGTCTGCGTGGTGGCCAGTGCTACGATCTGTTCTTCCAGCCATTTGCCCTGTTGCTGCACGCTGAGCAACTTCGATTCACGCAAGGCCAATTGCAGGCGCTGACGCTCCAGCTCAAGTTTGGCTGCGCGCTCCTCATTGAGCACCTGATTGGTGTGCTCGCGGGCGATTTCGCTGTAACGCTGGCTCAGGTAGGCGTAGTGCACAACATCGGAACCGCTGCCCCAATAGGTCGACAGGCGATCGGCACGAGCCAGGGACTCACCGGCGCGGATCACGTCTTTCGGCGCGATGCGCAGCACGTTGGAGTCTTCCTTGACCTTCTGGAAGTCGGCGCTGGCTTCCTGCAGAGCGGATTCGCTGTGCTGACCGGCGCAGCCGTACAGGCTGACGCAACCGGCGAGGATCAGGCCGCCGACAACTTTCGACTTGAGGCTCATTGGGCATCTCCCAGTTGCTTGCGCAGACGGACGATGCGGGTGTTAAGCACATTCACCTGTTCTTGACTTTTTTGCGTCAGCACTTTGGCTTCGGCCAGACGTGCATCCAGTTCAGCCTGCTCCGAACGCATACGCGCGTTCCGATAGGACTGGTCAGCCATGTTGCCTTTGGCGCGGTTGTACTTGGTTTCGGCCAGTTTCATTTCCGGTACTTCATCGGCGGTGGCGCCAACAGCCTTGGCCTGGGTGATGGCTTGCTCGGTCAGGCGCATTTGTTCATTGGGTGCCGGATCGGTCGCGCAACCGGCCAGGGCCAGAACGGCCACAGCCGCGAAAAGAGGTCGAATACTCACTAAGAATCCCTACTGTTTTGGGGCACTGACGGGTTGTGGCGGCTGTTGCTGCTGCGCCTTCCAGCGCTCGATATTGCGTTGCAGCGCGGCTTCCGTCAGTCCGGACGCGGGCAATTCTGTCATCTTTTTGGCCAACTGTCCGCGCAACCACGGATCGTTGCATGCCGAGTTATGCGAAACCGCGAGGAACAGCCCCGGCCGGTCGACCGGTTGCTCGAACACCAACAGGTCATTGGCCATACCCAATGCCTGCGCGGCGGCCATGCCCGAGTAGCGGCCGGCGAGTACATATTCCACTTCGCCCAAGAGCAATTTCTGTAGCGCCTGAGTGAGGTTGGCTGTCCGGGTCAGGGTCAGATTCTGCTCGGCGAAAGTGCCAAATGCCTGGGTCATACGAGACTTTTCCGACAACGCACCGACGTGACCGTGCAGGTCTTTGGCCTCGCTGTAGACCAGCGTCGAGCCTTTGCGGGTCCACACCAGATAGTCGTTTTCCAGCAACGGCGGATGGATGTAGTCGAGGTTTTCCAGCTCATTGAGGGTCAGCGGCGCGTCAGCGAGCATGTCCATGCGCCCGCTGCGCACTTCATCGAAGGCTTGCGAACGTTTGCCGGCGTAGAGCAATTCGACTTTGATGCCGAGGTCTTTGGCGACTTGTTGCAGCAGATCAGCGCTGGCACCGATCAACTGCTTGGGGTTTTGTGGGTCTTGCCACAGATACGGCGGCGCATCCGGGCTACCGGTGACGACGAGGCGCTCGCATTTGCCAGCGGCCATAGCCAAACCTGGCAACAGGGCCAACCCCAACAACCATCCGCAACGCAGATCCATGGCAAAACGCTCCCACTCAAATCCGAGACAAAAAAAAGCCCGACCAACAGGCCGGGCTCTTTATAAGTGAAGCCGCTGGATTAGACCAGCTTCTCCAGCTCAGGGACGGCTTCGAACAGATCCGCCACGAGACCGTAATCGGCCACCTGGAAGATCGGCGCTTCTTCGTCCTTGTTAATCGCAACGATCACCTTGGAGTCTTTCATACCGGCCAAGTGCTGGATCGCACCGGAGATACCGACGGCAATGTACAGCTGTGGCGCAACAATCTTGCCGGTCTGACCGACCTGCATGTCGTTCGGTACGAAACCTGCGTCGACCGCGGCGCGCGAAGCACCGACAGCAGCGCCCAGCTTGTCGGCCAGAGCGTACAGGTGTTTGAAGTTGTCGCCGTTCTGCATGCCGCGGCCGCCGGAAACGACGATCTTGGCAGCGGTCAGCTCAGGACGATCGGACTTGGCCAGTTCTTCGTTGACGAAGCTGGAAGTGCCGGCGTTGTGCGCAGCAGCAACTGCTTCAACGGCAGCCGAACCACCTTCAGCGGCAACCGGGTCGAAACCGGTAGCACGTACAGTGATCACTTTGATCGCAGCGGTCGACTGCACGGTAGCGATAGCGTTACCGGCGTAGATCGGACGCTTGAACGTGTCAGCGCTTTCGACCGAGATGATCTCGGAGATCTGGTCAACGTCCAGCTGCGCGGCAACGCGCGGCAGGATGTTTTTGCCGTTGGAGGTGGCGGCAGCCAGGATGTGGCTGTAACCAGCGCCCAGCTCTGCAACCAATGGCGCAACGTTTTCCGGCAACTGATGCGCGTAAGCGGCGTTGTCAGCGTTGAGGACTTTGCTCACGCCAGCGATTTTCGCAGCGGCTTCAGCCACGGCGCCAGCGCCTTGACCTGCAACCAGAACGTGGACGTCGCCGCCGATTTTGACCGCAGCAGCCACGGTGTTCAGTGTGGCCGGGGCCAGCACTTTGTTGTCGTGTTCAGCAATAACCAAGATAGTCATTTAGATTACCTTCGCTTCGTTTTTCAGTTTCTCGACCAGTTCAGCTACCGACTTAACCTTGATACCCGCGCTGCGTGCAGCCGGCGCTTCGACTTTCAGGGTCTTGTTGGTGGAGGCGGTGGAAACGCCCAAAGCGTCCGGAGTCAGCACTTCGAGAGGCTTCTTCTTGGCTTTCATGATGTTTGGCAGGGACGCGTAGCGCGGCTCGTTCAAACGCAGGTCGGTAGTGACGATTGCCGGCAGTTTCAGGGAAACCGTCTGCGCGCCGCCATCGATTTCACGGGTCACGGCAACGCTGTCGCCGGAGACTTCGACTTTCGAGGCGAACGTGCCCTGACCGTAGCCGCTCAGTGCAGCAAGCATCTGGCCGGTCTGGTTGTTGTCGCTATCGATCGCCTGTTTGCCGAGGATAACCAGTTGCGGCTGTTCCTTGTCGACCACAGCCTTGAGCAGCTTGGCCACGGCGAGCGAGGTCAGATCTTCAGCGGATTCGACGAGGATGGCACGGTCGGCACCCAGAGCCAGTGCGGTACGCAGTTGCTCCTGAGCGGTGGTCGGGCCGATGGAGACGACGACGATTTCAGTCGCAACACCTTTCTCTTTCAGGCGTACGGCTTCTTCCACTGCGATTTCGCAGAACGGGTTCATCGACATCTTGACGTTGGCGAGATCGACGCCGGAATTGTCCGCCTTGACGCGAACCTTGACGTTGTAATCCACAACGCGTTTGACAGCTACAAGAACCTTCATGGATTCCTCGTTACTCTCCGGTGAAAAGAAAGTCGCCTAGGCGAACCTGGCGGTTGATGCTCATCAGGCTAAAGGGCACCTCTAAAAACGCCGACTTGGGTGTCTGGTGGCTGCACAGTGTGAGGACCTGCGACCGTTCGTCAGGGGTGACCGACGAGTCATTGATCTTCACGCTGTGTAAACTGCGCGCCGGACTGCGCTGCGCATCACCTTCTACTGCCTGTGCCCTGTCTTTAGACGTGCTCTTGAAACCGCCAGTCTGCCTACGACGAGCGCAAAACCGCCCGTATCTTGACCGGAACGCCTATTCCGGTCAATACAGCAAAATGACCATTCATAAGCCGCGCTTCTTTGATTTCTCTGGGCTGGAGCCGATTCAAACAAACGTTTGTATTGGACGCTCGGAGTGGTGTAGATATAATGCGCCGCCTAGAGAGAAAGGTCGGTCTCCAATATTCCCCTTGACGTTAACGTAAAGGAATAGCGGATGCGACATCAAACCTCCAAATTAGAAAAAAAACTGTTGAGCCTTGAGTAGGAGATAGCCTGTGGAACGCGAATACATGGAATTCGACGTGGTCATCGTCGGTGCCGGCCCCGCTGGCCTGTCCGCCGCCTGCCGTCTGAAGCAGAAGGCCGCCGAAGCCGGTAAGGAAATCAGCGTCTGCGTGGTCGAAAAAGGCTCCGAAGTCGGCGCACACATCCTGTCCGGTGCCGTATTCGAACCACGCGCTCTGAACGAACTGTTCCCGGACTGGAAAGAACTTGGCGCGCCGCTGAACACGCCAGTGACCCGCGACGATATTTTCGTGCTGAAAAACGCCGAAAACGCGCAAAAAATTCCGGACTTCTTTGTGCCCAAGACCATGCACAACGAAGGCAACTACATTATTTCCCTCGGCAACCTGTGCCGCTGGCTCGCCCAGCAGGCCGAGAACCTTGGCGTCGAAATCTACCCGGGTTTCGCCGCTCAGGAAGCGCTGATCGACGAACAAGGCGTGGTGCGCGGGATCATCACTGGTGATCTGGGCGTCGACCGTGAAGGCAACCCGAAAGAAGGCCTGTACACCCCAGGCATGGAACTGCGTGGCAAGTACACGCTGTTCGCCGAAGGCTGCCGTGGCCACATCGGCAAGCAACTGATCAAGCGCTACAACCTCGACAGCGATGCCGACGCCCAGCACTACGGCATCGGCCTGAAAGAAATCTGGGAAATCGACCCGGCCAAACATCAGCCAGGCTTGGTGGTGCACACCGCTGGTTGGCCGCTGGACATCATGGGCACCGAAAACACCGGCGGCTCGTTCCTCTATCACCTGGAAAACAACCAGGTGGTGGTTGGTCTGATCGTTGACCTGTCCTACAGCAACACTTACCTGTCGCCGTTCGACGAGTTCCAGCGCCTCAAGCATCACCCGGTGCTGGCCCAGTATCTGGAAGGCGGCAAGCGCATCAGCTACGGCGCGCGCGCGATCTGCAAAGGTGGCCTGAACTCGCTGCCGAAAATGGTCTTCAAGGGCGGCGCGTTGATCGGTTGCGACCTCGGCACCCTGAACTTCGCCAAGATCAAGGGCAGCCACACCGCGATGAAGTCCGGCATGCTCGCTGCAGAATCGGTGGCTGACGCGCTGTTCGCGGAAAAGGACGGCACTGAAGAGTTGACCACTTACGTCGACGCGTTCAAGAAGAGCTGGCTCTACGACGAACTGTTCGCCAGCCGTAACTTCGGCCCGGCGATCCACAAGTTCGGCGCCATCGTTGGCGGCGGTTTCAACTGGCTGGACCAGAACATCTTCGGCGGCAAACTGCCGTTCACCCTGCACGACACCAAGCCGGACTACGCCTGCCTCAAGCTCGCCGCCGACTGCAAAAAGATCGACTACCCGAAACCCGACGGCAAACTCAGCTTCGACAAACTGAGCTCGGTGTTCATCTCCGGTACCAACCACGAAGAAGAGCAGCCGTGCCACCTGAAGCTGACCGACCCGAGCATCCCGATCAGCAAAAACCTGCCGCTGTACGACGAACCGGCGCAGCGCTACTGCCCGGCCGGTGTGTACGAAGTGATCACCAAGGAAGACGGCGAGAAGCGCTTCCAGATCAACGCGCAGAACTGCGTGCACTGCAAGACCTGTGACATCAAGGACCCTTCGCAGAACATCACCTGGGTTACGCCGGAAGGCGCTGGCGGCCCGACTTACCCGAATATGTAAGTCGAACCGCTGAACATCAAGGCTCCCGAATCGGGGGCCTTTTTGTTGCCCAAAACTCCTCTGACACCACAAAACAACTGTGGGAGCGAGCCTGCTCGCGAAAGCGGTGTGTCATATAAAAATGATGTCGACTGATGCACCGCATTCGCGAGCCGGCTCGCTCCCACAGGGAATTATCGTCTAATCAGGCAGCGCGTTCGTCACCCGGACTACGCTCAAAGTAGCGCTTGTACTCGCGGCTGAATTGCGAAGTACTCTGATACCCCACCCGATGCGCCACCTGCGCCACACCCAGGCCTTCGGCGACCAACAACGTCTGCGCCTTCAATAACCTCAGACGCTTCAGATACTGCACCGGCGACAACAACGTGCTGCGTTTGAAATGCTCATGAAAGGTCGACACGCTCATGTTCGCGCAACCGGCCAGCGTTTCAACGTTCAACGGCTCGGTGTAATGCGCATGCAGATGACTGATCGACGCCGCCACCCGCGCGAACTGCCCCTGCTGCTCGACCAACGCGCGCAATACATCAGCCTGCGGCCCACGTAACGCGACAAACAACAACTCCCTTACCCGCGCCGGCCCCAGAATCTGACACTCCAGCGGATCATGCAGGCAACTGAGCAAGCGCTCGACGCAACCGCGCATGGCATCGTCGAGCACCACCGAGGTCATCGACTCCGGCGTCTGCGCCGGGATATGCCGGCCCGGCGCCAGCCCCATGGCCAACACCAACTCACCGAGCAGCACCCGATCAATCGCCACCGACACCCCGAGCAACGGTGCATCCGGCAAGGCAAACGTCTCGCATTCGAACGGCACCGGCAGCGCCTGAATAAGATAATGCCCGGCACCGTATTCCATGGTGCGCGGCCCGAGAAACGCCAGTTTGCTGCCTTGGGCGATGATCATCAGGCTCGGTTCATAAATGTGCGGGCCACGGGCGACGTCGCAACTGGCGCGCAACACTTGCACACCGGGCAGCCCGGTCTGACTGTAACCATCGCGCAGCGCCAGCGGTTCGATCAGCGAAACCAGCCGGGCGTTGGCATCAAGATGACGGGTCAATTGCATCGAATTGCTCTTCACAAAAAATCACGAAAATAAGGGATGAAAGCATCATCGCAGATCCTTTTGCCAATGCGACCGATCAAACCCGCATGCCGGAGGATTAGGCATGAGACCCGGAGGAATCGTCATGGCCGGACCGACAGTCGGCGCCCAGAATGCGCCGCCTCACTTGTTCCTGCTTTTGCGAGGTTTCACATGTACACCGCTATCGGTTATGCCGCCCAATCGGCCACCACCCCCCTCGCCCCGATGAAATTCGAACGCCGTAGTCCTCGTGCCGACGACGTAGCGATCGAGATTCTGTATTGCGGCGTCTGCCACTCCGACATCCACCAGGCGCGCAACGAATGGGGTATCGCCGTTTACCCGCTGATGCCCGGCCACGAGATCGTCGGCAAAGTCACCGCCGTCGGTGCGAACGTCACCCGACACAAAGTAGGCGATCTGGTCGGCGTCGGCTGCATGGTCGACTCGTGCCGCACCTGTGAAGCCTGCCAGTCGAACCTTGAGCAATATTGCCTCGAAGGTCCGACCATGACCTATGCCACCCCGGACCGGGTCGACGGCAGCAACACCATGGGCGGTTATTCGGACAGCATCGTCGTCAGCGAACACTTCGTCGTGCGCATCCCGGAGAAACTGGCACTCGCCAGCGCCGCGCCGATTCTCTGTGCCGGCATCACCACCTACTCGCCGCTCAAGCACTACGGTGTAAAAGCGGGCGACAAGGTCGGGATTCTCGGCATGGGCGGTCTGGGCCACATGGGCATCAAGTTCGCAAAGGCCATGGGCGCCGAAGTCACGCTGTTCACCCGCTCGGCGAGCAAGGCCGAAGAAGGTCGTCGTCAGGGTGCCGATCACGTGATCGTGTCCACCGATGCCGAGCAAATGAAAGCCGCGGCCGGTTACTTCGACTTCCTGCTCGACACCATTCCGGTGCAGCACGACCTCAACCCGTACCTCGACACCCTGCGTTTCGATGGTGTGCATATTCTGGTTGGCCTGATCGAACCGATCGATCCACCTGTGCACGCCGGCAAACTGGTGATGAGCCGTCGCGTGCTGGCCGGCTCGTTGATCGGTGGCGTCGCCGAAACCCAGGAAGTCCTGGATTTCTGCGCCGAGCACAACATCACCTGCGACATCGAAATGCTCGACATCCGCCAGATCAACGAGGCTTATGCGCGCATGATCGCTGGCGACGTGAAGTATCGTTTCGTGATCGACATGGCGACGCTCAAAGTTTAAATCTTTAGACCGAGTTCCGCCGAGAGCCGGGCTGTGACCCCTTTGATCAGGGGAATCAGCTCGGCCATTTTTTCCAGCGGCATGTACGGCACGGTGCTGGCGATACTGATCGCCGCCACGATGCCCTTGCTCGCATCCCGAATCGGCGCCGCCACGCAGCGGATCGACGGTTCGTTGTCCTCCAGATCGAAGGCGTAGCCACCGGCGACGTACTCGGTCATGCGCTGCTCAAGCTGCTCCCACGACTGTTGAGGATGCTGCGGCCAGAACTGACTCTTCCCACCTGCCGGCAGACTGATGTCGTACAGACGTTGCCAATCTTTCGGTGAGTCATCGAGCATCAATGCCTTACCAATACCGGTGCGCGCCAGCGGCATGCGATGGCCGACCCGCGAACGCATTTCCGGGCCGTTGCGCCCCGGATTTTTCAGCAGATACAACACTTCATCGCCTTCGCGAATGCCCAAGTGCACGGTGTCACCAGTCAGCGCCGACAACTCGTCCAGATACGGCCCGGCCAGGGTCACCAGCGGCAACTCTTCACGCGCCTGGAAACCCAGTTCGATCAGCTTCGGTCCGAGCAGGTAACCGATTTGCGGCACCACGCGCAGATAGCGCTCATCCACCAGACAACTGGCCAGACGATGGGTGGTGCTGCGCGTGGTGCCGATCAGCCGGGCGATCTCCTTGAGATCGCGAGCGCCACTGGCGACGGCTTGCACCACACCCAAGCCACGCAACAGCGTCTGGGTGCCGGTGGGTGCGGCGTCCTTGGTTTTTTCCGGAGCGTCTTCCTGCATATCCAGCCTTTTACCGTTGAGCGAAGGAACGGGCGGCATTATGGTCGCCCGACGCAGACCACTACAACTCGATACGCTCGACCTTGCCGACCAGCAGCACATACGACAATGCACCGATCAAGGCGAGCACCGCGATGTAGGTGATCGCCGGCGCGAACGAATCGCCGCTGGCAAGGAAGCCGATGACGATCGGCGTGGCAATCGCCGACAGGTTGCCGATGAAGTTGAACACCCCGCCGGTCAGCCCGAGCAACCGTGCCGGCGCCAGCGTCGACACCAGCGACCAGGTGATCGAGGCCAGACCGTTGCCGAAAAATGCCAACGCCAGAAAGGCAATCACCAGCGGCGTCGACTCAACGAAGTTGGCGCCGATGATCGAGGTGGAAATAAGCAGCCCGCCAATGATCGGCAACTTGCGCGCAAACCCGACGGTGTAGCCGCGACGAATCAAGAAGTCGGAAAAGAACCCCGAACACAGCACACCGATGAACGCGGCGAGAAACGGCAGCGATGCCAACAGGCCGGACTTGATGAAGTCCATGCCGCGATACTTCACCAGATAGGTCGGAAACCAGGTGAGGAAAAACCACAGCGTCGAGTTCAGGCAGAACTGGCCGAGGTAGATGCCCCACAATTTGCGCTTGGTCAGGACGATGCCCAAATCGGTCCAGCTGAATTTGGCTTTGACCTTGGCCGACTCTTGCTGAATATCAACTAAACCACCGCCCTCGCGGATCAGGTCGATTTCCGCTTCGTTCGCGCCTTTGAAATCCCGTGGCTCGCGATACACCGCGTACCAGATCGCCGCCCAGATAATGCCGACAGCGCCTGTTGCGACGAACACCATGTGCCAGCCGAATTCATGTTGCAGCCAGGCGAGCACCGGAGTGAGAAATGCCAGACCAACGAACTGTCCCGATGTGTAAAAACCAATCGCCGTGGCGCGTTCCCGCTCGGGAAACCACGTCGTGACCACACGGCTGTTGATCGGATAAGCCGGCGCTTCCAGCGCACCGACCGCCATGCGCAATACAAACAACGCGATGAAACTCGCAGCGAAACCGAGCATCACCGTAGCCACAGACCACAACAACAAAGCGACGCTGTAAAGAATGCGCGGCGGCACGCGATCGACCAACCAGCCGCCGGGGATCTGCATCGCGGCGTAAGTCCAGCCGAACGCGGAGAAAATCAGACCGACGTGAATCGGATCGATGCCCAGCTCACTGGTCAGCGCCGGCGCAGCAATCGACAGGTTGCTGCGGTCGAGGTAGTTGATGACCACGGTGATAAACAGCAACACCATGATGAAAAAACGCTTACGGCTGGGCGTGACTAAAGACGCCTGCCCGGTGAGGGTTTGCGGTTGCATGGGGAGAGCCTCTTTTTATGTTTATTGAGGTCGGCCTGAGGCCTTGCATCTGATCGTTCCCACGCTCCGCGTGGGAATGCAGCCCGGGACGCTCCGCGTCCCAAAAGCGGACGCAGAGCGTCCATTGAGGCATTCCCACGCAGAGCGTGGGAACGATCTCATCGGGTGTGTCAGGCAGGACTCACCACTCGGCAAAACTGCCATCGGCATGGCGCCAGATCGGGTTGCGCCAGCGGTGGCCAACGGCCGCACGCTCGATCACGTATTCCTCGTTGATCTCGATACCCAACCCCGGGCCGTTGGGGATCTTCACGAAACCTTTGTCGTAATCGAACACCCGTGGATCCTTCACGTAGTCGAGCAAATCGTTGCTCTCGTTGTAATGGATGCCCAGGCTTTGCTCCTGGATAAACGCGTTGTAACAAGCCGCGTCCAATTGCAAACACGCCGCCAGCGCAATCGGCCCCAGCGGGCAGTGCAGCGCCAGTGCCACGTCGTAGGCCTCGGCCATGTTGGCGATCTTGCGGGTTTCGGTGATGCCGCCCGCGTGGGAGGCATCCGGCTGGATGATGTCGACGTAGCCTTCGCTCAACACACGTTTAAAGTCCCAACGCGAAAACAGCCGCTCACCCAGAGCAATCGGCGTGCTGGTCAACGGTGCGAGCTCTTTCAGCGCTTCGTAGTTTTCGCTGAGCACCGGCTCTTCGATGAACATCAGTTTGTACGGATCGAGTTCCTTCATCAGCACCTTGGCCATCGGCTTGTGCACGCGGCCATGGAAGTCGACACCGATGCCGACGTTCGGCCCAACCGCGTCACGCACGGCGGCGACATTGGCCAGCGCCAGATCGACTTTTTCGAAGGTATCGAGGAACTGCAGCTCTTCGGTGCCGTTCATTTTCACCGCCGTGAAACCACGGCTCACCGCCTCTTTCGCCGCACGCGCGGTGTCCGCTGGACGGTCGCCGCCAATCCACGAATACACGCGAATCTTGTCACGCACCTGGCCACCGAGCAGATCGCTGACCGACACCCCGAGGGCCTTGCCCTTGATGTCCCACAACGCCTGATCGATACCCGCCAGCGCGCTCATGTGAATCGCGCCGCCACGGTAGAAACCGCCGCGATACAGCACGGTCCAGATGTCTTCGATATTGCGTGGGTCTTTGCCAATCAGGTAGTCGGACAATTCTTCAACGGCAGCCGCGACGGTATGCGCGCGCCCTTCAACAACGGGTTCGCCCCAACCGGTCACGCCTTCGTCGGTTTCGACCTTGAGAAAGCACCAGCGCGGCGGGACGATAAAGGTGGTGAGTTTGGTGATTTTCATCTTTTTGTCTCTCTTATAGATGTAGCGCACACAGCGCCAAAAAGTCTTAGCGAAGGGCCTTCCAAGCAGCCACGTAGGCCTTGGCGTTCAGCGCCACTTGCTCCGGCGTCATGCCCGGTTTGAACAGTCCGGAACCGAGGCCAAAACCTTTTACACCGGCATCGATAAACGCCTGCATATTGTCCGGTGTAATACCGCCGACCGGCGCCAGTACCGTTCCCGTCGGCAACACTGCGAGCCAGGCTTTGACGACTGCCGGCCCCATCTGCTCGGCCGGGAACAGTTTGAGAATATCCGCGCCCTCCGCCAGCGCTGCGAAGGCTTCGGTCGGCGTCGCAACACCCGGCGACAGAAACAGCCCCGCCGCTTTCGCCGCACGCAAGACCTTGGCGTCACTGTGCGGCATGACAATCACTTGGCCGCCGGCTTCTTTCACCAGCTCGACCTGTGCCGGGGTTAACACCGTGCCGGCACCGATCAGGCAATCGGCGGGCAAGGTCGTACGCAAAATGCGGATACTTTCGTACGGCGACGGGGAATTGAGCGGTACTTCGATGACGCGAAATCCGGCCGCATACAGGACTTCTCCGACAGCGGCGGCTTCCTGCGGATGCAGTCCCCGCAGGATCGCGATCAGACCGTTTTGCGCCAATGCTTGCTTGAGCATGTCAGGCCTCCAGTCAGGGTTAACGGGATGAGGAATCGATCAGTCCGGCGGCCAGCGCCAGTTGCCACAAGCCACGCTCGGTGGCCTGTTCGGCCAGCTTCACGCTGGCGAAACCACAGGCGTCGAGGGCGCGGCTGTAGCGCGCACAGAGCTGCGCGTTGCCGATGAGGATGATCGAAGGAAGATTCGTGTTGTTGCGACGACGTCGCTGAACCGTGGCGAGCGCCGCCAGCTCATGGCCGATCATCAGGCCGGACAGATAATCGGCCTGCTCGGTCGGGCTGAGTTCGCCGGTCAAGCCCAGGGTACGGGCGCTGAACAACGTCGACAGCACGCCGAGTTCGCCGTCCGCCGACAGAGCAACCTGCACACCACGGTCAAACGCCAAAGCATCGAACGTCGCACCTTGCTTCAGGGTACGACCGAGAATGCTGTGTTCACTGAGAACGGCGAACACTTCACCGGTCATAAACGTGTCGAAGTGAGTGATGCAGCCATCGACCACATCCACCCATTTCGAGTGGCTGCCCGGCAGGCCGATCAACAGATCAGCACCCGCCTCAATCGGCAGATTCTGCAGCACGCCGAGCACTTGGGTTTCTTCGCCGCGCATCACATTCGGCAGACGCGAACGCTGAATCACACCCGGCACGATATGCACGCGGGTGCCGCGCAGGCTGACAATTGTTTGTAGGGAGTTTCCGAGATTGGCGACGTTCGCCGGCGTCTCGCAGTAGGCTGCTTCACGCCAGCCCTGTGCACTGCCGACCATGCCGCAGGCAATCACCGGCAGATTCGGCTGCGCATCAAGCCAGTCGCCGCACGCCTCATCGAAGGCCAGTTCAAAACCATCGGCGCATTCGCGACCGTTGATGACTCGCGGGGTCTTGGGCAACTGCATGATCCCGGACGACAGCGCGCGCTGCTCCAGCACCACACCGCCCGCCGCGAGTTTGTAAGCACGTAATGAGGTCGTACCCCAGTCGAGCGCGATCAATTGCGCCAGCATCGCTTCACCTGTTTTGTTTTTGGCAGTGAGTGCGACGGACTATAGACCTCTCAGACGGGAAATCTCAATATGTAATTTTGCATCCCACATTATGGGATAAAGCAATCATTGCACGCGCTGCTGTTCAATGACGTGTACGAGGTCAGTTGCTGGAATCAGCATTGACTTCGAATAGTATCCCCCGAATGAGTAAGCTGAGGTAAACACTCTGCAAGAGACGGCGTTACGTTCATTTAATAATGCCAGCAGTTCTTCCGCGCTCATGAAAACATTTGAAACGCCCTCATCCTCCTTTCTCACTGCGGACAATCTAGACGTATAAATATGGTCTAAACCAGACTTATCGGCGTCAACCTCAACAAGATTACCAACAAAATAATTAGTCAATTTATCGGAGTTTTCAAATTCAAGCTCTTTATCCAGAGAGCAAAACAATGTTTCACCCAACTGTGTTTCTCCCGTCGCATCCTTAAAAAAATTCAACACATCGGTCTTCGAACTAAAGCGAACACTCCAAGACAAACTATCGCCCCCTGTAGCGACAGAAATGAATTCAATCTCGGTATCAGGAAGAATCGACCGCTTGGCACAAGAACTACATAGAAGCATCGTCAGCACAATAAATAGTCGTATCATTTTTTCGATTCCAAATATTCAGTCACTCGCTCATAAACTATATCGCACGCAGACTTTCCACTTTGAAGTTTGGAGGCGAACAGCATACCTGCTTGCCGGTGATTCGCACTGACCGCCTCATTTATATTCGGTCCAGATTTCATGATCCAGCGCTCTCCCAAACTGGCAACAGTATCTGAATCGTCTTTTTCCTTGGGGGATGCCAATATATTTATCCAGTAATCTGCCACGGGCTTTGGCGTCGTAAAATAGATATCAGAGAACATCCATACACCTGTACCACCGCCAACAGGATCGAGTGTTACCAACATCTTGACTGTATAACCTCGTTCTTTCAAAATCGAGGTCAAATGTGCACCATTCCACCCCCCAAGGCTATGACCAACAATCACAAGATAAACCGTCTTATCACCTTTTAACGGGCGTATTACATACTTCTCGATATCCTTCTCACCGCGAACATCCTTATAGCTTATATAAGGTAAATTAACGTCGAGCTTTTGTTCCGGAGACAGTCTGTTCGACAACTGATTCCACGCATTTTGCACGTTATGATGAGGAGGTTCATTCTGATAATACTCCTCTTTATCCCCAGCACCGCCAATAAAGAAAACGGTTACCTTTTTCACTTTGACAGTAACTTGCTTGACGCTCTGGTCAGTCTTGCAGGTCAACTCATGGCCAGCCACTTCAGTTTTGCAGTCTCTGAGTGCAGGATTTTCGACTTCCATTTCGATCACTCTACAAACAATTTAATAGTTTCAGCCAAGTGAGAACTCACCATATGGGTAAAGCCCTGCTCATTGGTGATGCCATGTTCTATGCGCCCATCACCTCGCTGGATCGCATACGGATGATCGGGGATAGGCTCGCCAGTCGCCTCGTTAACCACTTGCAACCTGTCCGTAAAATGCACCGGCATCGGCAACAGCCCACTAAACGCTGCCCCTCCGCCACTCTGGCCGATAATCACCGTCCCCGAGCCACCCACCACGACATTGCCGTGGCCTCCGGTGCTGTCGAGCGTGGCGGCATTCAAGCCGTTGATAAAAACGGTGCCGGAAACGGCTCCGGTAATCGGGCTGCCACACGCCGATTTATCGGTCATGCGCGCGGCGGCGAGGCCGTCGAAGAAGACGTTCGGCGAGCCGGAGGCAATCGGGTTGGTGCCATGCCCTGGCAATGGGCAGGCGGTCGGGTCGGTGACGCGTGCAGCGGGTTTACCACTCAATTCAAAGCTCCTTGCTTCAGGGGTTCCGGGTGCGGCTGGTGGAGATCGACATCGGTCGCGGCGAAGCGCCAGCGGTTGTCGACGGGGTCGAACAGGGCGTGGCAGTGTTCACGGCTGTCGGGGGATGTAGCGATTTGCAGATGTTGCCAGGCTTGATCGACATGCCATGCCAGCTCGGCAGGCGTCGCGTCATCCAGCTCGTTGAGCCAGGCGTTGTAGTTGCGCAGGTGATTGCGTTCGTAAGTCGATTGCAGCAAATCGGCCATTTGTGTGCCGAGGTCCAGATGATGTTCGGCCGTCCACTGGCCGATCTCGGAATAGACGTACCAGCCCATCGGCATCAACCCGCCGTCCTTGAGCAGCGAATGCCCGGCAGGGGCGACGAAACCACAGCAAATGTGCAGCATCAGCCAGCCTTGATGGGCGTCGATAAACGCCGTTGGATCGAAAGTGCGCAGCGGTATCACACGGTAATCGTCAAGCCCGGCACTGCGCCTCATCAACTCGGCATCGAGCGGTGACACGAACGCACGAATGGCTTCGCCGCCCGTACGATTGACGGTGCAGAGAATGTCGACCGGTTGCCGCTTGGGGTTGTCGCTCGAGCCTGAGTTTTTCACCAGGCCCTACAGACGCATTGTCGCCCGTAGTCCGCTCATCGCTGGTCACTCGTTGACGCAGCGAAGGCTCCACGGGCGTGGAGAAATTGTGCCAGAGGCATTGCAGGTGTCGTCCGTGAGCGCGCAAAAATGGCGCGTAGAATGCCGGACTAGAGCGTTGGCGACAATCGAATTAGCACCGCAATGCCATCATTGTGATCAGCCCTCGGCAAACTCACGCAGGACCTGGCCATCCATGCGGTAGCGCACCCACTCTTCCTGGGGTTGTGCGCCGAGGGATTTGTAGAATTCGATGGCCGGCGTGTTCCAGTCGAGCACGCTCCATTCGAAGCGGCCGCAGTCGTTATCGCAGGCGATTTTCGCCAAGTGACGCAACAAGGTTTTGCCGGCACCGCCGCCGCGTTGTTCGGGGGTGATGTAGAGGTCTTCGAGGTACAGGCAGTTGCTGCCGAGCCAGGTCGAATAGCTGAAGAAGAACACCGCGAAACCGATTGGCAAACCGTCGCGTAGGCAGATCAGGCCGTGGGCGGTGGCGCCTTCGCTGAACAGGCTGCGTTCGATGTCGGCAACGCTGGCGATGACTTCGTGACGGGCCTTTTCGAAATCGGCGAGTTCAGTGATGAAGGCGAGGATTTGCGGGGCATCGCTGGGGGTCGCCGGGCGGATTTCGATCGTCATGGACGGGCCTTGTCGGAAAAAGGAAAACGCCATACTAAGGTGGTGAGCGGCGCTCGTCACATGGCAAAACACACATTACCCTGCGCAATGTTGCAAACACTGCAGTTCCCTGTGGGAGCGAGCCTGCTCGCGAAAGCATTCTGTCATTCAACAATGCAAGTGACTGTAAGGACGCCTTCGCGAGCAAGCTCGCTCCCACAGGGACTTCGACAATCTGAAAGGATGCTCATGAACCCAGCGTTTTTTACCCCCGTAGAGGCACTCGCAGTAGCCCTGTTGCCCCACGCCCTCGAGCGATCAGACGACGGCGCTCACAACCTCGCTCACTTGCAGCGGGTCTGGCATAACGTGCGTACGCTGCAAGCAGAAGAAGGCGGCGATCTTGAGGTGTTGTTGGCCGCCGTGCTCTTGCACGATTGCGTCGCCGTCGAGAAGAACTCGCCACTGCGTTCGCAGGCTTCGCGGCTGGCGGCAGATAAAGCTTCGTCAGTGCTGGCCGATCTGAACTGGTCCGAAGAAAAAATCGCCGCCGTCGCCCACGCCATCGAAGCCCACAGTTTCTCCGCCAACATCACCCCGCTCACCCTCGAAGCGAAAATCGTCCAGGACGCCGATCGGCTCGACTCACTCGGCATGCTTGGCGTCGCCCGCACTTTCTACATCGCCGGGCGCATGGGTTCGGCGCTCTACGACCCGCAGGATCCCGAAGCGAAACAACGCGATTACGATGACACGCGTTTTTGCCTCGATCATTTCCAGACCAAACTGCTGCACCTCGCCGACGGTTTCCAGACCACCGCCGGCCAGCGTCTTGCGCAGGTCCGTCATCTGCGCCTGAAGGGATTCATGGAGCAGTTCAAGGAAGAGATCGGCCTCGCTTGAGCATTACTCCGGCGTGCAGTGATCCTGACTTCGCCAAGCTCAGACCTAAGCCGCCTGCCTGACGTGTTAAACAGATGACGCTGAATTTTTCCGCTTAAGGATTCACTTCATGTCGCAAGTAACACCCAAGGTTTCAGGCAAGTTGTTCGGCCTGTTCTGCCTCGCCAGTTATCTGCTGTCGCTGCCTTACGGCTCGACGTTTTTATTGTCACTGTTGATCAGTTCTCGCGGCGGCAATGAGCACGATGCCGGCAGTGTGATTTCGGCGGCGATGCTCAGTACGTTTGTGGCGGTGCTGGTGTCCGGGCATCTGTCGGACTGGCTCGGGGCGGCGCGCTCAATTGCAGTGTTCGGGTTGTTGCTGGTCGCGGCGAGTCTGGGCTTTGCGCTGACGCCAGGGTTTGGTCATCTGTTATTGGTTTTCGGTTTGCTGCTGGGTTTGGGCTGGGGCGTTTTCTATACCTTGGGGCCGATCATCGTCGCCAGTCTGGTGACCCCGGCGCAGCGCGCCAAGTACTTCGCGCTGCTGTCGGGCAGCATGATGACCGGGATCGGAAGCGGCCCTTTACTCGGACGGGCAGCGAGTGCGCTGGGCTTGCCAGTGACCTCGGCGTTTTATCTGGCGGCGCTGGCAAGCCTGATCGGGGTGCTGCTGTTCTGGCAGCTGGGTGCTCGTTTGAAAAGCACGCAGACCCCGACAGCGGCAAAAATCAGCTGGCAAGCGACCACGCAAGTGCTCGGCTCGCGTGCGCTGTTTCCGATCATCATGGTTGGTCTCGGCGGTTGCGTATTCGGTGGATTGTCGAGCTTTCAGACCAGCTATGCCGCCGCCCGCTCGCTGGATTATTCGTTATTTTTTCTCGGCTTCATGAGCGCGGCAATCAGCAGTCGGATGTTGATCGCCGGATATGTCGTCAAGCGTGATCCTTTGCGCGCGTCGTGCCTGCTGTCGGGGCTGATGCTGGGTTCGATTGTGCTGTTCGCGTTCGGTGTGCACAGCGGATTCAGCTATCTGTTAGCGGCGCTGACGCTCGGCGTCGGTTATGGCCTGACCTATTCGGTGATCAACGGCCTGGCGGCCAACGAAGCACCGGCCGGTACTACATCGCAGGCCTTGTTGCTGTTCAGTCTTTCGTACTTCATCGGCGTGTTTGGTTTCCCGCTATTGGCCGGGAAAATCATCGTTGAGCAGGGCATGAGCACGCTGCTTTTGACGGTATTGATCGTCGCGTTGGCCAACTGGCTGATTACCCTTGGCCGCTTGCTCTGGCGGCGGATCAGTCTGAAAGCCGCGCAGGCAACCTAGACCGTTCGTCGCTGATCAGGCACCAATCCGATCACTGGGCAGACCAACGACAGGTAAGGATTCCAATCACTGGAGAAGCCCTATGATCCCGTCAAGGTTGACCGCTTTTGTATTCAGCGCCCTGCTCTGCCCTGCAGTTTTCGCAGCATCCGCTACCGCTGCGGGCACCGGCCCTACCGACCCGACCCCACCACGCGCCCCCGCCATCAACAGTGCTCCCGGTATGAATACCGATGGCTCGGGAGTGCCCTTGATCAATCAGCCTCCCGCCACCGGCACCGACCCGCGCACTCAGGGCAGCGACCCGGGCCGGCAGGGCGGCATGAACACCCCCGACGCCCCCGCCACGCCAGACAACGCGGGCCCCGGCGTCGGCTCGAAAACCACCACCGGTGGCTCCGGTTCCGAAGGCTCCGGTCAGTAGTTCGCCGACGCGAGCGTCCTGTTCAATCCAATGAAGAGGTAACCATGAACGTCGATAAAAACCTGGAAAAAGAAGTCCTCACCCGCCTGCTGCACGCCCATCCGAGTGGACTGGGCAAGGAGGTGCTGGACAATTACCGGGGCGAGAAGGTCGTGGCCAGCGCCCTCGCCGCTTTGCAGGATCGTGGACTGATTCACCACGGGCATGTGACCTGCAACGAGGCTGGCGAACATTCGTTGAACCTGCCGATCAAGCTCAGTGCGGCTGGCGTTGAAGCGGCGCGCAAGCTGGATCTGCAGTAGTCTGCGGCCGCTCGTTGCCGATGCGGCGAGCGGTGTCCAGCATTGCATTTTGTGTTGAAACTAATGGCCCCTTCGCGAGCAAGTCGAATCGTCGCACCGTCGCTCCCACGTTGGAATACATTTCAAATGTGGGAGCGAGCCTGCTCGCGAAAGCTATTAATCAAGCGCCACCGGACTCGCGGATAAACGCATCCACCTCAGCCGCCCCCGGCGATGTCGCCGGTCCCCAGCGAGTCACCGCAATAGCCGCTGCCGCATTCGCCCGCCGCGCGGCTTCATGCGCTGACAAACCCTGCGCCAACCCGGCGACAAACACCCCGGCATGGGCATCACCGGCGCCATTGCTGTCTACCGCTTTAACCGCAAACCCGGGCACATGCCGACGCTCATCGCGCTGATGAATCCAGCAACCCTGCGGCCCGTCACGCACCACCATCAGCACCTCTTTGGGCAGGTGCTCAGCGAGGCGATCCAGCGCTGCGCCAATGTCCTCAGCCCCGGTAAAGCGCAACGCCTCAACACTGTTGCTGGTCCACACATCGATTCGCGGCAGCAACGCCTGCATCATCGGCGAGTCCGGCGATTCCACCAAAGGGCCCGGATCGAACACCACGTTGATCGACTCCGGTAACGCCAATGTCCAGTCGAGCAACGCCTGCGCTTTGCCTTCGTGCAACAGGCTGTAGCCACTGAGATAAACGTAATCGCCCGCTTCGACCGCAACGCTGTTCAGATCCTCCGCCGTCACCTCACCTTCAGCGCCGATGTAGGAAATGAAACTGCGCTCGGCCGACGCATCGGTCAGCGCCACACACAACCCTGTGTCGCGCTGCGCAGGCTGGCGAATGCCGATGTGAATCCCCTCGGCGTTCATCGCCTGACGCGCGAGATCACCGAAACGCCCAGTGCCATGACGACCGAGATAAACCACCGGCAGGCCATTACGCACCGCTGCCGCCATCACATTGAACCCGCCGCCTGCTTCGAAACCGGCCGACTGCGCCAGCACGTCACCGCCAATCTGCGGCAGCTTATCCACGGCCATGACCAAGTCGATGATGACCTGGCCGGTGTGCAACATCTTAGGCATGAGCATTCTCGGTTTGCGCGGCGCGGCGGTCTTTCGCCCCGCCGAGGACAAAGTAAATGCCACCGGCGACCACGAAGGTCACGATCCAGCCGAGGCCGTTGTGGCCCAGCCAAGAGTCGGACAGGAAGCCTTTGAACCAGACGTTTTCAGTAGTGGTGCCAATGGTGGTGAAACTGAAGCCAAGGACGATGGCAATCGCCCAGGCGCCGAACGCGCGCCACTCGATGCCGCCGTGATACCAGTAGGCACTGCTCGGGCTGACGTCGAGCAGGTCTTTCGGGCTGTAGTAATGACGGTGAATCAGGTCGACGACGAAGATCCCGACCCACGCGGTGATCGGCACCGCCAGCAGGGAAATAAAGGTAATGAACGGGCCGTAGAAACTGTCGGCGATCAGCATGAAGTAGATCGAACCGGCGAAGATCGCGACGATATCCACTACCACGGCGTAGACGCGTTTGACCTTCAGGCCAAGGGTCAGCGTGGTCAGACCGGCGGAGTACACCGACAGGTTGTTCGAGAGCAACAAGCCACCGAACGCGGTGATCAGGTACGGCACGGCCATCCAGGTTGGCAGCATGTCGCGGATTGCAACAATCGGGTCAGTCGCCGAGGCGAGGTCGTTGTTACCCACCGAGAGCAGACCGCCAAGAGTGATCAGCAGCACCAGCGGAATGCCCGCACCGAACGCTGCTGATGCAACCAAACGCACGGCTTTGACGCTGCGATGCTGATAGCGCGACATGTCGGCGCCAGCGTTGGCCCAACCAATGCCGGTGCCCGCGGCCATGGTGCCGATACCGATGATCATTGCGCTCATCGGCGCCGGCGTGGCGTTGAATACCGCGCTCCAGTCGATGGTCGCGCAAAGGAAACCACCGACGAGAATGTTCAGCGCGCCGAACACGTAGGTCGCCCACTTCTGGATCACCAGCAAGGTCGCATGGCCGAGGCCGGATACCGACAGAGTCAGCAGCACGAAAATCGCGATGAAGATCAGCGTCAGTATCGGCGCGCTTTTCGCTTCGACCGGTGAGCCGAACAGAATCGAGCACAGCGACAACAGCACGAATGCGGCAGTGGTGGTGTTGACGGTTTCCCAACCCAGGCGCGACATCAGCGAGACCAGCGTCGGGCCGATATTGCCGCGCACGCCGAAGATCGCCCGCGACAAGGTCAGGCTCGGCGCGCGGCCACGGCGACCGGCAATCGAGATGATCCCGACCACCGCGAACGAACCGGCAGCGCCGATGATCGCGACGATGATCGCCTGCCAGATCGCCAGCCCGCGAAACGCCACCAGCGTGGCGCCCAGCGGTAGGCCGAGGATGGAAATGTTGGCGGCGAACCAGACCCAGAACAGTTGCAGCGGGTGGCCGTTGCACTCGGCTTCCGGCACCGGTTCGATGCCGCGGGTTTCCAGTTGCCCGGCGCTCTGCCCGGCGTTTGATGAACTCATGAAGGTGCTCCTGTTTGCCTTTTTTGTGGTTGTGGCAATGATGCAAAACGACAAGACATCGCGGCCGTCCTCGGCCTGTCTGCGCGATCCATTGCGGGTTAAAAATTCGAAATTCGCGGTGCGGCTTTCGCGAGCAAGCTCGCTCCCACAGGGATCACGCCGTACCTGTGGGAGCGAGCCTGCTCGCGAAAGCGTCAGCCCAGTCAGCGCAAGGCCAACAGCCCCTGCACCAACGGCTCCAGCTCTAGGTGATTAACCGATTTGACCGTGTCGATCATCGGCACTGGCCAGCTCTCAAGACCCAGGCAGGCCCCGAGCATGGCGCCGAGAATCGCCGCGATGGTGTCAGTGTCACCGCCAAGACTGGCGGCCATGCACAACGCCTCAAACGCGCTCATCTCGCCGACGGCCACTTGCTGCGCCAGGGCAAAGGAGACCACCACCGATTCCTGCGACGCCACCGAAGTACCGATCACGTCATAGAGCAGATCCGCCAGCAAAGCCTTGTCGCTATCGACACTGATGGTGCGCGCCCAACTGATGCGCGAGGCGATGCGCCCACCGGCCACCCAATGGCCGTGTGATTCCGCTTGTTGAGCGATGTGCTGGCCGAGGTTCAACGCCTCGCCCAGGTCCATGCCGTTGATGCCGGCAGACACCACCGCCGCCACCGCTGCCGCACTGGAAATCCCCAGTGTGGTGTTGTGGGTGACCTGACAGGCCTGTACCACCGCTGCGATAAACCGCTGAGGATCGGCAACATCCACCGCGATCCCTACCGGCGTAATGCGCATGGCCGCGCCGTTGGTGGTGCCGTAGCGTCCGGCCTCTTCCGGCGAATGGCCGGCGAGGATCATTTCGATGGCGCGCTTGGTCGACGGTCCAAGCAAGTCCTGCGAACCCTTGGCCTGCATCTCGGCTTCCCACTCGATCAAGCGTTGCGCGAGGATCGCCGGTTCGATGCGGCCTTTGCCTTCGACCAGCAACTCACCGACCAGAATGGCTTGTTCAGTGTCGTCGGTGATCGAGCCTTTGGGCATGTTTGCGGCGATGGGTTGCAAGGGACCTGCATCCTGCAGATCGGTGATTGTGCCGAAGCGGGTCTTGATGGTTTCGCGGTTCAGCGATTGCGTCGGCATGCCCAGCGCATCACCGAGGGCCAGGCCATAGAAAGCACCAAGGGCACGGTTGAGCGCGGTCATTTCGATTCTCCAAATTGCAGGTGCAAACGGAAATGCACCGGGTCGAGCAGGCTTTCGACCAGCTCCATGAAACGGTTCTGGCGATCGTAGGTGGTACGCAACGCCTTGAGGAAAACGGTGCCGACCGGGCGCCCGAGCAATTCGGCGTCTTCGGCATTCAACGGCTCGGCACCGATCCACTGATCACCGCGTTCGCCGATGTAGCCGTAGGCGGCCAGGGTGATGGTCAGGGAATTGTCGATCAGGCCGACACGCGGCAGGCTTTCCAGGCCGCCGGTGGCCGGCATCAAAGAGCGTTCGAGAGAGACCAGCGTGCCGTCGTTGGAGCGCCGACGGCGGTCGAGGGTAATGAATTGGTCAGTGCCGAACCGCGAGAGCAGATCGGGCCGGGTCACGGCTTCCAGACGCAGCACTTCGGTATTGATCAGCGCGCCGCTGTCGGCCAGCGCCTGCGCCCAGCCGCTGCGCTGGTCGAGCGCGACACCGTCGAAAGTGACGATGGAGCCGACGCCGCTTTGCGTGGCGATGTAATTGCGCCGTTTCAGTTCGGCCAGCGCTTCGCGCAGCGTGCCTCGGCTGACTTGGAATTCTTGAGCCAACTGATGTTCGCCGGGCAACAGAAAGCCGTCCTCCATGAGGCCGCTTTCGATGCGTCGGACGAGTTCGTCGACTACCCGTTGTTTCTTGTCAAATCGTACCTGTCTAATCATGTACAAATTGATACCCGAAACGGGTGCGGGCGGGCAAGGAATATTTGGGGAGAGTGACGAAAGGCGGGAGGATCAAAAGCCCCTCACCCTAGCCCTCTCCCGGAGGGAGAGGGAACTGATCGAGGTGTTTATTCCAATTACATCGACCTGAAATATCCAGTCGAACTCAGGTTTGAAAAGCTAGGAGATCTGCTCCCTTTCCCCCTCTCCCTCTGGGAGAGGGCTGGGCGGGCGGCGTTCCGATGAGGGTAGCCTTTGACTCAGCGTTGCTTCAGACGGTCAATCACTACGGCCAGAAGCAGGATCGAACCCCGAATCACATACTGATAAAACGTGTCGATATTCTTCAAGTTCATCGCATTCTCAATGATCGCCAAAATCAACACCCCGGCAATCACATGCCGAATCATGCCGATCCCACCGCTCAACGACACCCCGCCCAGCACGCACGCCGAGATCACCGTCAGCTCAAATCCCTGACCAATCATCGGTTGCCCCGAGGTCATCCGCGACGCCAGAATCACCCCCGCCAACGCACCAATCACACCATGCACGGCAAAGATAATGATCTTGGTCCGGTCAACGTTCACACCCGCGAGCAACGCCGCTTCCTGGTTGCCACCGATGGCCATGGTGTTGCGCCCGTAGGTGGTGTAATTCAGCAGCCAACCAAAAAACAGAAAGCAGACGATGGTGATCAGAATCGGCACCGGCACGCCGAACAACTGGCCGTTACCGAAGACGAAGAATGATTCCTGCGACACGCCCACCGCTTTGCCGTTGGCAAAAATGTACGCCAGACCGCGAACGATCTGCATGGTCGCCAACGTCGTGATCAACGCATTGACGCGCAACTTGGCAATCACGATGCCGTTGATCAACCCGACAATCAGGCCCATCACCAGCGCCGCGCTGACACCGAGAAACACGCTATTGGTGTCGCGCATCACCACCGCCGCAACCACCCCGGCGCAGGCAATCACCGAGCCCACCGACAGGTCGAAATGCCCCGACGCCAGGCAATACAACATCGTGCACGCGGCAATCCCGGTGGTGGAAATCGCCAGGCCCAGGCCACGCATGTTCAGCGGCGAGAGGAAGTTGTCGATCAGCAGCGTGCAGGCAACGAATATGCCCACAGCCGCCAGCAACATGACCCAGTCATCAAGGAAGCGTCGCATGTCCAGCGGCTTGCGCTCTTTCGGCAGGGTTTCGTTTTGGGTTGTCATCATAGTCACCTCTCAGTTCGCCACGCCGTCAGCGCGGTGGCGCGGCAAAGCCAGTTGCAGCAGGTTGGATTCATTGGCCTGGTCGCGGCTGATTTCGCCGCGCAAGGCGCCTTCGCAGAGCACCAGAATGCGGTCGGAAATACCCATCACTTCCATCAGGTCGCTGGACACCACGATCACCGAAATACCCTCAGCAGCGAGGTTATGGATGATCTGGTAAATCTCGGCTTTGGCACCGATGTCGATGCCGCGCGTCGGTTCGTCGAGCAGCAGGACCTTCATCGGCATCGACAGCCAGCGACCGAGAATGGCCTTCTGCTGATTGCCGCCGGAGAGGAATTTGATCTGCTGGCCGGCGTGCGGGGTTTTCACTTTCAGCGCTTTGATCTGTTTGTCGGCGTTGCCCTTTTCCCACAGACCGCGAATCAGGCAACCGAGGCCCGAATGGGCGCCGCGTGCGCTGATGTTGATGTTTTCGGCGACGCTGGCCAGCGGGATGATGCCTTCCTTCTTGCGATCTTCCGGGCAGAGCAGAATGCCCGCAGCAATCGCGTCGCGTGGCGAGCGCAGTTTCAGTTCGTGACCGCGCAATTCGAGGCGTCCGGCGGTGTTGCGTTCCAGCCCGCTGAGCAAGCGAAACAGCTCGGTGCGCCCTGCCCCGACCAATCCGAACAGGCCAAGGATTTCACCTTTGTGCGCTTCGAAACTGATCGGCTCGCGCAGACCCGGGCCGAGCAAACCATCAACCTTCAGCGCGACGGCACCGCGTGGTCGATGGCGATAATCGTAGATGTCCTGAATGTCACGACCGACCATGCAGGTCACCAGTTGATCGTGGGTCAACTGGCTCATGTCGTCGAAGGTGCGCACGTAGCGACCGTCCTTGAACACCGTCACGGCGTCACAGATGCGGAACACTTCTTCCATGCGGTGGGAAACGTAGAGCACGACTTTGCCCTCGTCACGCAGGCGGCCGATGATCGCCATCAAGCGGTCGATCTCACGGGCCGAAAGGCTGCTGGTCGGCTCGTCGAAAGCGATGACGTGGGCGCCGCGCGACAGCGCCTTGGCGATTTCCACCAATTGCCGCTGGCCGAGGGACAAGCGCCCGACCTTGGTTTGCGGATCGATTTCGTCGGCCAGGCCTTTGAGGCAGTTCAACGCTTGCTGGCGTAAAGCACCGCGATTGATCAAACCGAAACTGGCCGGCAGATGGCCGAGGAACAGGTTTTCGGCGACGGTCATTTCCGGCACCAGATGCAGCTCCTGGTGAATCACCGCGACGCCGCTGCCGATGCTGTCAGCGGTCGACTTGAACGCCATGGTCTGCTCGCCGATCTGCAACTCGCCGCTGCTCGGGATGTAAGCACCGCCGAGGATTTTCAGCAGGGTCGATTTGCCGGCGCCGTTCTCGCCCATCAAGGCGTGAACCTGGCCGGGATGGGCGACAAAGCTGATAGCGTCCAGCGCTTTCACCCCGGGAAAGGTTTTGCCGATCCCGTTGAAGCGCAGGCTGCCGCTGGCGCCGTGTTGTTCTTGTGTTTGTACTTGCGCGTGCATAAAGCCACCTCTTCACACCGAAAAACGGCCCGGCTGCCCGGGCCGTCGCGGCATCAGTTCCACAGGCCGATTTTTTCCAGCTCTTGCTTGAAGTTCTCGCGGGTGATCAGGGTGACGTCGTCCATCGCGGTGTACTTCGGCGGTTCTTTGCCGGTGGTGACCCACTCGTACATCATCTCGGCAGTCTTGTAGCCCTCGATGTGCGGGCTTGGCAGCATCGAGCCGAAGAAACCGCTATTAGGCTTTTTCAGTTCGCCGATGGCGTCGGTGCCGTTGATGCCGATGCCGATCACGTTGGCCTCAGCAAACCCGGCGGCTTCGGTGGCGCGCACGCCGCCGAGCACGGTGTTGTCGTTCATACCGCCGATGATCAGGTTTTTTGCGCCGCTCGGCAGTTTCACCAGCGCCGAGTTGGTGGCGTCCATGCTGCCCGGTACGTCGAGGGTTTTCAGCGCAGCGAACAGAATGTGGTCTTTCGGCATGCCGGCGTCTTCAAGGGATTTCACCGAGCCGTCGGTGCGTTTCTTACCGGTGTCGAGTTCGTTGTAGGTGTTGACCACCGCGTAGGTGTCTTTCCAGTCCCAGTTACGTTTCTTCGCTTCGGCGACCATCGCGTTGCCCTGCTTCTGGCCGACTTCGAACGCGGCCATGCCGAGGTATGGCACGTCTTCCATGAACTTGCCGTTGGCGTCGACAAAACGGTCATCGACGGCAATCACTTTCAGGTCGTTGAGTTTGGCCTTGGCCATGATTGCCGGGCCGAGCGAGACGTCCGGCGGGCAAATCACAAAGCCCTTGGCACCGTTGGCAGCAAGACTGTCGATCGCCGAGAGGGTTTTCTCACCGTCCGGCACGGCAATCTTGATCAGTTCAAAGCCCTTGTCCTTGGCGGCTTTCTCGGCGAAGGCCCACTCGGTCTGGAACCACGGTTCTTCCGCCTGCTTGACCAGAAAACCGATTTTCACGGTGTCGGCAGCGAGCAGGGCACTGCTCAGGCTGAACGCGGTGACCGCGAGGGCGGTACTGCATAGGGTACGAATCCCGAAACGACGTTTCATAAGCTGACTCCTTGTTATTTTTTTTGAGCAATGTTTGAAAAGCGTTAAAGCGTGTTCCTGCAAAATCTTCTGACAATAGTCATATCGTATGATGATTAGATTTCACACGGATTTATTCGCGTGAAAGCTACTGTGCTCAGTCGTGGTACATCACCGAGCGACCACCATCGATGGTGATGCATGAAGCATTGATGTACGGCGCTTCATCACTGGCCAGAAACACCGCCGTCATCGCCACTTCGAGCGGCTGACCGATGCGCTTCGGCGGGTGCAGATCGAAGGCGCGCTGACGCTCGGCGTGCGGGTCGGCGAATCCGTTCCAGTAGTCGACGTTCAACTGCGTCTCGATATAGCCCGGGGCGATGGCGTTGACGCGGATGCCCTTCGCGGCGTACTCGATGCCGAGCGCGCGGGTCAGGCCGAGCAAACCGTGCTTGGCCACCGGGTACGGGAAGCAGCCGGGAATGATGTGGCTGGAATGGGTCGAGGCGATGTTGATGATGCTGCCGACGCCCTGCTCGATCATCTGCGGCAGCACTGCCTTGCAACCAAACCAGGCGCCGTCCAGATCAATGGCGAAGCAGCGACGCCAATCTTCTTCGGTCATGACCAGCGGATCACAGAACACGTTGACCCCGGCGCAGTTGACCAGCACATCGATGCGCCCGTGCAGCTCAACGGCGCGTTTGGCCATGGCATGCAGGTCGGGCTGATGCGAGACATCCGCCTTCAGCGCTTGCACGTCGTAACCTTGCTCACGCCAGTGCACGGCAACCGTTTCGACTTTTTCCGCCTGAATATCACTGATCACCAGTTTCGCTTGCTGCGAGGCGAACGCCGCAACAATGGCTTCGCCGATGCCTTGCGCGGCGCCGGTCAGCAGCACGACCTTGTTTTTCAGACGCTCGCCCTTCGGCGGTGCGGGCACCGGCGGCAGGGAAAGAGGTTCAGCCATGGATCAGGACTCCTGTTTCGCAAGCACAAAAAAACCGGGCATCTGCCGATGTCCGGTCTGGAAGGCGGTTGGAACGAAACAGGCAAGCGCACGCGACAGCTTGGGGCCGTTGCGAGACGCGGACTCCACACGGGAGTGCGATAGACATTCGCTGCATCACTTCACCTGTTTTGTTTTTTTAAGTGTGAGTGCGTGTTACTGCTGGAGCCGACTATAAACCCGACTGCCGAATAATCTCAATATATAATTTTGCATCCCATATTTTGGGATTTAACCAGCAAACCGCGTACAGAGTTTTCCTGCAACATCCACGCGCATCGACAGCACTGCGCCATCCAATGGATGGTTGTTCGGGCTCTGGGCGCTGGTGATGAACAGGGTTTTCAGGTCTTCACCGCCGAATACACAACTGGTCGGGCGGCTGACAGGCAGATCGATCCTGCGGTCGACCTTGCCGTCAGGCGTCAGGCGCAGCAGGCAGCTACCGTCCCAGCGGGCATTCCATACATAGCCTTCGGCATCCATTGCTGAACCGTCCGGGCCACCGTTCTGATCAGGGCCGTACCAGGGAGTGGCCACATCAAGGTTGCCGTCGGCGTGAATAAAATAGCGATACAGCGTGTCATCGAGACTGTCACCGAACAGGACTGTGGTGCCGTCGTCGCTCCACAGCAGCGTGTTGGGAATGCCCAAGCCGCGCAGCAATGGCGTAACACGTTTATCCGGATCTATGCGGAACAGGCCACCGGAGCGCTGGGTGATCGGCAGATCTTCGCCCTGCTCGCCGATGTTGTTTTGCATGGTGCCGAGCCACAGTCGCCCCTGAGCATCGCAACGCGCTTCGTTGGGGCGATTGCCCGGTTGCGGGTCGGCGACGCAGAACAGCGTCAGGCGTGGTTCGAGGCCCGGGGAATCTAGGTCGAGGCGATAGACGCCGCTGCTCAGGGTGACCATTGCATCGCCGCTGGCGCAGGGGATGAAGGCGGAAACGTGTTCGGGCATCTGCCAGATCTGCACGTTCTGGCCGATCAGACGCAGGGCCTGTTTGCCGGCGATGTCCACCCAGTACAACGCCTGCGTCGGTGCGTCCCAGAACGGGCCTTCACCGAGTCGGGCGCGGTGTTGGGTCAGGGCGGTCCACGGCATATAACGGTCTCCATTGTTCTTGTGATTTTCTGTAGGAGTGAGCCTGCTCGCGATGGCGCAGTGTCAGTTGACTTCAATGCGGCTGATATACCGCTATCGCGAGCAGGCTCACTCCTACAGGGGATCTGGGTGTTAGCCGGCTTTTTTGTCGGCCATGACTTTCGGGTAGAAGCGTTTGATCGCCAGGTCCGCATTGTCGATCAGGGTCATGCACGCCCACACGCCCCGCGCGGAATCCCGGGCGGCGATGGCGTCGGCCATGTCCTTGTGGATCGGCAAGGTGCGGCGCAGTTCATCCGGATCGGCAGCAGACACTTCGAACGATACCGCCAGCAACGCACCGAGCGCCGGAACCATTTGTTCAATGAATTGATTGTGGCTGGCGGCGAGAATGCATTCGTGGAAGAACTGGTCGGCGCGGTTGTAATCGGTGCCGCTGTCGACCGCGCGCTCGAGGGCGTTGTAAGCCAGTTGCACCGCTTCGATCTGGTCCAGCGTCGCCCGCTCACATGCCCAGCGCACGGCCATCGGTTCGATGGTGCGGCGCAGGTCGAGCAAGTCATCGACGAAATTTTCCGGCAGGCCGTTGCGCGACAGCCAACCGACCACTTGCGGATCGAACAGGTTCCAGCGCCGCACCGGCAGCACGCGGGTGCCGACTTTCGGCCCGACTTCGAGCATGCCTTTGGCGACGAGGGTTTTGATTGCTTCGCGAATAACCGTGCGACTGACGCCGAGTTGTTCGCCCAGATCGGCCTCGACCTTGATCGTCTGCCCGGGTTTGACCTGGCCAGCGGCGATCCAGCTGCCCAGCCAGTCAACGGTCGACGCATGAAAGCTGCTGGACATGAACACCTCAAAGCAGGTCGCGATAGGTGAACACGCTAATCATCATATGATTAACAGTCAATCAGGATTTTTCAGGCAACCCACAAAACCAAATGTGGGAGCGAGCCTGCTCGCGAAAGCGGTAGGTCAGTCAATACTCAGGCTGACTGATACACCGCTTTCGCGAGCAGGCTCGCTCCCACAGTTCGGGATTTGTATTGCTCAGGGTTCCAGGCCGATGCGGAAGAACTCGCCGCCGCTCCACACACCGAGCCAGCGCTGGCCATCGATTTCGCGACTGACCGCCAGTTCCACCAGTTGATAGAACACATTGCGGTGGATCAGCGCTTCAAGGTTGGTGCGCACATGCACGTAGGGCGCGGGCTCTTGCGTTGTCGGATCAATCTCGACGCGAATCGGATGCTCCGGCCCCGCTTCGGCGGTTTCTTCGACGTTGGTGGTAAAGCGCAACAGCTGCGCCTGCCCTTCGCCTTCAACCTCGACCGCAATCGCCACAAACGGCGCATCGTCGACCTTGATCCCGACCTTCTCGACCGGGGTGATCAGGAAATAGTCATCGCCGTCGCGGCGCATGATCGTGGAGAACAATTTGACCATCGGCTTGCGCCCGATCGGCGTGCCCAGGTAATACCAGGTGCCGTCGCGGGCGATGCGCATGTCGATGTCGCCGCAGAAGTCCGGATTCCACAAGTGCACCGGCGGCAAGCCTTTGGTTTTCGGGATCTGTCCCAACAGGTCATTGGCTTTTTGCGGGCCACTCATGGCGTTCTCCTTGAATTATTGGTCGCCGACTCCCAACAGGCTGCGCGCGTACTGGGCCAGTGGCGGGCCGATCAGGTCTTCGGGCTTGCTGTCGTGGAACGTCAGTAAACCGCCACGACTCTTGATCCGTGCAGTATCAATCAAATACTGGGTGCTGGTCTCGATCAACATGATCTGAATCACACCGCCGTCGATGCCGAGGCGATCCACCGCTTCTTCATCGAGCCACTCATCGGAGTTGCCGATGCGGTCGTCAGCCTTGGCGAAACGCGTGTACAGCAGATAGTGCGCACCAGCATCGCGAGCTTCGCCCATCGCCTGGTCCAGGCCTTCCGGCGCGCGAGCACGGCGGACCATCGGGAAGTACTCGACGAAGCCTTTGAAGGCTTCTTCGGCCACCACGTTCGGGCGCGGGTAGGAACCGCCCGGCGGTGCGAACGCGCCTTGGGCAATGTAGATGAACGAGTCCGGCTGAATACGGAAGTTGTTCACGCGACGGCTGTCGCTATGATCCAGCAAGCCCGCGTCGCTCATCTGGTAGCGAGTGCCTTCGGCCATATCGCTGACAGTCATACAGCCGCCAAGCGCCAAAACGGCCAGCAGCAAAACCAGGCTACGCATCCTATTCCTCCAGAGGCCGGTGACGGAAAACCGGCGAATGGCCGTAGGATGCAGCTTTTGCGCCAGCTCTGGTTCTTCGTTGATTGATAAATCGTATTCGCGAGCAAGCTCGCTCCCACCAGTGGAATGCATTCCAAGGTGGGAGCGAGCCTGCTCGCGAATAGGGGGATGTCAGCCGCCGATAATCTTCATGATCGTTGCGCCACCGGAGAACGCCACTTCCTGCTTGTCGCCCAACGCCTTGACCAGCAAACGCTGGAGCGCTGGCAAGGCCTGATGACGCGGCTTGTCGAGCAAATCGCCGACATAGTGACGGTTGCTCGACGACAGGCAACCATGCAGCCAACCGGTCGACGACAGGCGCAAGCGCGAGCAGGTCCGGCAGAACGGCACGCTTTCGTTGGCGATCACGCCAAAGTTGCCCAGGCCAGGAATCGCATAGCGCACGGCGGTAGCATCCACCGGTGCGTCGGTTTGCGCGTACTCATAACGCTCGCCAATCAGCTCCAGCAACTGCTGCAGGCTGACGAACTGTTGCAGGAACGCATTGGAGTCCTTGGCCAGATGCCCCATGCGCATCAGCTCGATAAAGCGCAGTTCGTATCCGCGCTCCAGGCAGTAATCCAGCAGCGGCATCACCTGGTCGAGATTCTGCCCGCGCAACGGCACCATGTTGACCTTGATCTTCATCCCCGCCGCTGCCGCTTGATCCATGCCGTCGAGCACGGTGGCCAGATCGCCGCCACGGGCGATGCTGCGGAAAGCACCGGCGTCGAGGGTATCGAGGGACACGTTGATCCGGCGCAGACCGGCATCCACCAGCAGCGGCAGTTTTTTTGCAAGGAGTTGACCGTTGGTGGTCAGGCTGATGTCTTCAAGGCCCATCTTGCCGACAGCGGTCATGAACGTTTCGAGTTTGGGGCTGACCAGCGGCTCGCCACCGGTAATTCGCAGCCGCTCGATGCCGGCGGCCTCGATCAGATACGCCACGCCACGCGCCATGGCCTCAGCCGACAGCTCATCCTGCGCAGCCACCAACCGCTTGCCGTTGGGCACGCAGTAGGTACACGCGTAATTGCAGGCTGAAGTCAGACTGATCCGCAGATTGCGAAAACGCCTGCCTTGACGGTCAACGATCATGATCACTCCGGCGATAGAAAATCGAGCTGCTAAAACTTGACTCACAAATCAAGTTTTAGCAAGCCCTATGCCTGAGTATATTCCTGCGTTACTGCGTCATGTAGCGAAATCATGGCGCAATAAGGCGGCTGAATGGCTCAGCTGCTTGGCGTTTCCGGGTCACGCTTGCGTTTGTTGCCCATGCGCACGCCAATGTCCATCAGGAACTGGAAGAAACCTTCCTGATCTTCCAGCACATTGCTCCAGAACGGCGAGTGATACAGCGCAACAGCACCGTGCACCAGCGCCCAGGACGCGCAGTAGTGGAAGTATGGCGGCACGTCTTCGAGCTTGCCTTCGCTGATGCGGCCCTTGATCAACAGGGTCAGGCGTTCGAAGTTCGAGGCACGGATCTTGTGCAACTCCTCGACCATTTCCGGCACCTGATTGCCTTTGACGACCTTCTCTTCGAGACGGTCGAACAGGCGATAACGCTGCGGGTCGCGCATGCGGAATTCGAAGTAGGCGCGGGACAGCGCTTCCTTGTCCTTGTCGACATCGGCCGAATGCAGCAGCTCGTTCAAATCACGCTCGTAATCGAGCATGAGGCGCAGATAGATCTCGGCCTTGGATTTGAAGTGCTTGTAGATCGTGCCTTTGCCGATACCCACGGCATCAGCAATCATCTCGACGGTGACACTGTCTTCACCTTGGTCGAGGAACAGCTTGAGCGCGGTATCGAGAATTTCTTGCTCGCGGCGACGAAACTCACGGACCTTACGAGGTTCTTTGTGCATAAGAAAAGGTCTGAAGGGTCAAAATTCGAAGCCGCGTATTATGCCTAACTTGCGCAAAAATGCACGGATCATCCGACCATATCTGTGTTTCATGTTCATTTTGAGAACGTTTTGGGCGCAATGAGAACTCAACTGAAGCGAACGTATTCCAAATTTGTTTAAAAACCCCGACCGGCTAACTGGACTGCACGCCAGACTGATCAATACTTGAACTGTCGGGCGACATCTCCCCCAAGTGTCGCGCCGATAAAGGTACCAAGGGACCGCGTGCCTTTGTTTTACTCCTAATGGTCTTAACCCGGATTCACCCCCCAGAACCCGGGTTTTTTTTGCCTGCGATTTGACTAAGGCCTACAGGGCAGATTTAACACTGGCCAGCGGGAACAAACGCTTGAAGTTCTCGGTTGTCTGCTCGGCGAAACGCTCGTAGTTTTCCCCACGCAGCATCGCCAGAAACTCCGCCACTTCGCGCACGTACTGCGGCAGGTTCGGCTTGCCGCGATAAGGGATCGGCGCCAGATACGGTGAATCGGTTTCCACCAGCAAGCGATCCACCGGGACCTTGCTCGCGACGTCGCGCAACGCATCAGCATTGCGGAACGTGACAATACCCGACAGGGAAATGTAATAACCCATGTCCAGTGCAGCCTTGGCCATGTCCCAGTCTTCGGTGAAGCAATGCAGCACACCGGCCTGAGGCAACGCCGCTTCGCGCAGCAATTCAAGGGTATCGGCACGCGCGCCACGGGTGTGGATGATCACCGGTTTGCCGGTCTGCTGCGCCGCTTGCAGGTGCAGACGAAATGACTCCTGCTGCAGTTCAGCGGCTTCCGGTTCGTAGTGATAGTCGAGGCCGGTTTCACCGATCGCCACGACTTTCGGGTGATTGAGCTCGTGCAGCAGCCAGTCCAGCGCTGGCGCCGCACCGGGTTGTACATCGAGCGGATGCACGCCGACCGAACAATCGACATCGTCATAACGCTCAGCCAGGGCTTTGACGTCGGCGGCGTTATCGGCACTCACGCCGATGCACAAGAAGTGCCCTACTCCGCGCTCACGGGCCGCATCCAGTGCAGCATCCAGCGAGCCGTCATGGGCGGCGAGGTCGAGGCGATCAAGGTGACAATGGGAATCTACGAGCATAAAAAAGACGGCTACTTACATCGTATGAGTGGGACGGTCGGATTTAAGCGCTCCGGCCAGATGGGTTTCGATGCGACTGCGCGCCGTGTTGTCGCCCTCGTTGAACTGGACGCCGACACCGGCAGCGCGATTGCCTTGCGCCCCTTTCGGGGTGATCCAGGCAACCTTTCCAGCTACCGGGATCTTTTCGGCCTCGTCCATCAGGTTGAGCAGCATGAACACCTCATCGCCCAACCGGTAACTCTTGTTGGTCGGGATGAACAAGCCACCGTTCTTGATGAACGGCATGTAGGCGGCGTAGAGCACCGACTTGTCCTTGATGGTCAGGGACAAAATGCCGTTACGCGGCCCAGGGCTGACGGATTCATTCATGTTGACCTCCACTGCTGATGCTCAGAGTCTAGGTACACATTGTTATCTTTGACCAGGCAATCCCGCCCATTGCACCAACAACGCTTCCAGCAGCAAGGCCGGATTGAGGTTGGCTTTGCTCATGACTTTCTGCCGCTGGGCGAGAATCCAGTCCTGAATCTCGAGGACTTTGCCTTGCGCACTTTTCTGCGCCAGGTATTGCACGACTTTGCGCATGTCGGTCAGACCGAGCCCTGCTTCATCCTGAGTCAATTGATAACGCAGGATCAGGCTCGACCAATCGCAGAACCAGTCAAACAGACGCAGCATCGGAATGCTTTTCCACTCCTCAGCCAGTTGCGTCGGCGATTGCTGCTGCTTGAGCAACTTCTTCACGCCTTCGACCACTTGCGCGCGCTGCTCGCGCACGCCCTGAGACTGCAGACTGACCGCCATCAACGGTGAGCCGGCGGCCAGCGTCAACAGTTCGACACGTTCGTCTTCGGAGCAGTCCGGCAGCGCCTGAGCCAGCCATTGCAGGCTCATCGCCTCGCCCGGCAGCGGACAGGCCTGCTGCACGCAACGGCTCTTGATCGTTGGCAGCAAGCGGCTGGTCTGGTGGCTGACCAACAGCAGAACGGTATCACCGGAAGGCTCTTCAAGGCTCTTGAGCAAGGCGTTGGCGGCATTGATGTTCATCGACTCGACCGGCTCGATCAGCACCACTTTGCGCCCGCCCAGTTGCGCGGTCTGCACCACGAAGCTGACCAGATCGCGGACCTGATCGACCTTGATCGCCTTATCGGCTTCTTCCGGCTCGAGAATGTAATTATCGGGGTGACTGCCGGCCTTGAGCAGCAGGCAGGATTTGCACTCGCCGCAGGCTTGCGGCGTCGGCCGCTGGCACAACAGGCTGGCCATCAAGCGTTCGGCCAGCGCACGTTTGCCGATGCCGGCCGGGCCATGCAGCAGATAGGCGTGGGCGTGCTGTTTACGCCCGGCCAGTTGCTGCCAGAGGCTGTCCTGCCATGGATAGGCTTCAGCCACGGGCCAGCTCCAGCAAATTCGGAATCAGGGTATCCAGCGATTGTTGAACCTTGGTCAGTGGCTGACCGGCATCGATGCGCACATAGCGCGCGGGATCGGCTTCGGCGCGCTTCAGAAACGCATTGCGTACAGCCTCGAAAAACGCCCGGCCTTCCAGTTCGAAACGATCCAGACGGCCACGGGCACTGGCGCGGGCCAGACCGATTTCTACCGGCAGATCGAAAATCAGCGTCAGATCCGGACGCAGATCGCCCTGCACAAAAGTTTCCAGTGTGGCGATGCGCTCCAGCGACAAACCGCGACCGCCGCCCTGATAGGCGTACGTGGAATCGGTGAAGCGGTCACACAGCACCACCGCACCGCGAGCCAGCGCCGGTCGAATCACTTCAGCCAGGTGCTGAGCGCGCGCGGCGAATACCAGCAACAACTCGGCGTCCGGGTTCATGACCTCGTCGGCCGGCGCCAGCAGCACGTCGCGAATCCGCTCGGCCAATGGCGTGCCACCCGGCTCGCGGGTCAGCACCACTTCGATACCGGCGGCGCGCAGGCGCTCGGCAAGGTATTCGCGGTTAGTGCTTTTGCCGGCGCCTTCCGGGCCTTCCAGCGTAATAAACAAGCCAGTCACAGGCAGTCCTTAATCAAGTCATTGCGTGTTTTGTGGGGCGGCGGCTTCTGGAGCCGGCGCAGATTCCTGAGGCGCAACTTGTGGCAACGATTCCGGCGCTGTATCCGGAGAGGCAGCGGGAATCGCCTCTTCAGCAGCGGGAGCGGTTTCAGGCGTTGTCGCCGGCGCCGGGCTGGAACGGTAATCGGTACGGCGCTTGAGCTGGTACTCACGCACCGCATTATTGTGCGCATCCAGATCATCGGAGAACACATGGCTGCCATCGCCACGCGCAACGAAGTACAGGCTAGTGCCATCCACCGGGTTCAGCGCCGCATGAATTGCTTCGCGCCCGACCATCGCAATCGGTGTCGGAGGCAGGCCGGGAATTACGTAGGTGTTGTAAGGCGTCGGCTCTTTCAAATGCGCTCGAGTCAGCTTGCCGGTGTAGCGATCGCCCAGACCATAGATGACGGTCGGGTCGGTTTGCAGCTGCATGCCCAGCGCCATTCGACGCACGAAGACACCGGCAATCTGCCCACGCTCCTGTGGCACGCCAGTCTCTTTCTCGACCAGCGACGCCATGATCAGCGCTTGATAGGGTTCGCTGTACGGTACATCGGCAGAGCGGCTTTCCCACTCTTTCGCCAGCACTTCATCGAGGCGATCAAAGGCTTTCTTCAGCAGTTCGGCATCGGACATGCCGCGCACAAAGCGGTAAGTGTCCGGGAAGAAACGGCCCTCCGGGAACAACCCTTTATGACCAATCTTCGCCATGACGTCGCTGTCGCTCAAACCGTTGAGGGTCTGCTCGACCTTATCGTCTTTGGCCAACGCCGCGCGCACTTGATGGAAATTCCAGCCCTCGACCAGCGTCAGGCTGTACTGGACCACTTCACCGCGCTTCCACAAGTCGATCAGACCGTTGACGGTCATGCCCGGCTGCATACGGTATTCGCCGCTATGGATCGGTGTACCGGCGAGATTGAAGCGCCAATAGACTCGCAACCAGAATGCGTCCTTGATGACGCCATCGGTTTCGAGGGAAAGGAACGTACGGGTCGGAGTGGAGCCTTTCGGCACATCCAGCAGTTCTTCCTGCGTGATGTTCAGAGGCTGTTCCAGCGCGGAGTGAATCTTCCAGGCGCTGGCGCCCATCAACAGCCCTGCCAGAACCAGTCCGGTTTCCAGCAGCAGCAAAAGTTTACGTCTCACAAATCAGGCATCCAGTAGGGCGCGGGCAATGGTTTGCAGTTTACGGGTGAGCGGGCCAACCGGCCAGCTCAGTGCAGCGTAGGCGCGTACCGGCCAGACGCCATACACGCTGTTGCAGACAAACACTTCATCGGCCCATTGCAGCTGTTCGAGGCTGATGTCGGCGATCTGCGTGGGAATGGCCAGTGACTCGGCCTGAAACAATATTTCGGCGCGCATCACACCGGCAACGCCGCAGCGTTTCAAATCCGGCGTGATCAATACACCGTCGCGCACCAGAAACACATTACTGAACACCCCTTCGATCACTCGACCGGCTTGATCAAGCATCAAGCCTTCGGCGTGCTCGCTGTCCTGCCATTCGGCACGGGCGATGACTTGTTCCAGTCGATTGAGGTGTTTGAGTCCAGCCAGTAAAGGCTGTCTGGAGAGTCGCGTGTTGCACGGAAACAGACGAATGCCTTGTTCAGCATGCACAGCGGGATAAGCTGCCGGAGGATTGCCTTGCAGAATACGTCGGCCAGGCGCCGCCGGATCAGGTGCGTAACCGCGCAGACCGTCGCCACGGGTGAGGATCAGCTTGAGTACACCCTCGCCCATCGCTGCCGCATAACTCAGCAGCTCGTGGCGAACCCGTTCGATATCGGCGGCGATGGCCAGACGCGAACAGCCATCGGCCAGACGCGTCAGGTGCCGATCCAGCAGGATCGGCTGTCCATCACGCACGGCGATGGTCTCGAACAGACCGTCGCCGTAAGCCAGGCCGCGATCTTTCAGCGACAGAGCGTCAGCCGGTTGACCGTCGACCCAGCTGTCCATCAGCCTGCGAACCGACGGAACGCCAAGGTGCCGTTGGTGCCGCCAAAACCGAAGGAGTTGGACAGCACGACATCGATGTCCATGTTGCGCGCAGTGTGCGGCACGAAATCGAGATCGCAGCCTTCATCCGGCTCATCGAGGTTGATGGTCGGCGGTGCCACTTGGCTGTTGATCGCAAGAACGCTGAAGATCGCTTCAACCGCGCCCGCCGCACCTAACAGGTGACCGGTCATCGATTTGGTCGAGCTCACTGCCAGTTTGTAGGCGTGATCACCGAACACGGTCTTGATCGCATTGGCTTCGGCGAGGTCGCCGGCCGAAGTCGAAGTACCGTGAGCGTTGATGTATTGCACTTGATCGGCGTTGATCTTCGCATCGCGCAGCGCGTTGGTGATGCAGCGTGCTGCACCGGCGCCATCGGCAGGTGGCGAGGTCATGTGGAACGCGTCGCCACTGGTGCCAAAGCCGATGAGTTCGGCATAGATGGTCGCGCCGCGCGCCTTGGCGTGTTCCAGCTCTTCGAGAACCAGTGCACCGGCACCGTCGGACAGGACGAAACCATCACGGCCCTTGTCCCATGGACGGCTGGCGCGGGTCGGTTCGTCATTGCGGGTCGACAGCGCACGGGACGCGCCGAAGCCACCCATGCCCAGACCGCATGCGGCCATTTCGGCACCGCCGGCAATCATCACGTCGGCTTCGTCGTACATGATGTTGCGCGCCGCCATGCCGATGCAGTGCGTACCGGTGGTACATGCAGTGGCGATGGCGTAGTTAGGTCCCTGTGCCCCCAGGTGGATGGACAGGAAACCGGAAATCATATTGATGATCGAGCCAGGTACGAAGAATGGCGAGATTCGACGCGGGCCCGTCTCATGCAGGGTACGGCTGGTTTCTTCGATGTTGGTCAGACCGCCGATTCCCGAACCCATGGCCACGCCAATGCGTTCACGGTTGGCGTCGGTGACTTCCAGACCAGCGTTGCGTACAGCCTGAAAGCCGGCAGCGAGACCGTACTGAATGAACAGGTCGAGCTTGCGCGCTTCCTTGACCGACAGGTATTCCTCGACATTGAAGCCCTTTACCGAGCCGCCAAAGCGGGTGGAATAGGCAGAAAGGTCGGTGTGTTCGATCAGACCAATGCCACTGCGGCCAGCCAGAATGCCCTGCCAACTGCTCGGCACATCCGTGCCCAGTGGCGACAACATACCCATACCGGTGACTACGACGCGTCTACGCGACACAGCACTCTCCTTTTTCAAATGACGATTTTGCATCAGGCCTAAAGAAAAAACCGCACGCCATGATGGCAGTGCGGTTTTTCCATGACAGCAAACAACGATTACAAACTATTACGCCTGGTGGCTAGTAACGTAGTCGATTGCAGCTTGTACAGTAGTGATCTTTTCAGCTTCTTCGTCAGGGATTTCGGTCTCGAATTCCTCTTCCAGAGCCATCACCAGCTCAACGGTGTCAAGGGAGTCGGCACCCAGGTCTTCTACGAAGGAAGCAGTGTTGACCACTTCTTCTTCTTTAACACCCAGTTGCTCGGCAACGATTTTCTTGACGCGCTCTTCGATGGTGCTCATACCTTGTTTTCACTCCTAATGGACAAATTCAGGCAGCTGGCCAGTGGGTAAGTGTATAGAAAGACTTTTCAGTTTTTCAACTGAAAGCTTCACTCCTCAAACCCTGCAGCCCTCTGCCTATAAATAGATTGCAGCTTTATAACGGATTTTAGACAGCTCGTATGACATTTTTTTGAAGCAATCCGTCACATTTTACTTACATGTACATCCCACCGTTCACCGGGATTGTAGCCCCAGTGACGTATGCCGCACCGTCGGATGCAAGAAAAGCGACCACAGACGCGATCTCTTGAGCTTGCCCCAGACGACCCAGCGGAATCTGCGTCTGCAAGGCTTCACGCTGTGCTTCAGGCAGTTCGCGCGTCATATCGGTGTCGATAAACCCTGGGGTTACCGAGTTGACCGTAATCGAACGCGAACCGACTTCACGCGCCATTGCACGGCTGAAACCTTCCAGACCGGCCTTGGCGGCTGCATAGTTTACTTGGCCTGCGTTGCCCATGGCACCCACCACCGAGCCAATACTGATAATTCGGCCCCAGCGCGCCTTGGTCATACCGCGCAGAACGCCCTTGGACAGGCGATACAGACTGTTCAGGTTGGTATCGATCACGTCGTACCACTCGTCGTCTTTCATGCGCATCATCAGGTTATCGCGGGTGATGCCGGCATTATTGACCAGGATTGCCACCGGCGCACCGAACTGTTCCTGAATACCCGCCAGCACTGCACTGACCGATTCATCGCTGGTGACATTGAGTTCGAAGCCAGCGCCCTGAATACCGTTTTCCTTCAGGGTCGCAGCGATACGCTCGGCACCAGAAGCGGAAGTCGCGGTGCCAATGACGATGGCGCCCTGACGACCCAGTTCCAGCGCGATAGCCTGGCCGATGCCGCGGCTTGCACCGGTGACCAGTGCAACTTTACCTTGCAGACTCATGCAAGTTTCTCCTGATTCAGGCTTGCGCTGCGCGAGCGGCAGCGAAAGCGTCTGGGGTATTGAGGTTGGAAGTCGCCACGCCTTCGGCGCAACGCTTGTTCAGGCCGGCCAGGACTTTGCCCGGGCCGCATTCGACCAGATTGGTCGCGCCTTTGGCAGCGAGAGTCTGTACCGACTCGACCCAGCGCACGGGCTTGTACAGTTGTTCGAGCAGATCACGCTTGAGGGTTTCCAGATCAGCCGGCACTTGCGCGCTGACGTTCTGTACCACCGGGATCTGCGGCGCCTGCCAGTCGATGGCGGCGATGGATTCGGCAAAGCGCTCGGCGGCCGGACGCATCAGCTCGCAGTGCGACGGCACGCTCACCGGCAGCGGCATGGCACGCTTAGCGCCACGCGCCTTGCAGCCTTCGATGGCGCGCTCGACGGCAGCCTTGGCTCCGGCAATGACCACTTGGCCCGGCGAGTTGAAGTTGACCGCGCTGACCACTTCACCTTGCGCCGCTTCGGCACAGGCAGCCAGCACATCAGCATCTTCCAGACCGAGGATGGCAGCCATGCCGCCCTGCCCGGCCGGAACAGCTTCCTGCATCAACTGACCGCGACGCTCGACGAGCTTCACCGCATCAGCCAGTGTCAGGCTGCCGGCAGCAACCAGCGCGCTGTATTCACCCAGGCTGTGACCGGCAACAAAAGCCGGACGCGCACCACCTTCAGCCAGCCACAGACGCCACAGGGCGATCGAAGCGGTCAGAATGGCCGGTTGGGTTTTATCGGTTTGATTGAGCAGCTCTTCCGGGCCATGCTGGGTCAGCGCCCACAGGTCATAGCCCAGAGCCTCAGAGGCTTCTTTGAAAGTTTCGAGGATCAACGGATATTCCGCGCCCAGCTCGGCCAGCATGCCGAGGGACTGCGAACCTTGTCCAGGAAAGACGAATGCGAGGGAAGCAGACATGTAACAAGCCCCTAATGATCTTGTCGTCGGAAAATGGCGCCCCACTGGGGACGCAAGAAACTGACAGTTGGATGGCCCTTTGAACCGGGCGGTCACATTTAAGCATTGTCCGACGAAAACGCCTAAGACAACAAATCCTCCAGACGGCCGTGGAGACGCTCGGGAAGATTTTCCTGAATCTCGATCAGCGCACGGGAAATAGCACTCTGAAAGCCCTGAACACCGGCCGAACCGTGGCTTTTCACCACGATACCCTGCAAGCCGAGAAAGCTTGCGCCGTTATGTCGTGCCGGCGCCAGATCCGCCTGCAAACGCTTCATCAGCGGCAACGCCAACGCCCCCACGACACGAGAGGCCAGATTCTTTTTGAACAGCGCCTCGATACGCGCAGCAATCATCGTCGCCAGACCTTCGCTGGACTTGAGCAGGATGTTGCCGACGAAACCATCGCACACCACAACATCCGCCTCGCCGCGATACAAACCGTCGCCTTCGATAAAGCCGATGTAATTGATGCCACGGGCAGCCTGCAACAGCGTCGCAGCCAGCTTGACCTGCTGATTGCCCTTGATGTCTTCGGTACCGATGTTCAGCAGCGCGACGCGCGGGCGATGGATACCCAGCGTTTGCGCCGCAACAGAACCCATCACCGCAAACTGCAGCAGATGTTCGGCACTGCAATCGACATTGGCGCCCAGATCGAGCAACTGGCAATAACCCTTCTGCGTCGGAATCGCGGCAACCATCGCCGGACGATCGATACCCGGCAACGTCTTCAGCACGAATCGCGACAACGCCATCAGCGCGCCAGTATTGCCGGCACTGACACAGGCTTGAGCCTTGCCATCACGCACCAACTCCAGAGCAACACGCATCGACGAGTCCGGCTTGCCACGCAACGCCTGGGTCGGTTTTTCGTCCATGTTGATGACTTCGCTGGCCGCAACAATCGTCAGGCGCGCGCGATCGGCAGCCGATTGGCCGTGGATCAATTCTTCAAGAAGGGAGGGTTGACCGACGAGGGTCAGGTGCAGCGAGGGCGTAGCAGACAGGCAAGCGAGGCTGGCCTGAACAATGCTGCGGGGACCGAAGTCCCCGCCCATTGCGTCAATCGCGATGACTTGAGCGGACAAGTGATTACTCGTCAGCGCCCTTGTCGATCACTTTACGGCCACGGTATACGCCTTCTGGCGATACGTGGTGACGCAGGTGAACTTCACCAGTGGTTTTTTCTACAGACAGGGTGCTAGCCTCGAGAGCGTCGTGCGAACGGCGCATGTCACGGGCAGAGCGGGATTTTTTGTTCTGCTGAACAGCCATAATTGATTAACTCCTAAACGTTTGGGTCACGCTTTAACTGCGCCAATACACTGAACGGGTTGGACCGCGTTACCTCGTCCTCGCTCGGTTCGGGCTCATCTGCTCCCGCCGGCTGCTGGCATTCTTCCGGATGATGAGCAGGCACAATAGGCAAGGCAAGCAAAAGCTCTTCCTCGACCAGTGACTGCAGATCCAATGGATCTTCGCCCAGTTCCAGCACGTCATAACCTTTCGGTAACGACTGGGTATTCGCACCCTCCTTCACTACAGCGTAACTGCATTCGCTGTGGATCGGCAGGGTGACCAGCTCAAGACAACGCTGGCAAACCATTTTGACCTCGGTGTCGATAAAGCTGTGGATCACCACAGATTTACGTTCATCTCGTTCAAAAACGAATTTCGCCTGCACCGTACCGACATCGTCGGAAAGCGGGTCGCAGAGTCTCTTCAAATCGGCCAGCAGCAGTTCACCTTGAAGGGTGGTGCCACGGTCAGCCAATTTGCGCGGGTCAACGTGAGGTGGAATCGGGTCATTCAACATAGGCGCAGCATTATAGGGATGCACCCACCCATGTCAAAGGAAATTGTGCCCTGTCCGTCACTTGCGTGCCTCCGCTAGAATTCGCACCTGCCTCAGGAGACGCGAATGCTGCCTTTATTACTTGCTTCAAGCTCGACCTATCGTCGGGAATTGCTCGCCCGCCTGCACCTGCCGTTCGTCTGCAGCTCGCCGGATATCGATGAAAGTCACCGCCCGGGCGAATCGGCGATCGAACTGGTCAAGCGCCTCGCCGAACAAAAAGCCCGGGCATTGGCTGACAGCTATCCCGCCCATCTGATTATCGGCTCGGACCAGGTTGCCGTGCTCGGCGAGCAGATCATCGGCAAGCCGCATACCTTCGAGAAGGCGCGCGAGCAACTGATGGCTGCCAGTGGCGCCAGCGTAACGTTCCTCACCGGCCTGGCTCTGCTTAACAGCCAGACCGGCCAATGCCAGGTCGACTGTGTGCCGTTCACCGTGCACATGCGCCAACTCGATCAGGCACGCATTGAGCGCTACCTGCGACTGGAGCAGCCCTACGATTGCGCGGGCAGCTTCAAGGCTGAAGGACTGGGCGTGAGCCTGTTTCAATCCACCGAAGGCCCTGACGCCACCAGCCTGATCGGCCTGCCGCTGATTCGCCTGATCGACATGCTGTTGGCTGAAGGCGTGCAAATTCCCTGACCCACAAAAAACCGGCCATCAAGGCCGGTTTTTTTCAGCTGCAACTTCTTAACGCAATGAAGGCCCGTGGAAACCCATCCACATCGCCAACTGCTCAGCCACACTGGCACCGAGCTTCTTCGAGAAACGATCGAACGGCGACTCCTGAACGGTGAAGTCGACCAGCTCTTTCTCGCCAATCACATCACGCGCCACCGAACTGGCATTGCCCAGACCATCGATCAAGCCCAGCGGCAGCGCTTGCTCACCCGACCAGACCAGCCCGGAGAACAGCTCCGGATGTTTTTTGTCTTTCAGACGATCGCCACGACCCTGCTTGACGCTGTTGATGAACTGCTTGTGCGTGGTGTCCAGCACCGTTTGCCAGAACGCCGTTTCATCAGACTTCTGCGGCTGGAACGGGTCAAGGAACGACTTATGCTCGCCCGAGGTGTACGTGCGACGCTCGACGCCCAGCTTCTCCATGGTGCCGACAAAGCCGTAACCGGCCGCCGTCACACCAATCGAGCCAACCAGACTCGCCTTGTCGGCATAGATCTGATCCGCCGCACTGGCAATGTAATAAGCACCGGAGGCGCCCAGATCGGAAATCACCGCGTAAAGCTTGATCTCCGGATGCAGACCGCGCAGACGCTTGATCTCGTCATACACATAACCCGATTGCACCGGACTGCCGCCAGGACTGTTGATGCGCAGGATCACGCCTTTGACCTTCTTGTCCTCGAACGCCGCCCGCAGGCTGCCAACAATGTTGTCGGCACTGGCCGGCTCTTTGTCGGCGATCATGCCAGTGACGTCGATCAACGCGGTGTAGTTCGGCCCGCGTGTGGCGCTCTTTTCCATGTCCATCAATGGTGTGAACAGGATCAGCGCAACAAACAGATAAACAAACGTCAGCAGCTTGAAGAAAATCCCCCAACGCCGCGAACGACGCTGTTCCTGAACACCAGCCAGCAGAGTCTTTTCCAACAGCTTCCAGCTTTTTTCGTCACCGCCGTCGGCACTTGCCTTGGCCGGTGCTTTCCATTCGTCGGTCATGCCATCCACCCCAGCAAAAACGTATTAGGCCTGCTTTCCCAGCCAGGCATGCAATTCGGAAAAACGGTCGATCGACAGACGTGGCTCGAATTGTTGCAGCGATTCGATCGATTGCGCGCCATAACTGACCGCGACCGAATCCATCCCCGCATTACGCGCCATCAACAGATCAAAGGACGAATCGCCGACCATCAAGGCCTGCTCCGGGCGCACACCACAATGAGCAAGGATCTGCTCCAGCATCAGAGGGTGCGGCTTGCTCGCAGTTTCATCGGCAGCGCGGGTGATATCGAAATAATCTTCCCAGCCATTAGCCTTGAGCACTCGATCCAGTCCGCGACGATTCTTGCCGGTCGCCACCGCGAGGTGATAACCCTGCTCGCGAAAGGACGCCATCGACTCGACTACGCCCTCGAACAACGGCGAAGGCACAGCCTCTGCGGCGATGTAGTGATCGGCGTAATACTCGCGAAACGCGGTCATTTCGGCGTCACTGATCTCGGGATACAGCGTGCGAATCGCTTCGGGCAAGCCCAGACCGATAATGCCTTTGACAGCAAAGTCGTCGCGCAACTCGAAACCGGAGCGCCCGGACGCCGAATGCATGGCTTCGACGATCCGGTGAATGGAGTCGGCCAGGGTGCCGTCCCAATCGAAAATCAGCAGTTTGTAATCAGATGGGCGCACTCAATCGCTCCACGGTCTTGGCCCACATTTCATCGACCGGCGCCTGCAAGGTCAGCTTGCCGCCATCGGGCAGCGGCACGGTCAGCATGTAGGCGTGCAGGAACAGGCGCTTGCCGCCCAGATCACGGATTTCCTTGGTGAAATCCTCATCGCCATACTTGCTGTCGCCAGCAATGCAATGACCGGCATGCAAGGTATGCACGCGAATCTGGTGGGTGCGACCGGTCACCGGTTTAGCCTCGACCATGGTGGCGAAGTCACCGAAGCGGCGCAGCACCTTGAACATGGTCAGGGCTTCTTTACCTTCTTCGTTGACTTCAACCATGCGCTCGCCGGAACGCAGATTGCTCTTGAGCAATGGCGCGCTGACTTTCTTGATCGAGGTCGCCCAGTTGCCGCGCACCAGCGCCATGTAACGCTTGTCGACGCCATCGCCGCGCAATTGCTCGTGCAAGTGGCGCAACATGCTGCGTTTTTTGGCGATCATCAGCAGGCCGGAGGTGTCACGGTCGAGACGGTGTACCAGCTCCAGCTCCTTGGCATCGGGACGCAACTGACGAAAGGCTTCGATCACACCGAAATTCAAGCCACTGCCACCGTGAACCGCAATGCCGGCGGGCTTGTTGATCACGATCAGGGCTTTGTCTTCGAAGACAATCGAGGCTTCCAGGCGCTGCAACAAGCCTTGGGCTAGTGGCACCGGCTCATCACGTTCAGGCACGCGAACCGGCGGCACGCGCACGATATCACCGGCCTGCAGCTTGTATTCGGGCTTGATCCGACCTTTGTTCACGCGCACTTCGCCTTTACGCAAAATGCGGTAAATCAAGGTCTTGGGCACGCCTTTGAGCCGGGCGAGGAGAAAGTTGTCGATTCGTTGGCCGGCATACTCCGGCGAGACTTCAAGCAATTGAACGCCTGGAGTCGAAGGGGCAGTAGTTGTCATGCCGCGGATGATAACAATTTTTATGGAATTGAAGCACTTAATCATTGCTGCTATAGTCGCGAACGCCGCCAAAAGCGGCCTGGACAGAGGAACCACGGTCAAAAACCGGCCCTGACCAACGCAATTCACCAGGACGCGAGGCCGTCCTACGGGGCTTTCGCTACGTAACGGTGGAGTTTTCAGTTGTAACAAGCGCAGGTGACATGAGGCCTGAATTACACCGTCGAGCAGAGTTTTTACTCGCCTGACAGGCACACATTCAAGGCCAGTTCACAAAGTGCAGTCAGCTGCAGATGACCCCGAGCGAATGCTTCGGAAACAACGCCTGAATTAGCCATGATGCGTGACCTCCCCTTTCGGAGCTCACGGTAAATGCCAACCCGCTGCGGATTCTGCGCGCGGCAGCACCCGAATTATCAGGGATACGTGTAGGGTGGAGATGCACAACCGCTGGACTGTGTAGCAATAGGCTTTATCAAGACGCTTCATCTCGTCCACAGCCGCTGGTTGATTCCTCCTCCTGACTGAGTGCTTAAGTAGCCACAGCAAGCAGGACGCGTACGTCGCTATATCGGCCCAATTGGCCGCATATCGCTGGACACGGGAATGGCCAACCACTCCCGACGCACCTGACACCGACCGTGAGAAGTCGTGTGTGCCGAACGCCGTTTCCGGCAGCCCGGAAACCGACGGTACTACATGAAAAGAATGCTGATTAACGCAACTCAACCCGAAGAGTTGCGTGTTGCACTGGTAGATGGCCAACGCCTCTACGACCTGGACATCGAATCCGGTGCACGCGAGCAGAAGAAGGCCAACATCTATAAAGGCCGCATCACTCGCATCGAACCAAGCCTTGAGGCTGCCTTTGTCGATTTCGGCTCCGAGCGCCACGGCTTCCTGCCACTCAAAGAAATCTCCCGCGAATACTTCAAGAAAGCCCCTGAAGGCCGCGTCAATATCAAGGACGTCCTGAGCGAAGGCCAGGAAGTCATCGTTCAGGTCGAAAAAGAAGAACGTGGCAACAAGGGCGCAGCCCTGACCACCTTCATCAGCCTGGCCGGTCGTTACCTCGTGCTGATGCCGAACAACCCGCGTGCCGGCGGTATCTCCCGTCGCATCGAAGGCGAAGAGCGCAACGAACTGCGTGAAGCGCTGAACGGTCTGGTCGCACCAGCCGACATGGGTCTGATCGTGCGCACTGCCGGCCTTGGCCGCAGCAGCGAAGAAATGCAGTGGGACCTCGACTACCTGCTGCAACTGTGGACCGCCATCAAAGAAGCCTCGCTGGATCGCTCCGCGCCATTCCTGATCTACCAGGAAAGCAACGTGATCATCCGCGCCATCCGCGATTACCTGCGCCAGGACATCGGCGAAGTGCTGATCGACAGCGTTGAAGCCCAGGACGAAGCCCTGACCTTCATCCGCCAGGTGATGCCGCAGTACGCCAGCAAGATAAAGCTGTACGAAGACAGCGTACCGCTGTTCAACCGTTTCCAGATCGAAAGCCAGATCGAGACCGCTTTCCAGCGCGTCGTTGAACTGCCTTCCGGTGGTTCCATCGTTATCGATCCGACCGAAGCCCTGGTGTCGATCGACATCAACTCGGCGCGCGCCACCAAAGGCAGCGACATCGAAGAAACCGCTCTGCAGACCAACCTTGAAGCTGCCGAAGAAATCGCCCGTCAGTTGCGCCTGCGCGACATCGGCGGCCTGATCGTCATCGACTTCATCGACATGACCCCTGCCAAGAACCAGCGCGCCGTGGAAGAAAAAGTCCGCGAATGCTTGGAAGCCGACCGCGCTCGCGTGCAGATCGGCCGCATCTCGCGCTTCGGCCTGCTGGAAATGTCCCGTCAGCGCCTGCGTCCATCGCTGGGCGAAAGCAGCGGCATCGTTTGCCCGCGTTGCAACGGCACCGGCATCATCCGTGACGTTGAATCGCTGTCGCTGGCGATCCTGCGCCTGATCGAAGAAGAAGCCCTGAAAGACCGCACCGCCGAAGTGCGCGCCCAGGTGCCGATCCCGGTCGCTGCGTTCCTGCTCAACGAAAAACGCAACTCGATCACCAAGATCGAACTGCGCACCCGTGCCCGCATCATCATTCTGCCGAACGACCACCTCGAAACCCCGCATTTCGAAGTTCAGCGTCTGCGTGACGACAGCCCGGAAGCTGCGACCAACCAGTCCAGCTACGAAATCGCCGCTGCCGCTGCCGAAGTCGAAGAAGTCCAGCCAGCCGCCGCGACCCGCACCCTGGTTCGCCAGGAAGCCGCGGTCAAGACTGCTCCGGCCCGTGCCAACGCTCCGGTTCCAACCGAAGTCGCCGCCCCGGCCGCTGCTGCACCAGCTCCAGTCGCTGCACCAGAGCCAAGCCTGTTCAAAGGTCTGGTGAAATCGCTGGTCAGCCTGTTCGCCACCAAAGAAGAGCCAGCCGCTCCGGTTGTGGTTGAAAAACCAGCCGCCGAACGTCCGGCCCGTAACGAAGAGCGTCGCAACGGTCGTCAGCAGAGCCGCAACCGTAATGGTCGCCGCGATGAAGAACGCAAGCCACGCGAAGAACGTGCTCCACGTGAAGAACGTGCGCCACGCGAGCCGCGCGAAGAGCGCGCGCCACGTGAAGCACGTGAAGTCCGCGAACCACGTGAAGCTCGTACCGAAGCGCCAGTTGCCCGCGAAGAACGTGCACCACGCGCTCCGCGTGAAGAACGTGCACCACGTGCGCCGCGCGAAGACCGCAAGCCACGCGGCGAGCGTGAAGAGCGTGTGCGTGAACTGCGCGAGCCACTGGACGCCGTTCCAGCCGCTGCAACTGACGTTGCCGTTACCGCTGAAGAACGCCCGACCCGTCAGCCACGTGAAGAACGCGCACCGCGTCCGCCACGTGAAGAGCGTCAACCGCGTGCCGAACAGGCCGCTGCTGCCGTCGCTGAAGAAGAAGTGAACACCAACGAAGAGCAACTGCCGGAAGACGGTTCGGAGAACGCCGAAGGCGATCGCCCACGTCGTCGTTCGCGCGGTCAGCGTCGTCGCAGCAACCGTCGTGAGCGTCAGCGTGATGCCAACGGCAACGTGATCGAAGGTTCGGAAGAATCCGAAGCCGGCGAAAACGCTGAAGCGCCAAGCACTGCCGATCTGGCTGCTGGCCTGGCTGTGACCGCCGCTGTTGCCAGCACCGTGATCAGTGCACCGGCCGAAGCTCAAGCCCACGAGCAAGCTGAACGCGCTACCGCGGCTGTTCAGGAAACCGCTCCAGTGGAAGCGCCGGTTGTTGAAGCGACTACTCCAGTAGAAGTGGTTGCTGCTCCGGAAGTCGAAGTGGCTCCAGTTCAAGAGACCCTGCCTCAGGTAGAGCCAGCGCCAGTTGTGGCTGCGGAGCCGGTGGTTGAAACCGTCGCAGAAACCGTAACCGAAACCGTGCGTGAAGTTCGCGAAGAGCAGACTGCCTTCAACTGGGTTGCCGAACCGACTGTTGCTGAAACCCCAGCGCCAGTGGTGGAAGCACCGGTTGTTGAAGCGCCAGTGTTCGAAACCCCGGTGTTTGAAGAACGTAAGGCTGCCGAACCAGCACCTGTCGTTGAAGCAGCGGTTGTCGAAGCACCCGTGGTGACCGAAGCGCCAGCCCCGGTGGTCGAAGCTCCAGCACCGGTCAGCGCTCTGACGCCAAGCGGCCGCGCGCCAAACGACCCACGTGAAGTGCGTCGTCGCAAGCGTGAAGAAGAGCGTCTGCAGAAGGAAGCTGAACTGGCTGCCGCTGCTGCGCCAGTCGCTGCCGAGCCAGCCGTGGTTGCTGAAGTGGTCGAGGCAGCGCCTGCCCCGGTGACTGAAGAAGCTGTGGTTGAGTCGGTGATTGCTGAAGCACCACGCTCCGTTCAGGACGCGGTCGAGCAGCACCAAGAGGCCGAGGAAAAAGAACACGAGCCTAAACCACTCGTGTAATTTCCAAAGCCAATAAAAAGCCCCGCCCGATTATTCAGGCGGGGCTTTTTTATGCCTCGATTTTTTGTGCTGGACTCTAGATCCAACCCCCTCACCCCAGCCCTCTCCCCGAGGGGGCGAGGGGGAAAGGGAGCCGATCTCCGTGTGTTTCAAGGCCGGAGTTCGACTCGAAGTTTCAGGTCGGTGTACCTCGAAAGAACACCTCGGTCAGTCCCCTCTCCCTCTGGGAGAGGGTTAGGGTGAGGGGCTCTCAGGAATTTACGCAGCTCTCAAGACGAAGTAAAAACCAAAGCCTGCGGCACATCGATATCCCACAACACCCCAGGATCATCCACCGCCACTTCCACCACCCTGCCCTGCTTGAACAACGGCCGAGCCCCTCGATCGCCACTCAACGCCTGCAACCCCGCACCAAACGACCGCCCAAACCCCACAGGATGACCGAACTCCCCTTCCTGCACCGCAACGCTCACTGCATCATCGGCAATGGCCGCGACCACCCGCTCAATACTCGACGGCAAGATAAACGGCATATCACCCAACACAATCAACCAGCCATCCGCCTCCGGGCATGCCGCGACACCAGCGGCAATGCTGTCACCCATCCCGCTCGACCCAATCGAGACCACGTCACAGCCATAGGCCTGCGCCATGCGCATCACCTGCGGCCGCGCTTCAGTCGTCACCAGCACACGCTTGTCGAGACTGACCGGCAGATTCAGCAGCACCTGCTCAATCACCGAACGCACCGCACCATCACGTCCGGTGCAGTCCGCCAGCAACTTGTCCTTATCAGCACCTGCCACCTGGCGAAAACGACTGCCCTCACCCGCCGCCAGCACAATCACTGCAATGGATCGACTCATGCGTCCTCCAAAGTTTTCTTCTGCTTCAACTCGACGCCGTTCTTGATCGCGACGATTTCCGCCAACAGGGACAAAGCAATTTCCGCTGGCGAATGACTGCCGATGTGCAAACCGATCGGCCCGTGCAGCCGATCGATCGCCTGCACCGACAAGCCTAGCTGAGCCAGATTCTCCCGACGCTTCTGGCTGTTAACCCGAGAGCCGAGAGCGCCGACATAGAAGGCCGGAGAATCCAGCGCCGTGAGCAGCGCCATGTCGTCCAGACGCGGATCATGGGTCAACGCGACAATCGCCGTGCGCTCATCGGTCTGAATGCTCAGTACCGCGTCATCGGGCATGCCGGGGACGAAACGCCCGTGATGCTCTTCCCAGCCGTAGACGAATTCGCTGCGCGGATCGCAGATCAGTACTTCGAAATCCAGCAGGCGCGCCATATCCGCGACGTAACGCGACAACTGCCCGGCACCGATCAACAATAGACGCCAACGCGGGCCGTAGATTGCGCGCAGGGTTTTGCCGTCGAACTCCAGCGAGTCGGAATTGCTGGCCGGCGACAGAAGCACTTCACCGGTTTCAATGTTCAACTCACGGGCAACGATCTCGTGTGCTTCGCACCGCGCGAGCAACTCGGCAACCCACGCGGGATCGCCGATCCGTTCTTCAGTCAGGCGCAACGTGCCGCCACAAGGCAAGCCAAAGCGCGCCGCCTCCTCGCGTGTAACGCCATAGGTAATCAACTGCACCGGCGGCCCATCGGTGGCGATGCGGCCGTCGTGCAGGCGGGCGATCAAATCATCCTCGACGCACCCGCCCGACACCGAACCGATCACCACGCCATCCTCACGCAAGGCGAGCATGGCGCCGGGCGCCCGGGGCGCCGTGCCCCAGGTCTGCACCACGCTGAACAGCACCACCCGCTGTCCGGCGCGGCGCCATTCGAGGACGCTGCGCAGGACATTGAGGTCGACGCTGTCCATTACGCCTGTGCCTTCTGCCAGCCCTGCAACTGGTAACGCACCGGCAGATTACGGATGCGCTTGCCAGTAGCGGCAAAGATCGCGTTACACAAAGCCGGAGCAATCGGCGGCACGCCCGGTTCGCCGACACCGCCCAACGGCACGTCGCCCGGCGGCGTCACCAGATGCACGGCAACTTCCTTCGGCGCCAGCGACATGCGCGCCACTTCGTACATGTGGAAGTTGTCCTGCTGAACCTTGCCGTCCTTGAAACTGATTTCACCCAGTACCGCGTTACCCAAGCCCATCACGCAAGCGCCTTCGAATTGCGAGCGGATGCGCTCAGGATTGATCTGCGGCCCGCAGTCCACAGCGATGTCAGCCTTATGCACGATCAGCGTACCGTCGTCCTTGACCTCGACTTCGATCACCGCCGCCACATACGTGACGAAGCTGTAATGCACCGCCAGACCCAGACCACGGCCCTTCGGCAGTTTGCGCCCCCAACCGGCTGCTTTCGCGGCAGTTTCCAGCACGGTGCGCATGCGTCCGGTGTCGATCGGATAACGCTCGGGAGACTCGCCGTAGTTCCACTCTTCGCTCAGCGTGCGCGGATCGATCTGCCGATCCGGACCGAGCAGTTTGACCTGGTACTTGAGCGGATCCTCGCCGGCCTTGTGCGCCAGTTCATCGACGAAACTCTGGATGGCAAAACCATGAGGAATATTCGACACCGAGCGATACCAGCCAACCCGTGTGTGCACGGTCGCCTCGGGGTTTTCCAGGCGTACGTTGGGAATCGCGTAGGCCATGTTGGTGAAACCCATGCCCAGCTCGAAAGCCGCTTCATGGTTCATCCCCGGCGCGAACAGCGCGGTGATGCTCGGCGCCACGGTGCGATGCAACCAGCCGGACGGCATGCCGTCCTTGCCCACGCCAGCCTTCAGATACTCGGCGGACACGGTGTGGAAATACGAGTTGTGGATGTCATCTTCACGCGTCCACTGCACCCGTACGGCTTTGCCGGGGAACTCTTTGGCGAGAATCGCCGCTTCGACGACGAAATCCGGTTTCGACTTGCGACCAAAACCACCGCCAAGCAAGGTGACATTGAATGTGACATTGTCGAACGGCAGTCCAAGACGCTCGGCAATGCGCTCACGAGTGACTTGCGGCGCCTGACTCGGTGCCCACGCTTCGCAAACGCCGTCCTTGTAGCGAGCGATGGCAACCATTGGCTCCATCGGTGCCTGGGCCAGATGCGGCAGGTAGTAGGATGCTTCAAGAGTTCTTGCAGCACCGCTCAGGGCCTTGTCGATATCGCCGGTGTTGCGCACCACTTTGCCGGGTTTCAGCGAGGCGGCTTCAAGCTCTTTGCGATAGGCGATCGAGTCATAACTGGCGTTCGGACCGTCATCCCATTCGATTTTCAACGCTTCACGGCCCTTGATCGCGGCCCAAGTGTTGCTGGCGACCACGGCCACACCACCCAGTGGCTGAAACTCGGAAGGCAGCGGACGGCTTTCGATCTGCAGCACTTTGAGCACACCGGGGACTTTCAGCGCAGCGCTGTCATCCAGCGATTTGACCTTGCCGCCGTACACCGCCGGACGGGCGATAGTTGCGTACAACATGCCGTCGAAATGCACATCGGCGCCGTACACCGCACGACCGTTGACGATGTCTGCGCCATCGATGGCTTTCGTACCTTCCTTGCCGATGTAGCGAAACTCCGACGGCTGCTTGAGGCGCAGGCTGTCACGCGTCGGTACCGGCAACGCACTGGCTGCGGCGGCTAGCTCGCCATAGCCCAGCTCACGGCCAGACGGTTTGTGAATGACTTTGTGCAGTTGCGCGTGGCATTCACCGACCGGCACTTTCCACTGCGCAGCGGCGGCCTGTTCAAGCATGGTTCGCGCCGCCGCACCGCAACGCCGCATTGGTTCATACCAATGGCGCATGCTGCGCGAACCGTCGGTGTCCTGGTTGCCGAAGCGCAGTTCATCACCCGGCGCCTGCTGCACTTTGACGCGCGCCCAATCGGCTTCCAGTTCATCAGCAACAACCATGGTCAGACTGGTGCGCACGCCCTGGCCCATCTCGGAACGGTTGCACACCACAGTGACCGTGCCGTCAGCGGCAATGCTGACGTAGACCTTCGGATCGTCGATCCAGCCATTGGGCATGCCATCGGCGCCGAATTGCTTCGGTTTGTCTTCAGCCAACGCATCCTGCCAACCCCAACTGGCGGCCAACACCAGCGCGCCGGTGGCGCCGACGCCTTTGAGGAAACCGCGACGGCTGAGATTGCTCAGGGCGAAATCATTCGGAAGGCGACTCATGCCTTGGCCCCCTTCAAGTGAGTGGAAGCCTGGCGGATCGCGGTCTTGATCCGGTTGTAGGTGCCGCAGCGGCAAATGTTACCGACCATGGCTTCTTCGATCTGCTCGTCGCTCGGGTTCGGGTTGGTCTTGAGCAACGCGGTAGCCGACATGATCTGCCCGCCCTGACAGAATCCGCATTGCGCTACAGCGGTGTCGAGCCAGGCTTGCTGGACCACCTGCCCCACCGGGTCGGCGTGCAGGTTGTCGATGGTGGTGACGTTCTGGCCGACCACCGAACCGATCGGCGTGATGCAACTGCGCGCCGGCAAGCCGTCGATATGAATGGTGCAGGCGCCGCACAGCCCCATGCCGCAGCCGAACTTGGTGCCGTTATAACCGGCGACATCACGAATCGCCCACAACAGCGGCATGTCTTCGGTGACATCGAGAGAATGGTCTTGACCGTTGAGTTTCAGGGTAATCATGGGCACGCCCGCATATTTTTAGTGGTTATGGGGTCGAGCAATCTGCCGCCGTTGAATCGGCGGTGGTTCACGCAGATCGACTCAGGCTAATCAGGCTCTCTTGTGCCGACGCGAACGTCTGCACCGGGCCTTTGGTGGAGCAAATGACGGTTATCGTTAGCTCGCTAAGTTAACCCAGCGTTAACAAAAAAGCCCTGCACTTTTTATCAGTGCAGGGCTTTGGATGGCGCTTTGAAAGCGTAGCCTCAATAGCGATTAGGCTCCATCTCCAGGTCGACATTGAAACGTTCGGCAATGTCTTTCTGGATGCGTTGCGCCAGATCGAGCAGTTGCAGCCCGGTTGCCGCGCCGTAGTTGACCAGCACCAGCGCCTGCAGTTTATGCACGCCGGCATCGGCTTCACGGAAACCTTTCCAGCCGGCACGCTCGATCAGCCAGCCTGCCGCGAGCTTCATTTGTCCGTTCGGCTGCGCGTAGGCGACCACATCCGGATGCTGTTCTTTGATCCTCGCGACGATGGCCGCCGACACCAGCGGATTCTTGAAGAAGCTGCCGGCATTGCCGAGTACCGCCGGATCCGGCAGTTTTTCGCTGCGGATACTGCAAATCGCACGGCTGACGTCGGTAGGCGTCGGCTGCTCAATGCCCTGCTCGGTCAGGCGCTGACGCACCGGGCCGTATTCCAGATGCAAATGCGCGATGCGGTCGAGTGCAAAGCGCACGCGCAGAATCAGCCAACGCCCCGGCTGCTGCTTGAACAAGCTGTCGCGGTAGGCGAAGTTGCATTCTTCGAGGGTGAAATCGCGCAGCTCGCCGGTCTGGCGATCCAGCGCGGTGAGGCCGGCAAACACATCCTTGATCTCGACGCCGTAGGCACCGATGTTCTGCATCGGCGCAGCGCCAACCGTACCGGGAATAAGGCTGAGGTTTTCCAGTCCGGAGAATCCTTGCGCCAACGTGTGCTGCACAAACGGATGCCACGGCTCGCCCGCTTCCGCCTCGATCACTACACGGTTGCCGTCATCGCTGGTCACACGAATCCCGCGCGTGGCCATGCGCAGCACCAGCGCCGGAATATCTGCCGTTAGCAGCAAGTTGCTGCCGCCGCCAATCACCAGCAACGGCATATCGTGCGCGGTGGCGTAGGCCAGCGCTTCACGGACATCGGCATCGCTGTGGGCTTCGGCGAACAGTTGCGCGCGCACATCCACGCCAAAACTGTTGAACGGTTTCAGGGAAACCTGCGGTTGCACCTGCAAACTCATAACCGGCCCTTCACTTCGATCAACAATTGGTCACAGGCTGCTTCGATCAGATCCAGCACTTGCTCGAAACCCTGATCGCCGTCGTAATACGGATCCGGCACTTCATCGACGACACCGGCATAACGGCGCAAAAACAGGTCCAGCTCGGCTTTGCCGGTGGACGGCTGCAACGCCTTGAGGTTGCGCAGGTTGCTGTTGTCCATGGCCAGGATCAGGTCGTAACTGGCGAAATCGGCACGGCTGACCTGCTGCGCGCGTTGCGTTGACAGGTCATAGCCACGAACTTTGGCGGCGGCCTGGCTGCGTTTGTCCGGCGGGTTGCCAACGTGCCAGTCACCGGTGCCGGCGGAGGCCACTTCGACCTGATCCGCCAGCCCTGCTTCACGCAGTTTGTGACGCAATACGCCTTCGGCCGTGGGCGATCGACAAATGTTGCCCAGGCACACAAACAGAACGCGCATCAGGCCTCCAGCAGGCGACGAACGCGCTCGAGGTCTTCGGCCGTGTCAACGCCAGTCGGCGGTGCGATCAGCGCGTCGGCGACATGAATCCGCACACCGTGCCACAGAGCACGCAGTTGCTCGAGGGATTCAGTGTTTTCCAGCCAGCATGGGCCCCAGCTCACAAAGTCCTGGAGGAAACCGGCGCGGTAGGCATAAATGCCTATGTGACGACGGTACGGCACGCCTTCGGGCAATTGCTCGCGACTCTTGGCAAACGCATCGCGCGCCCATGGCAAAGTCGCGCGGCTGAAGGTCAGCGCCAAACCGTTGAGATCACTGACGACTTTGACCACGTTCGGATTGAACAGGGTTTCCACGTCCTCGATCGGCTCGGCCAGCGTGGCCATGCGCGCTTCGGTGTGGGCAGCCAGATTGGCGGCGACCTGATCGATCACGCTCGGCGGAATCAGCGGCTCGTCACCCTGCACGTTGACCACGATCGCGTCGGGTTCAAGACCCAGTTTCGCCGCGACTTCGGCCAGACGATCGGTGCCGGAATTGTGATCTTCACGGGTCAGCACCACTTCGGCACCAAAAGCCTTGCAGGCCTCGACGATGCGCGCATCGTCAGTCGCGACGACCACACGGCTGGCGCTGCTTTTGCTCGCCTGTTCCCAGACGTGCTGGATCATCGGCTTGCCGGCGATGTCGAGCAGCGGTTTGCCGGGCAGGCGGGTCGAGGCGAAACGCGACGGGATGACAACGGTGAAGGCAGTGGTCATTTATCCAGACGCTCGTCGGTGGTCAGGGTGCGGGCTTCGCTTTCGAGCATGACCGGGATGCCATCGCGGATCGGGTACGCCAGACCGGCGCCCTTGCTGATCAGTTCGGTCTTGTCGGCGCTGAGCTTGAGCGGGCCTTTGCAGATCGGGCACGCGAGGATATCGAGCAATTTGGTGTCCATGAACATTCCCTGAGTAAAGAGTTAAGGCAAAAGACGATCCGGCAACAGGCGCATCAGTTGCGTGTCGAACCAGGCCACAAAGGCCGGCGACGGCAGCGCATCGACCGCCAGATACCACCAGTCGTCAGCCGCAAAGGCACGGCACTTCACCGCGTCCTTTTCGGTCATCACCAACGGCAATGACGGTGTGAAATTCAACGCCTGCACGCTGTATTCGGCGTGGTCGGCAAACGCATGGGGGACTGCTCGCCAGTCTAGCGCTTCGAGGGTATTGAAGAAACGTTGCGGATTGCCGATCCCGGCGACCGCGTGCACGGCCTGGCCGGGCGGAAAATGATCGAGCGACTTGCGCTCGCCGCTGCGCAGATTGACCAGCGCGGTCGGTTGCAGACGGAAAGCGAAACCGTCATCGCGATCCTCGGTGGCACCATTGAACAGCACACCGTCGACGCTTTGCAGACGCTCGATCGGCTCACGCAACGGCCCTGCCGGCAAGCAGCGTTTGTTACCGAGACCGCGAGCGGCGTCGATCAGCACCAGCTCCAGATCCCGCGCCAGACGATAATGCTGCATACCGTCATCGGAGAGGATCAGATCCAGTGGTTCACTGGCGAGCAAGGCTTTGACCGCTGCGCTGCGATCGGGGTCGATCATCAGCGGCACGCCGGTGCGCTGGACGATCAGCAACGGTTCGTCACCGGCGATGTCAGCGGTTTGCTCGGCCGCAACGCGCCACGGCAGTTGCGGCGGTTTGGCGCCGTAACCACGACTGACCACGCCGACGCGCAAACCGCTGCGTCGGCAATGTTCGATCAACCAGAGAATCATCGGCGTCTTGCCGGTGCCACCGACGGTGATGTTGCCGACCACGATTAACGGCACCGATGGCTGGTAGATCTGACCTTCACCGGCAAGAAAGCGCTGGCGCTTACCCACCACCACGCGGCGATAGAGCATTTCCAGCGGCCGCAGCAGCGTCAGGGCCGGGTGCCCCTGATACCACGCGGCGAGCAAGCGATCGGACAGGCTCATCAGGATTTGGGCGCCGCCTCGACCGTGGTCATGCGCAGATGGCTGAAACCGAGCTTGCCGGCCGCATCCATGGCGGTGATCACGGATTGATGCTGGGTCTTGCCATCGGCACTGATCGACAACGGCATGTTGGTGTCGCCGTTGGACTCTTTCTGCATGGCTTCCATCAGGGTCGCCAGGTCGTTCTTCGGCAGAATCTTGTTGTTCACCGAAAACACGCCTTCGGCGCTGATGGCCACGTCGATCTGCTTGACTTGCTGGTCTTCGGCCGGGGAGCCGCTGACCGCTTCCGGCAGGTCAACACGCAACTGGGTTTCGCGAGTGAACGTGGTGGTCACGACGAAAAACAGCAGCAGAATGAACACCACGTCGATCAGCGACGCGAGGTTGATGTCCACGGTTTCCCGGGGTTTGCGACGGAACTTCACGCGCGCCCCTCGGCCAGGTCGACGTCACGGTCGCCCTGCACCACTTCAACCAGCTTGATCGCTTCCTGCTCCATGCCCACCACCAATTCATCGATGCGGCGTTGCAGGAACCGGTGGAAGAACACCGCCGGAATACCGACCATCAGGCCCGCAGCGGTGGTGATCAGCGCCTTGGAAATACCGCCCGCCAACACCGAGGCATTGGTGGTCATGCCGGAGCCGGTGAACGCGCTGAAGATATCGATCATGCCCAGCACGGTGCCAAGCAGACCCAGTAATGGCGCCATGGCTGCGATAGTGCCGAGAGCATTGATGTAGCGCTCGAGTTCATGAATGACCCGGGCGGCGGCCTCTTCGATGCACTCTTTCATGATCTCGCGACCATGTTTGGAGTTGGCCAGGCCCGCCGCGAGGATTTCCCCCAGCGGCGAATTGGCGCGCAATTCCTTGAGTTTTTCTTTATTGAGCTGCTTGTCCTTGATCCAGACCCAGACCTGGCCCAGCAGATGCTCGGGGGTAACGCGACTGGCGCGCAGGGTCCACAGGCGCTCGGCGACGATCGCCATGGCCGCGATGGAGCTCAGAATGATCGGCAACATCATCCAGCCGCCGGATTTGACCAATTCCCACACAGTGACAGTCCCCTCGAAAAAGTGCGCCACTTTACCATACCGATCCACGATTAAGACCCGCCACCCCGACGACCGTGACGCCCCATTTACCTACGTCCCGATCAGCGGGCCAGTGCGGGCGGATCACGCCAGAAACGCCGCTGATGACGCATCGTGCGTGGTGCCCGGAAGGTGCCCAGTTGCAGATGAATGGCGCCCTGCTCGGCGCTGTCGTAAATATTCAGGCCCAGTTTGCGATAACGCGCCAGCACGGTCGGGTGTGGATGGCCAAATGAGTTGCCATGACCTCGAGAGATCAGCACGGACTCGGGTTTCAAGACGTTGAGCAGCGCCATTGACGATGAACTGCGGCTGCCATGATGAGGCGATTGCAGCCATTGCGTCGGCACGGCCAGTGGACCGTCGAGCAGCACGCGTTCGGCATGGCTGTCGATGTCGCCGGTCAACAGCAGGCGCTCGCCATTGGCCTCGATCTGCAATACGCAGGAACGCTGATTGCTGTCGTCAGCGTCCGCCCACTGCCAGAGTTGAAAACGCACGCCGTCCCATTGCCATTGCTGGCCACTTGCACAAGCTTGGGCGTTCAATTGCGCGGGCAGCCCCGCCGGGTCGCCGCTGATTACCTGATCGACGGTCAAACCACGGCTGATCGCCAAAGCGCCGCCGGCGTGATCGGCGTCGGCATGGCTGAGCAGCATCAAATCGAGTTTTCCCACGCTCAGTTTGCGCAATGAAGGCAGCACCACACGCTCGCCGAGATCGAACTCACCAAAGCGCGGCCCCGCATCGTAGAGCAACGCGTGATGGCGGGTCCGGATCAGGATGGCCAAGCCTTGGCCGACATCGAGCTGCCAGATATCAGCCAATCCTTCATCTATTTGATCGCGTGGCGGCACGACCAGCAGCAACAACAACGGCCAGCCCAATGGACGCAGCGGCACGCCGCGCGGCAACAGTAATAACCCGGCGCCGAGGCTGCCAATGGCCCAGACCCAAGCGGGTATCGAGGGTGCGATCCACGCCGGCCAATGCCCGGCAATCGTCGCCAGCGCGTGAAACAACCCATCGATCAAACCGCCGGCCAGCCACAGCAGGCCGGCGCCGACAAAAGGAACAGGCAGCAACACGGTTCCAAGCAGCGCCGGCGGTAACACCGCAAGACTGACCCAAGGCACCGCAAGCAAATTGGCCAGCGGCCCGCTGAGGCTGATCGGCAGGTTCAGCGCCAGCAACACCGGACATAAGCCGATCGCGATCAACCACTGCGCCCGCGTCCAGGTCTGCCACCAGCGCCACGCGCCCAAGCGGCCGCCAAAGGTAAAGATCAGCACCGCCACCGCCGCAAACGAGAGCCACAGACCCGGACGCAAACTGGCGAGCGGGTCCAGCAACAGCACAGCGTTGAACGCCAGCAACAACGGCCACCCTGCGCCAAGATGACGAAAACGCAGGCGCCACAACAGCACCAGTCCGACCATCACGCAGGCGCGCTGCACTGGCACGTCGAACCCGGCAAGCAGGCCATAACCGAGTGCTGCCGCGAACCCCAGACCACAGGCCCACGGCAGCCACGGCCAGCGCAGCGGCCACAGGCCATATCGCGCCATGCCGGCGACCAGCCCATACATCAGCGCCGCCAGCAATCCGATGTGCTGACCGGAAATCACCAGCAAGTGCACGGTGCCGGTGTCCTGCAGAGTCTGCCAGTCCTCACGACTGAGCCCCGAGCCGTCACCCAGCACCAACGCCGCCAATGCGCCATTTCGCCCCTGCGCATCCACGCTCAGCAAACGCTGACGAATACTGTCACGCCAGGCCCAACGCGCTTCGCTCAAGCGCTGGCCGTCCTTGATCGTGCCGGTGGCGCCAATACGTTGCGCCAGCAGCCAGGCCTCGTAGTCAAAGGCCTCGGGATTGCGCAATCCACCGGGACGCTTGAGCTTGACCACCAAACGCCAACGCTCGCCGCTGTTGACCGGCGGCCCGGCGTACCAGGCAAGCCGCATCAGCGATGGCAGTTTTTCATGACGCGAGTGCGCCTCGGCCAATTCGAAGCGCACCACGCCGTCGCTGTTCTGCGGCAAACCGACGACCCACCCTTCAACCCACCGGGTTTCGCCATCCAGCCCGGCCGGCAAACGATCATTCAACGCCCATTGCGCACCGACGCTGGCCCACGTGAAGCCAAACAGCAAAAACGCCAGCGGATAGCTGCGGAACGGCAGCAGCATCAAAGCCACGACCGGCAACAACAGCATCAACCAGACCGGCGGTAATGCCGGCATAAAAACCGCGACCAGCAGACCGACTGCGAGCGCCATCATCCCTGTGCGCATAAGCCCGTCCTTGAGAGTCCCGCACTTAGGCATAGCGGTTGTCGGTTACACGCGTCGTCAACAATTGTCACAAAGTCTGAATGGGCGCTTCGTAGAATCCAGACATACTTGCCGCCTTAACCGACCGAGAAGCCTTATGCCCCGGCGCTTATTCAAACGTTATATGCCCGACCCGACGAGCATCAGGGAACACAAATCCTTACGCTTTCTCGGCAAGTTGCTGCATGACCCGAACCTCTGGCACCTCAATCGTCACTCGGTCGCCCGGGCGATGGCGGTTGGCCTGTTCGCCGCGTTCCTGCCGATCCCGGCGCAGATGCTGGTGGCCGCCGCGCTCGCCGTCACGGTGCGCGGCAACATGCCGATTGCTGTCAGCCTGGTCTGGCTGACCAATCCGATCACCATGCCGGCGGTGTTCTTCTGCACCTATCAGGCCGGGGCGTTTTTGATGGATGTGCCCGCCCGACATCTACCGGACGAGCTGACCTGGGAGTGGATCAGCGGCGAGTTGTCGACGTTGTGGCAGCCGTTTCTGCTCGGCTCGGTGGTGGTCGGACTGGTACTCGGCGCCCTCGCCTACTGCATTGTGATGATGTATTGGCGCTGGTGGGTGGCGCGGCAATGGGCGCGGCGCAAGAAGAGTCGCATGCGCTGAACGCAAAACGGCCTCCGCAATGGGAGGCCGTTCTGATTTGTGGCGTCTGCATTCGCGAGCAAGCTCGCTCCCACAGAAGATCTTCAGCACAACATAGATCCAATGTGGGAGCGAGCCTGCTCGCGAAGAAGTCGACGCGGTTCTGGATCAGGTACGCATCCCGCGCCCACTCACCAGCAACCGCGCGCAGCCGAGATACAGCACAACGGTCGCCACCAGCATGAAGGTGATCGCAATGCCGATCTTGATATCCGACACACCCAGAATGCCGTAACGGAAGGCGTTGACCATGTGCAGCACCGGGTTGGCCAGTGACACGGTCTGCCAGAACGGCGGCAGCAAGGTGATCGAGTAGAACACCCCACCCAGGTACGTCAGCGGTGTCAGCACAAAGGTCGGGATGATCGAAATATCATCGAAGTTGCGCGCGAACACCGCGTTGATGAAGCCCAGCAGCGAGAAAATCGTCGCCGTCAGTACCACCACCAAAATGGTCACGCCGAGGTGATGTACCTGCAAATGGGTGAAGAACAGCGACAGAATGGTCACGATCACGCCAACCATCAGACCACGCAACACGCCGCCAATGGTGAAACCGATCAGAATAGTGTGCGGCGACACCGGCGACACCATCAGCTCTTCGATGGAACGCTGGAACTTGCTGCCGAAGAAACTCGAGACCACGTTGCCGTAGGAGTTGGTGATCACCGACATCATGATCAGCCCCGGCACGATGTACTCCATGTAAGTGAAGCCCCCCATGTCGCCGATCTGCCGACCGATCAGGTTACCGAAGATCACGAAATACAGAACCATGGTGATCGCCGGCGGCAGCAGCGTCTGCGGCCAGATCCGTGTGAAGCGTTTGACCTCGCGGTAAACAATGGTCTGCAGGGCGACGAGGTTGGGACGGAATTCGGAACTCATACCGCCACCTTCGACAGATTCTTCTCCACCAGGGACACGAACAGCTCCTCGAGGCGATTGGTTTTGTTACGCAGGCTCAGCACTTCGATGTTCTGCTGCGCCAACTGGGTGAACAACGCCGTGATGCCCATGGATTTGTCGACCTGGACTTCCAGGGTATGGCTGTCGATCAACCGGGCAGGGTAGCCGAGCAATTGCGGCGCGGCGTTCAAGTCGTTTTTCAGGTCCAGCAGGAAGGTTTCCACGTGCAGCTGCCCCAGCAATTGTTTCATGCTGGTGTTCTCGACGATGGTGCCGTGGTCGATGATGCCGATATTGCGGCACAACTGCTCAGCCTCTTCCAGATAGTGCGTGGTGAGGATGATGGTGATGCCTTTCTGGTTCAGCTCAGTGAGGAACGTCCACATTGATCGACGCAGCTCAATGTCGACGCCTGCGGTCGGTTCATCGAGGATCAGCAGACGCGGTTCGTGCACCAGCGCTCGGGCGATCATCAAACGCCGCTTCATGCCGCCGGACAGCGAACGCGACGGCACATCGCGCTTGTCCCAAAGGCCCAGTTGGGTCAGGTACTGCTCGGCGCGTTCCTTGGCGATCTTCGCCGGAATGCCGTAGTAACCGGCCTGGGTCACGACGATGTCGAAGGTCTTTTCGAACTGATTGAAGTTGAATTCCTGGGGCACCACGCCGATCGAGCGCTTGAGCGCTGCCGGGTTCTTGTCCAAGTCATGGCCGAAGATATTCACCGTGCCGCTGGTCTTGTTCACCAGGGTCGAGAGAATGCCGATGGTCGTGGATTTTCCGGCACCGTTAGGGCCGAGCAAGGCGAAAAAATCACCTTCGGCGACGTCCAGATCGATACCACTCAAGGCCTGGAACCCGTTGCCGTAGGTTTTGGTTAGCTGCCGGATGGACAGAGCGGAACTCATATCGGATTTACGCACCAAGAAGGGAAGAAAGGGATAAATAAGGGCGGGCGGCGAGGGAAACAACCGCAGCACCAGAGCGCAATGGTGCTTGCCGCCGCCGCACAAGTACAGTCAAGTGTGTCGATAGTAAGTATTAAGTCAACGCGGTCATAACCGCTTTCTGGTAAGCCGGACGCTGCTTCAAGCGCTCGTACCAGGCTTGCAGATGCGCTTGTGGCGCGCGTTCGATGGGCATCTCGAACCAGGCATAAATGAAACTGCCGAGCGGGATATCGCCCATGCCGATGTCTTGTCCAGAGAGATATGGCTGACTGGCCAAGGCATGATCGGCCATGCTCAGCAACTCATTGCATTCCTTGATCGCGGCGTTGATCGCAGCCCAGTCCTGCTTGTCCGCCGGCGTGCGCAAGACGCCCCAGAACACCGTGCGGAAGGGACCGGCAAAACTTGAAGTGGTCCAGTCCATCCATTTGTCAGCGATGGCTCGCGCTTGCGGATCCGCCGGATACCAGTGACTGTCGGGCGCATGTCTGGCCAGCAGATAGCGGACGATGGCGTTGGACTCCCACAGCACGAAACCGTCGTCTTCGATCACCGGCACCCGGCCATTCGGGTTCATCGCCCGGTACTCGGGAGTGTCGACTACTCCAAATGCGCCGCCGGCATCGATTGCCTCGTAGGCCAGGCCAAGCTCTTCAGCCGCCCACAATGGCTTCCTGACATTCGATGAGTTTTTCCGTCCCCAGATCTTCAGCATGACCGCCTCTTTTCAAATGAGTGGGCAGGCAGCATACGCCGGATCAGGTACGGCTCAAATCACTCTGCATATCGCCCAGCCGTTGCGGCTGCTGATCAGTGAACAGATGCGGATAGCACTTTTGCAAATGTTCGAAGAAGAACGTTTCCGGGACATCGGCGAATTGGCCGTGATCGACCAGATACTCCATGAGCTGCGCGCCGTCGCGATTGAACGGGTGGAAAACGCTGTCATTGATACCGTCGAACTCCAGCGGCGCAACGTTGAACAATTCGCATAGCTTCTGATTGAACGCCGGTGTGGCTTTGACCCAGCGTCCATTGAGGAACAGTTCGGTGTACCCGTGCATGGCGAACATGTCGCTTTTCAGCAACTCAAGCAGACGTGGCGTCGATAAGTGATTTTTTACGTCGGCCAGACCGATACGCGCCGGGATCCCGCAATGCCGCGCACAACCGGCAAGCAGCGTGGCTTTGGGCACGCAATAACTCTCCCCCGTCGTCAGCGCATAGCTGCCACGCAAGGTCTGCGGATCGCGACTGAAGGTGTAGGGGTTGTAGCGCACCGCCTCACGCACCGCGTAATAAAGATTGATCGCCCGCTCGAGCGGATCGCGGCTGGCACCCCGATGCTGTTCGGCGAACTCCACCACTGCCGGGTGGTCACTATCGATGAAGCGGCCGGGACTCAGATACTCGCGCATGACGACAATCTCCTGGGTGAGCCCCGAGTCTAGCGACAGCGTCAGCACAGAGATAACGACGTTTCGGCCAAACTTGGACGCAAAGACGCGGGATCAGCGAACGATTTCCCACACGTGTTGCCCACCGAACCTACGAAAACCATCCGGGGTTTCCCACGATTTCAATCACCTTGGTCTGACCACCCGGTTTTACAGATGCCGTCTAAGCTCTGGAGGGTCGATTTGCCTTGGTTCACGGAGGACTGAATATGCTGTTGTTGTGGATACTGGTTTTGATCGTTGGAGTGGCGTATCTCGCCCACCGGCGTATTTCACCTCTGCCTGCGTTGGGCATCGTGGCCGTCTACCTGCTGGCGATGGGTATTTTCAGTCATGCGCCGGGCTGGTTGTTGCTGGTGTTCTGGGTGCTGCTGGCGGTGGTCGCTGCCCCGCTGCTGCTGCCTGATCTGCGTCGCAAGCATTTCACTGCGCCGTTGTTCAACTGGTTCCAGAAAACCCTGCCACCCATGTCGCAGACCGAACGCGACGCAATCGACGCCGGCACCGTGTGGTGGGACGGTGAGCTGTTCAGCGGCCGCCCGGACTGGGACAAATTGCTGGCCTATCCCAAGGCGCAATTGAGTGAGGAAGAACAGGCGTTCATTGACGGCCCAACCGAGGAACTCTGCGCGATGGTCACTGACTGGCAGATCGGCCAGTCGATGGACCTGCCACCCGAAGCCTGGGCGCATATCAAGGAACACGGTTTCTTCGCCCTGATCATCCCGAAAGAATTCGGTGGCAAAGGCTTCTCGGCTTACGCCCACTCGCAGGTGGCGATGAAACTCGCTACCCGTAGCGGTGACCTCGCGTCCACCGTGATGGTGCCGAACTCCCTCGGCCCGGCCGAACTGCTGCTGCATTACGGCACCGACGAACAACGCAATCACTACCTGCCACGGCTGGCCCGTGGCGATGACATCCCGTGCTTCGCCCTCACCGGTCCGCTCGCCGGGTCCGATGCCGGTGCGATGCCCGACACCGGGATAATCTGCAAAGGCCAATGGGAAGGTCAGGAAGTCATCGGCCTGCGCCTGAACTGGGAAAAACGCTACATCACCCTCGGTCCTGTCGCGACCCTCCTCGGCCTGGCTTTCAAGGCCTACGACCCGGAGCATCTGCTGGGCGACAAGGAAGACCTTGGCATCAGCCTCGCGTTGATTCCGACCGATACCGCTGGGGTGGAAATCGGTCGTCGTCACCTGCCACTCGGCGCGGCGTTCATGAACGGCCCGAACTCGGGCAAAGACGTGTTTATTCCGCTGGACTTCCTCATCGGCGGTCAGGAGATGCTCGGCAAGGGCTGGATGATGCTGATGAACTGCCTGTCGGTCGGCCGTTCGATCTCGTTGCCGGCAGTCGGCACTGGCGCGGCCAAATTCACCAGCCTGGTCACCGGTCAGTACGCGCAGATTCGCGAGCAGTTCAATGTACCGCTGTCGGCTTTCGAAGGTATTCAGGAAGCCATGGCGCGCATCGGCGGCAACGCCTGGATGATGGACGCGGCGCGGATGCTCACTGCCAACGCAGTGGATCTGGGCGAGAAACCGTCGGTGCTCTCGGCGATTCTCAAGTATCACCTCACCGAACGCGGCCGCGAGTGCATCAGCCACGCCATGGATGTTCATGGTGGCAAGGCGATCATCATGGGCCCGAACAACTACCTGGGGCGTAGCTGGAACGGCGCGCCGATCTTCATCACCGTGGAAGGTGCAAACATCCTGTCGCGCAACCTGATGATCTTCGGTCAGGGCGCGATTCGTTGCCATCCATTCGTGCTGAAGGAGATGGCCCTCGCCGGTCGTGAGGACAAGGATCAGGCGCTGAAAGAGTTCGATGGTTTGCTGCTCAAACACATCGGTTTCGCCGTAAGCAATGCGGCCAGTACGCTGGTGTTGAACCTCGGTTTCGGCCACTTCGAACACGCGCCGGGCGACAAGATCAGCCAAGGCTACTTCCGCGCACTGAACCGTCAGGCAGCGGCGTTCGCCATGCTCGCCGACTTCAGCATGATGTTGCTGGGCGGCGAACTGAAACGTCGCGAGCGTCTGTCGGCACGTCTGGGTGATGTGTTGAGCAACCTGTATCTGGCCTCCGCCGCGCTCAAGCGTTATCACGATCTGGATTCGCCAGCGTACATGGAGCCACTGTTCCGTTGGGCGATGGAAGAAAGCCTCGGCCAATCGGAACGGGCGCTGGATGAATTGCTGCGCAACTTCCCGAACAAGGTATTCGGTTGCCTGCTGCGAGCCATCGTGTTCCCGTTCGGTCGTCGTCACAAAGGCCCGTCGGACAAACTCGGTGCCGAAGTGGCAGGCGTGATTGGTCGCGCCAAAGGTGATCCGGCGCTGGAAGAACTGCTTGCCGGTTGCTATCGCCCGCAGTCGGCAGACGATGCCGTCGGCGCGCTGCAACACGCCAGCGATCTGCTCAATGCTGCGCAGCCGTTGCACAAAAAACTGCACACCTCGCTGAAAAGCGGTCAGGTCAAACCGGTCGCGGGCGAACACGCCATCGATGCAGCGCTTGAAGCTGGAGTATTGCAACCGGTGGAAGCACAGAGCCTGCGCGATGCCGAAGCCGCGCGACGCAAGGTGATCGACGTCGATGACTTCGACAAAGAGGAACTGAAACTGGCAGAGGGCAAAGTCCGCTGATCCTGACAACCATGTCCAAGAGGGCGCGGGAGCTTTATACTCCCGCGCCCGTTTTGCTCTTGAGGACTTATCTCGTGTCCAACGTCGTTGCCGATCATCTTGTTTTGCTCGACCACCTGCGCAGTATCCTGGTCGCCGTAGGTGAGGCCGAACAGGTTCCCGAAGAAAGCCATGCCTTGTTCCTGGAGCGCTTCGACGAACTGCTGGCATCGCTGCCGATCGATCCGATCGAAAGCCAGTACCTGGGCCAGGACATCCTGACTCAAGTGATTAGCCGTTATCCGCAAATCGCCCACCTGATCCCGCGCGATCTGTTGTGGTTCTTCGCCGGCGACTGCCTGCATTACTTGTCCGATGAAGAGATCGACCTGTATCAGGCACTGGAAGAACGTCGCTACGAAGCCGAACAGAACGATGAACCGTTCGACTGGAACCAGGAAAAACAACTGCTGGCGATGTCCGCTCAGGACAGCAAGCACTGATATAACAGTGGGTTGAAGATCAAAAAATCGCAGCCTTCGGCAGCTCCTACAGTGGACTCACGCAATCCTCTGTAGGAGCTGCCGAAGGCTGCGATCTTTTGCTTTGCGCTACAACAACCCTTCACTTTCGGGCAATTCATACGCCATCGCCGCGTTGCTTTCCCCCACTGATTTGCCCGGCTTGCTCAAGGTCGGCTCTTTCTGCAGGCACTCCACCAGATAGTCGATGAACACCCGCAACTTGGGTGGCAGATAGCGCGTCGGCGAATGCAGCAACCACAATCCGCCGTGATAGGACGCGAGGAACGTCCAGTCCGGCAACACCTGCACCACCAACTTTTGCTCAAGCGCGTAACGGGCGGTGAAATACGGCAGGCTGCCGATGCCGATGTGCTGCAACACCGCGCCCAGCCGCACGCCTGTGTGATTGGCGGCATAGCGACCGCGGACACCTACCGTCACCGCCTTACTACCCTTCTTGAATTTCCAGCGCGCATCACTCGGGGTTTCCCCCAGATAAATACAACTGTGATTGAGCAGATCATGCGGGTGAGTCGGTATGCCGTGCTCGGCCAGGTACTGCGGCGTGGCACAGAGCAAGTGGTCGATGGTCAGTAGTTGCCGCCCAACCAGCCCGGCCGGTGGTCGATCGGTGATGCGAATCGCCAGATCGACATGGTCGTCGATCAAATCGACCTGCCGATCCTCCAGCAACAACTCGACATCGACCTTGGGATAACGCCGCAGAAACTCGGGCATGTGCGGATGAATCACAAAGCGCCCTACTGCTTTCGGCACGCTGACGCGCACCAGTCCTTCCGCTTCATGGGTGAACTGGCCACTGATTTCCATCACCGATTTGGCCGCGCTGACCATCTCCTGGCAACGCTTGAAAACCTCTTCCCCGCCGTCACTCAAACGCAGCTTGCGCGTGGTGCGCTGCAGCAACCGCGTGGCCAAGGCTTTTTCCAGCCGCGAAATACTGCGGCTCACCGCTGATGGCGATGAACCCAGTTGCCGAGCGGCTTCAGAGAAACTGCCGGTCTCCACGACCTTGACGAAAATCGCCATTTCACCGAGCAGCGGTAGCGGCAGATTGATGCTCACAGCGCACAAGTCCTTTGATGTTTGAACGGATTATCACGTTATTGCACGATTCATATAATAAAAACAGAAACTTTAATAAGGGCATGGAATATGACGCTTCGCCTCTTTTTCCATAGTGATGACCTCAAGGCTAATGTGGAAGTCCTCGACTGCACGCCCCAAGAGAACGAATTCGCCGTGGTCTTGCGCGCCACACTGTTTCATCCGCAAGGCGGCGGACAGCCGTGTGATACCGGTTGGATCGGTGAAAGCCAGGTATTGCGTGTGGTGCAGGAGCCGGACCGGATCATTCATTTTGTCGACCGGCCGGTGGAACTGGGCATGACCTGCATCCGCATCGACGAACAGCGCCGCCACTTCAATACACGCATGCATTCGGCCGGGCACCTGATCGGGCATTTCGTCCAGGCGCTGGGCTGGATGCCGATCAAAGCCCATCACTGGCCGGATGAAGGCCGAGTGCAATTCAAACCCGGCGACACCGCGCAGGAAGTCGATGCAGAGACCGTTCAACACGGGATCGACCAGTGGATCGAACACGACCTGCCCCGCCTGACCTCACTGCGCGAAGGCGCGCGGGAAATCGGTTTTGGTGAACTGCCCGCCTACGGCTGCGGCGGCACCCATGTACGCAGCCTGAAGGATCTGGGCACAGTCACGATCGCGTCCCTTTCGCAGAAGAAAGGCACGCTGTCCGTCCACTACAGCGTGGATTGAGCATTTCGGACGCTGCCTCACGCAGCGTCCGACGCCGGGGAACCGCATTCGTGGGTTCCGTTGACTATCGATAGATGGACCTAAAAAAATGATGCTAGACGTCGAGCGTCTCGATGAGACGTGCATAAAAAAACTGGCCAACGAAGAAGTCCTCGCCATTCGCGTCAAAGGCTTTTTGCCAGAACCGCTGGCCATTCAGATTGGCGACAAGATTCTCGCTCCAGGCTTTGAGGGTTACATCAACGCCCCCAGTATCGGCCGCATCGGCATGGCATTTTACGAGGCGGAAAATCAGCCGCTGCTGATTGAGGACTACTTCGAACGCGCCACCAGCAACATCGCTGAACTGCGCAATCGCTGCGCGCCCTACTCCTCACCGATCGACACCTTGCGCTGCATGCTCGACGAATCCTGGCCGGCCGGCGCGCACCTGGAAAACCTCTACGGCCGGAAAATGTATGTCGGCCTTTCGCGCGTGGTGAAACCCGGCGTGTGCTTCCTCGCCCATCACGACATCTTCGCCAAGGATGCTCCGGACAGCTTCCAGGCCCGCAGTCTGGAAGCGCAGTTCGCCTGCAACGTCTATCTGAACATGCCAACCGAGGGCGGTGCGTTGCAGATGTGGGACGACGACATCAGCCCGGATCAATTCGATGAAATGCGTGGCGACAGTTATGGCATTGAACCAGCGCTGCTCGGTCCACCTGCGCTTGAAGTCCGACCGCAACCCGGTGATTTCATCATGTTCAACTCGCGGCGCATGCACTCGGTGACCCCGGGCGTGGCCGATCCGCGTTTGAGCCTTTCCTTTTTTGTCGGCTATCGCGGCAATGCTTCACCCCTGACCTATTGGAGCTGAGATGTATTCGAATTATCTGGGCGAGTTTCTGGCGCTGGCAACCATTCACTTTCTGGCTGTGGTTGCTCCCGGCCCGGACTTCGCAGTCACCATTCGCCAAAGCGTACGGTTCGGCCGATTGGTAGGGATCTGCACGGCGTTGGGGATTGGCGCAGGGATTTCCGTGCACGTGCTCTACACATTGCTTGGCGTCGGCGCGCTGATGCACACCACGCCGTGGTTGCTGACCGTGGCCAAAGTGGTGGGCGGTGCTTACATCCTGTATCTGGGCGTCAGCCTGTTGCGCAGCAAACCCAAATCGGCCGTTGAAGGTGAAAAAGCTGCGGACGAGCCCGTGGTCGAACAAACGCTGCTCAAAGCTTTCAGCACCGGTTTTCTGACCAATGCAACCAACCCCAAGGCCACACTGTTTTTCCTGGCCATCTTCACCACGATCATCAGCGCCAGCACGCCCCTGCAGATCCAGGCCTTTTACGGGCTGTGGATGTGCTTTGTGAATGCATTGTGGTTTGTCGTGGTCGCGCTGTTCTTCTCAAGCAATCGGGTTCGCCTGCTGTTCATGCGCATGGGCCATTGGTTCGAGCGCACCATGGGCGTGGTGCTTATTCTGTTTGCAGGCCGACTGATGCTGTCCTGGTAAGCAGATGCAAAACGCAAAAAGGCCCGCCGAATCGCTTCGGCGGGCCTTTTTCTTTATGACAGATGACACAACCACAAATCGCGCGCATACAAAAACGCCGCTCTGTTGAGCGGCGTTTTTGTGAATATGGAGCGGGAAACGAGACTCGAACTCGCGACCCCGACCTTGGCAAGGTCGTGCTCTACCAACTGAGCTATTCCCGCAATGGCGTCCCCTAGGGGACTCGAACCCCTGTTACCGCCGTGAAAGGGCGGTGTCCTAGGCCACTAGACGAAGGGGACACGCTACCCGGAACACATGGTGTGTGTTTCGGTGTCCAGATCCGTATCCGAAGACTTGGTTCTGGTTTCACTCAGCACCGCCCGAAAGCGCTGCTGTTTAAAATTGGAGCGGGAAACGAGACTCGAACTCGCGACCCCGACCTTGGCAAGGTCGTGCTCTACCAACTGAGCTATTCCCGCATTGGCGTCCCCTAGGGGACTCGAACCCCTGTTACCGCCGTGAAAGGGCGGTGTCCTAGGCCACTAGACGAAGGGGACACACTACAACATTCACTCCCTGCCGCGCTTCGCTGTGTGCTTTACGCTGCAAGTGGCGCGCATTCTATGGATGGATTGAGAGGTCGTCAACCCCCTGATATAAATTTATTTAAATCAATGACTTCGACGACCTTTACGGCGGCAATCGGGCTTTTCCGTCGCCCGACGATTGACGCCTATATTCCGCCACTCGCCAAGACGCTATAGTCCACCCACAGTGATGGCAATCTGCACTCGCAGAGCCAGCATTCATATAAGCAGCGTGCGGCCGATACAGATTGAACCTGCCGATCCAACTCGTCGAGCGGCGCTAGGCGGCTAAATGCCCAGCCACTACACTCGCATGCGAACCCTATAAAGAGGTCTTACCGGTGACACCACTCATGATCACCCTGCTAGTCGTAGCCGGGATCGCAATTCTGATCGCCATTGGCTACATGAACCATGTGGTGGAAAACAACAAACTGGAGAAGGCCCGCACCAAGGTCGAACTCAACGACCGCCTGCGCCGTTGCGGCGAACTGACCGAAACCTTCCCCGGCCAGTTCATGACCCCGGCGCTCAAGCTGCTGCTGACCCGTCTGGAACTGAACGTCTGCCAGCGCCTGCTGAACCTGGAAAAAACCAGCGCCACCACCAAATCACGCATCACCGAACTGAGCGCCCTGGTCGCCCAAGGCGAATCGATCCCGGTCAACAACCCACCGGCACCGATCCTGACCGAAGCCAAAGCCAAAGACGTGCGCTTCCTGCTCGAAGCCCTCCACGGCCAGATCACCCGCGCCGCCCACGATGGTTTCCTGCCACCGAATGAAGCCAAACACTGGATCCGCGAAGTTCGCCACATTCTGGTGCTGCTGCACATCGAATTCTTCAACAACCTCGGCCAACAGTCCCTGCAACAAAACCAGCCCGGCCAGGCCCGCCTCGCCTTCGAACGCGGCGTGCAATACCTGCGCAAACAGCAGGATCCGCAGATGTACGCAGAACAACTGCAATACCTGGAAAAACTCCTGGCCCGCGCGAACGCCCAGGTCATGGACAAGATTGCACCGGTTGAAGGTGAAGAAAACCAACTGACCGCCGGCCTCAAAGATGTCGAGGCCGATGCGGACTGGAAGAAGAAAGTGATTTACGACTGATTGCAGATGCTGGAAGAGAAGCCACCGAAAGGTGGCTTTTTTGTGGGCTCGCGGGAGTGAACCTGATAGAAAACCGGTGAATGTGAGGCCGCTTTCGCGAGCAGGCTCGCTCCCACAGGGGGCTGAGTACATCTGACAGAGGTTGGTCGGCTATCCGGCCGCCATCGCGAGCAGGCTCACTCCCACATTGGGACTGAGTACATCCGATAGCGGATTGGTCGGCTATCCGGCCGCCTTCGCGAGCAAGCTCGCTCCCACAAGGGGCGCTGAGTACATCTGACAGAGGTTGGTCGGCTATCCGGCCGCCATCGCGAGCAGGCTCACTCCCACATTGGGACTGAGTACATCCGATAGAAAATTGGTCGGCTGTCAGGCCGCCTTCGCGAGCAGGCTCGCTCCCACAAGGGGGCTGAGTACATCTGACAGAGGTTGGTCGGCTATCCGGCCGCCATCGCGAGCAAGCTCGCTCCCACAAGGGGGCTGAGTACATCTGACAGAGGTTGGTCGGCTATCCGGCCGCCATCGCGAGCAGGCTCACTCCTACATTGGGACTGAGTACATCCGATAGAAAATTGGTCGGCTGTCAGGCCGCCTTCGCGAGCAAGCTCGCTCCCACAGAAAAGCAAAAGCAACGCCCACCTCGCAACCGCATCAGCTTCTCACCACTCAACAGGATGAGCGTTAGCTCGGCTGCCGCTCTTGATCTTGATCCACCAGCGACGTCGGAAGGCTGAGTGGAGGGATTGATCCGGGCGTGGGAGCGCAGCGACCGTTTGGCGCAGCCAAACACAGCGAGAGGAGGTGCAGCGAAGCAAACCGTAGGCGCTGCGCCCGGATCGATCCCGGAGCGAAGGAACCCCGAGCCCCAGCGAGCGGGCCGCACGTAGGAGCAAGCGTTTTTGGTTACTTTTTAGGCGTTTGTAAAAAGTGACCCGCCGTAAGGGCGGAACCCTAATCAGCAACACCCGAAGCAACGGATATCCCCCCAAAACCCCAAGAGCCTGGTCGGCCCAAAGGCCGCCAAGCGTCAAAGCGTCAAAGCGTCAAAGCGTCAAAGCGTCAAAGCCGAAAATGCCCAACCATCCCGCGCAACTCCCCCCCCAACTGCGCCAGCTCAACACTCGAAGCCGCATTTCCACGCATCGCGATCGACGACTGATCCGCACTCGCACGAATACTCGTCACACTGCGATTGATCTCCTCCGCCACCGAACTCTGCTCCTCGGCCGCCGCCGCAATCTGCTGATTCATCTGCTGAATCAACGACACCGCCGCCGCAATACTCCCCAGCGCACTCTCGGTCTGCAACGCATCACTGACCGCCAGCTTCACCAACTCCCCGCTGCTCTGAATCTGCTGCACCGACGAATGCGCCGCCAAGCGCAAAGCACTGACCAGCCGTTCAATCTCCTCAGTCGATTGCTGCGTGCGCCGAGCCAAAGCACGTACCTCATCAGCCACCACCGCAAAGCCCCTGCCCTGCTCCCCGGCCCGCGCCGCCTCGATGGCGGCATTCAGCGCCAATAGATTGGTCTGTTCGGCAACACTCTTGATCACCCCGAGCACCGTGCCGATATTCTGGATTTCAGCACTGAGGCTTTCGATGCTCGAACTGGCCGACGTCGCCGAGTCAGCCAATTGCTCGATGCGCGCCATGCTCTGGCGCACCACCTGCTGCCCACTCTCGACTTTGTCATCCGCCGTTTGCGCGGCCAGCGCCGCTTCTTCGGCGTTGCGTGCAACGTCGTGAACGGTGGCGGTCATCTGGTTCATCGCCGTGGCAACCTGCTCGGTTTCTTCCTTCTGACTGCTGACCTCAAGGTTGGTCTGCTCGGTGACCGTCGACAACGATTGCGCTGAACTGGCCAATTGCTCAATCCCCGCCTGCAAACCACTGACGATGGTACTCAGACCCGCGCCCATCTGTTGCATCGCCAGCATCAACTGGCCAATCTCGTCGCGACGGGTCACTGCCACAGTCGCACTCAAGTCACCGGCGGCAATCTGCTGCGCGACCTGAATCACACTGCGCAATGGCGCGACGATAAGTCGGGTGATCAGCCACGCGGCGAGTAATCCCACCAGCAATGCCAGCGCCGATGAGCCGATGATCAGCAGCGAGTTTTTCTTCAGTTCTGCCTGCATCGCGCCGTCTTCAGCGACATACGCCTGATTCACCCGCTCAACCACTTGGTCGGCACGCTGGTGCAATTGCTCGTAGACGGTTTTTTCCTGCGCGAGCAACCCGGTGTATTCGGCCAATTTGTCGTTGAAACCGGCGATGTGCCCAGACACTTCATTGAGCACGGTGAGATAGCCCTCGTCCTTGACCGTGGTTTTCAATTCTTCGGCCTGCGCCTGCGCTTGTGCGGCCTGTTCGATATTGCCCTTGCCAGCACTGTCGGCATCGCCCTTGCGGCTTTGATCGAGACGAATCCGCGCTTCGTTCATCGCTTGCAGCATCAACCGCGAAACCTGGCTGACCTGACTGGCCTGCTCGATGAACTGTGCGCCGTCCTTGCCCTCGGTGTCCTTCAAGGTATAAGCACCGTCGTCGGCAAGTCCGGCCTGCAATACGTCAAGATTGTTGGCCACACTGGACACCGACCAACTGGCCATTTCCAGCGCCAGGTCCTTGGCCTGAGTCAACGACACAAACTCGTCGAACGCCTTACGATAAGCGCCCAGCGACTGCTGCACATCATTCATGACCGGCACATTCGCCGCCGACTGCGCTTTGAGCTGATCAGCCAGAGCAACCAGTTCGTCGACGCCCTTGCGCAGGGCATCGGCCGTCTTCGGATCGCCCCGCAAGGCATATTCCTGCTCGAGCAGGCGCACCTTGAGCAAGCCACTGTTGAGCGAAGACATCTGTTTCAGCCCGTCGAAACGCTGACTGATGGTTTGCAGGGACCAGACGCCGATGGCCGCCACCAGCGCGGTCAGAAGCAAAACCAGCACAAACCCGATACCCAGTTTTTTCGCCATACCGAGGTTGGCAAAACGTCCTTGCATGGCCGAAATCATTGCGCGTAGTCCCCTGCCATTGTCAGTAGAGCGAAGAGTCGCAACGGCCATGAAGCAGCACAAGTCTCTGGCGTCGGAATAATGGCAAAAAGCTACGCCTGCGTCGTTTTCAGAACACTTGAGGTCGATCCGAACCGGTGTAGCGAAAAAACTGCCGGGCGCGTGGATCACAAGCGTAGGCGACGTTGATGCGCAGCCAATCGCCCGACTCGCCATTGGGACTGAATGCATCAGGCGCTGACAGCAACACGCCGCAACGTTGAGCCTGCCGACGCAGCCGAATCTGATCGGTCATGCGCGAGCGCGCCCAGATGAACAAGCCACCCGCAGGCTTGCCGAAAACCTCCCAGTCGGCGTCCTCCAGCGCCTGCAACGCGGCCGCGCGATCGGCATTCAGGCGTTGACGCTGGCGCTGCACCAGTTTGCGGTAAGCGCCGCTGACCATCAGGCTGGCCAGCACCGCTTCGGTAAACCTTGACGCCCCCAGACCGCTGATCATCTTGACCTGCGCCAGCCGTCTGACCATGTCGCTGTCGGCAAAAACGAAACCGACCCGCAACGAGCTGCTCAGCGTCTTGGAAAAACTGCCCACGTAAATGACTCGCCCCTCATCATCCAGAGCCGCCAGGCGCGTGCCGTTGCCGGTGTGCAAGTCTGCGTAGACATCGTCTTCGATCACGCGCAAATCGTAGGTCTTGCTCAGTTGCAGGATGCGTTGCGCTACGCTCGGCGACAGGCAACTGCCGGTGGGGTTGTGATGATGGCTGTTGATGAATAACGCGCCGGGGCGAAACTGTTGCAGCAACGCTTCCAGTGCGTCGATATCCGGCCCGTTCGGGGTGCGACGCACCTCGAGCATGCGCACGCCGTGCATCCGCAGGAGATCGAACAACGGCGCGTAACCGGGCGTCTCGACCACCACGCAGTCTCCAGCCTTGAACAAGGTGCGCACGATCAGATCAAGCGCATGGCTGGCGCCGCAGGTACTTAGCAACTGCGCACTGCGGGCCTCGATACCGAACAGTTTCAGGCGCTTGGCGATTTGCTCGCGCAACGCTGGAAGCCCCAAGGGCGTGCTGTAGTTGAACAGGCTGGCCATGTCGGTGCGGGCCACCTCGCGCAGGGCATAACTGAGGTCGTCAGGTTCACGCCAGCTATGCGGCAGTCCGCCCGCGCCAAGTTTCAAGCCGCCCGCGGCCTCGCACACGGCATCGCACCAGGCGAACCGGCCCTCGAATGGCGCCAGCTCATCTTCTGCGCCTGTTACCGAGGGCGAGGCGGCGACAATGAACCCGGTGCCCTGGCATGAACTCAGAACACCCTGCGATACCAGCCGCTCACACGCCTCGACCACACACGACTGGCTGAGCAGATTGCCCCGGGCGATTTGCCGCACGGACGGCAAACGGGTGGCCGGCGGTACGCCACTTTGCAGGATCCACTCGGTCAGTCCGTCAACAATCTGCTGCACGACCGGCACCATTGCCTGTCGATCAATTCTCAATTCCATGAGCAAGCAAACTCCTGTCCGTTTTGCTGGCGGCAGTAAATCACAGCCGCGCCGGACAGGCTGTGCGACAACGCCGCCAAAAGCGACCGTTCTAACCGTTTGATACACATTGTTTAAGAGGCTTCACGGAACTGACCGCTGCCCACAAAAAAGCCCGCAACGAATGCGGGCTGTTGTTCTTGGGCGTGATTCAGAAAGCGGTGACGCCACCATCCACTGCCAGCGAGTGGCCGGTGGTGAATGCCGCACCGTCGCTGCACAGGTACAACACGGCACTGGCGATTTCTTCGACCTTGCCGATGCGCCCGACCGGGTGCATGGCGTTGGCGAACTCGCCTTTCTTCGGATCGGCCTCATAAGCGCGGCGGAACATGTCGGTATCGATCACCGCCGGACACACAGCGTTGACGCGGATTTTCTTCTTCGCGTATTCGATGGCTGCCGATTTGGTCAGACCGATCACCGCGTGCTTCGACGCCGCGTAGATGCTCATCTTCGGCGCCGCGCCCAGTCCCGCCACCGAGGCGGTATTGACGATCGCCCCGCCACCCTGCGCCAGCAGCAGTGGCAGTTGATACTTCATACATAGCCAGACGCCTTTGACGTTGACGCCCATGATTGCGTCGAACTCATCCATCGAGCCTTCGGCCAGTTTGCCTTTTTCAATTTCGATGCCGGCATTGTTGAAGGCGTAGTCGAGACGGCCGTAGGTATTGATGACCTCGTCCATCAGATTCTTCACTTCGCTTTCGACGGTCACGTTGCAGCGCACGAAGGTCGCTTCGCCGCCGGCTGTACGAATCAGCGCCACCGTGCCCTCGCCCCCTGCCGCGTCCAGATCGGCGACCACCACTTTCAGGCCTTCGGCGGCGAACGCCTGCGCGGTCGCACGGCCGATGCCGTTGGCCGCGCCAGTGACTACAGCAACCTGACCGGAAAACGTCATGCTCATTGTTATGTCCTCGAAGGGATAGATGCAGGGGATGTATGGAATGGCAGCATAGCCATTGAGGTCTGCCGAGCGTCAGCACTATCCAATGGCTGTTTATGTGCCCATGCGTCGCAGTGATAAAACCGGCCAGGTGATCATCACTGCACTGGATCGGCGTGCATTCGCCGCATCAGCCAACCTTGCGCCAATGCCGGCGAAGGTCTATCAACAAGGCTTCATTCCGTTCGAGTGCCTGCCATGACCAACCAGACCAATCGCCAGTTCCTGCTCGCCAAACGCCCGGTGGGAGCGGCCAACCGCGAGACCTTCACCTATCAGGAAGTACCGGTCGGCGAACCGGCGGCGGGCCAGATTCTGGTCAAGAACGAATACCTGTCCCTCGATCCGGCGATGCGTGGCTGGATGAACGAGGGCAAGTCCTACATCCCGCCGGTCGGTATCGGTGAAGTCATGCGCGCGCTGGGCGTAGGCAAAGTCATTGCTTCGAACAACCCTGGCTTTGCGGTCGGGGACTACGTCAACGGCGCCATTGGCGTGCAGGATTATTTCCTCGGCGAGCCAAGAGGTTTCTACAAAGTCGATCCGAAACTGGCACCGCTGCCGGTGTACCTGTCAGCGCTGGGCATGACCGGCATGACCGCCTACTTCGCCCTGCTGGATGTCGGCGCACCGAAGGCCGGCGACACCGTAGTGTTGTCCGGTGCAGCGGGCGCAGTGGGCAGCATCGCCGGGCAGATTGCCAAGCTCAAAGGCTGCCGCGTGGTTGGCATTGCCGGCGGCGCCGACAAGTGCAAATTCCTTATTGATGAGTTGGGTTTTGACGGTGCCATCGACTACAAGTCCGAAGATGTCGTGGCCGGGCTTAAACGCGAATGCCCGAAAGGCGTCGATGTGTATTTCGATAACGTTGGCGGCGACATCCTCGATGCGGTGTTGAGCCGTTTGAACATGAAGGCGCGGGTGGTTATCTGCGGCGCGATCAGCCAGTACAACAACAAGGAAGCGGTCAAGGGGCCAGCCAACTACCTGTCGTTGCTGGTCAATCGTGCACGGATGGAAGGTTTTGTGGTGATGGATTACGCGGCGCAATACGCCAGCGCCGCGCAGGAAATGGCCGGCTGGATGGCCAAGGGGCAGCTCAAGAGCAAGGAAGATATCGTCGAAGGGCTGGAGACCTTCCCGGAAACGCTGATGAAATTGTTCAGCGGTGAGAACTTCGGCAAGTTGGTGCTGAAGGTTTAAGACCAGCACAAAAACCAATGTGGGAGCGAGCCTGCTCGCGAAAGCGGTGGTTCAGTCGATACTGACTTCGACTGATACACCCTCTTCGCGAGCAGGCTCGCTCCCACATTTGGATCTTCAGTGTGGCTTAGGCGATTTCGGCGACAACCGAAGCCAGCGCCTGCGCCGGATCCGCCGCCTGGCTGATCGGACGGCCAATCACCAGATAATCGGAACCGGCATCCAGCGCCTGACGCGGGGTCAGGATGCGGCGCTGATCGTCCTGCGCGCTGCCCGCCGGACGAATTCCCGGGGTCACCAGTTGCAGCGAAGGGTGCGCAGTTTTCAGTGCCGAGGCTTCCAGCGCCGAGCACACCAGACCGTCCATGCCAGCCTTTTCGGCCAGCGCGGCCAGACGCAGAACCTGCTCTTGTGGCTCGATATCCAGACCGATACCGGCCAGGTCTTCACGCTCCATGCTGGTCAGCACGGTCACGCCGATCAGCAACGGCTGCGGGCCGCTGCGTTTATCCAGCTCTTCACGGCAAGCGGCCATCATGCGCATACCACCGGAGCAATGCACGTTGACCATCCACACGCCCATCTCGGCAGCGGCTTTCACGGCCATCGCGGTGGTGTTGGGAATGTCGTGGAATTTCAGGTCGAGGAATACTTCAAAACCCTTGTCACGCAGGGTGCCGACAATTTCGGCGGCGCAACTGGTGAACAGTTCCTTGCCCACTTTGACCCGGCACAGTTTCGGGTCCAACTGGTCGGCCAGCTTCAGTGCGGCGTCACGGGTAGGGAAATCCAGGGCGACGATGATAGGAGTCTGGCAGGCGGACATGAATGGGCTCTCAGGCAGGTCGAAATCGGCGCGCATTGTAGCGGAACCGGCGGCAGCGCGGCACCCGATGATCGGTAAATCGTCGCGCTGGCCGTGATCAGCATAGCGCTCGCTGCTATTGTGTCGACTCCGATACACAACCGACACGCCAGCAACAAGCACCCGCGCTAGCCTCGCCAGCCGCAATACGTCCTTACATCAGCACTTCCCGCCTCACGGCCGGACGCCTATGCTGAAACCACAACCTCGCAGCCCATCTTTTGTGGTTGGCGGCCTACTGGCAGATGAACAGCCTCATGCACAACACCCAAATGACCGCGACGGATGAGCCTAAAGACGACAAGCGCTGGAGCATTCGCGCGCTGATCGTCGATGATGACGTACCGATCCGCGAGCTGATGATTGACTACCTCGCGCGCTTCAATATCCAAGCCAGCGGCGTCACCGACGGCGCGGCGATGCGTCAAGCGATGCAGGCCGAGCATTTCGATGTTGTCGTGCTGGATCTGATGCTGCCCGGCGAAGACGGCTTGTCGCTATGCCGCTGGCTGCGCGCTGAATCGGACATCCCGATCCTGATGCTCACCGCACGTTGCGAACCGACCGACCGCATCATCGGCCTGGAACTGGGTGCCGATGACTATATGGCCAAACCGTTCGAGCCACGCGAACTAGTCGCGCGCATTCAAACCATTCTGCGCCGGGTGCGCGACGATCGAACCGAACAGCGCGCGAACATTCGTTTCGACAACTGGCGTCTGAACAGCGTCCTGCGCCAGTTGATCGCCGACGATGGTCTGGTGGTGCCGCTGTCCAACGCCGAATTCCGCCTGCTGTGGGTGTTTATCGAACGTCCGCGTCGGGTACTCAGCCGCGAGCAACTGCTCGATGCGGCCCGGGGTCGCTCGATCGAAGCCTTCGACCGCAGCATCGACCTGCTGGTCTCGCGTCTGCGGCAGAAACTCGGCGACGACCCGAAAGCCCCGCAGTTGATCAAAACCGTGCGCGGTGAGGGTTACCTGTTCGACGCGCGGGACATCGGCTGATGCGGGCGCGCTTCGACACGCTGTTCGGGCGCCTGTTTGGCGTGCTGTTCGTGGCGATTGTCCTGGCGCACCTGCTGGCGTTCGCCTGGTTCCGCCTCTACGGGCCACCGCCGCCCCCGCCGCCACCGGAGTTCTCCCAAGGCGCCGAAGGGCAACCGATGGCACATGATCCGCGCTACCCGCCACGGCCACCGCGTCCGTGGTTCGGTGGCCCGGTGGTGCCGCTGACCTTTCAGTTCATCACGCTGATGATCGCGGCCTGGTACGGCGCCAAACTGCTCAGTCGCCCGATCCAGCGCCTGAGCGACGCCGCCGAACGTCTCAGCGAAGACCTCGACAGCCCGCCACTCGACGAGTCCGGCCCGCGGGAATCGCGACAAGCCGCCTACACCTTCAACCTGATGCAGCAACGCATTCGCGAACAGGTGCAACAGCGCGCACGGATGCTGGGCGCGGTCTCACATGACCTGCGCACACCGCTGTCACGCTTGAAACTGCGCCTGGAGAACATCAGCGATGAAAAGCTGCAAGGCCAGATGCGCCAAGACCTCGACGACATGATCGGCATGCTCGACGCCACCCTCACCTATCTGCACGAACAGCGCACCAGCGAAGCCTTGCAGTTGATGGATGTGCAGGCGCTGGTCGAATCGCTGTGCGAAAACGCTCAGGACCAAGGTGCCGACGTGCAGGTCAGCGGCCATTGCGCACCTCTGCCGGTGCAGCCGATGGCGCTGCGTTCGTGCCTCAACAACCTCATGGACAATGCCCTGCGTTATGCCGGCCAGGCACGCATCGAATTGCAGGATCAACGCGAGCAACTGCTGATCCGCGTGATCGACCACGGCCCGGGGATTGCCGAGGACAAGCGTGAAGCGGTGTTTGAACCGTTTTATCGCCTGGAAGGCTCGCGCAATCGCAACTCCGGCGGCGTCGGGCTGGGTATGACGATTGCCCGCGAAGCGGCACAGCGTCTGGGTGGTCAGCTCAACCTAGAAGGAACCCCCGGCGGCGGCCTCACCGCCATCATTCGCCTGCCGCGCACCTGAGAAACAAACACTCCTACAAGGTATTTGGTGTTCATTCCATCGTGTGTACCCACCGGTACAAATCCCACATACCCCCGACAACTTGCGCCCCGACGCTGCATAAGCCGGTACACCCACCGGTTTTCCATTCCAGGGAGTGAATCCGATGATTGGTAGCGTCAGCAACTACACGAGCTATACCAGCACCAGCAGTACCTCCACGCAAAACGCCCGCAGCCAGCAACTGCAAAAAGAACTGTTCGCCAAACTCGACAGCAACGGCGACGGCGCGGTGGATCAGGACGAACTGAAAAGCGCCCTGTCACAGAAATCCGACGACGGCCTGCTGGTCAACCTGAGTAAACAGTTCGGCGATCTGGACAGCGATGCCAGCGGCAGCCTCAGCGCCGAAGAATTGACCGCCATGGCGCCCCCGCCACCGCCACACGATCAAGCACCGGACACTGACCTCGCCGACGCCCTGATCAGCGCCCTCGACAGCGACGGTGACGGCGCCATCAGCAGCGACGAACTGTTCAGCCAACTTGATGCGGATGGCGACGGCAGCGTGACCGCGACAGAACTCGGCAGCGCACTGCAAGCCAGCGACAGCGCGACTTCAACCACCAGCACTGACACCAGTGCCGCGCTGCTCAAGGTTCTCGATAGCGACAGCAGCGGCGGTGTAAGCAGCGACGAGCTGAAAGCGGCTTTACAGGCAGGGCGAGAACGGCCGGATGAAGAACAGACCGCTTCTACCCAGAGCACCACCGAAGCCCTGAACCGCATGATTGCCAATTTGAGCAAACAGTACTCGCTGGAGAAAACGGCGTCGGTGGGCAAGTATTTGAATGTGGCGACTTGAGTCGAAGACACTATTTGCCGCGGACAATCAAAAGCCCCTCACCCTAGCCCTCTCCCAGAGGGAGAGGGGACTGACCGAGGTGTTTGGGAGAGCTACGCCGACTTGAAATACCGAGTCGAACTCAGATTCTGGAACAGATCAAAAGCCCCTCACCCTAGCCCTCTCCCAGAGGGAGAGGGGACTGATCGAGGTGTTTGGGAGAGCTACGCCGACATGAAATACCGAGTCGAACTCAGATTCTGAAACAGATCAAAAGCCCCTCACCCTAGCCCTCTCCCGGAGGGAGAGGGGACTGACCGAGGTGTTTGGGAGAGGTACGCCGACGTGCGATACCGCGTCGAACTGAGGCTTTGAAAAGCACACATTTCAGCCCCCTCTCCCTCGGGAGAGGGCTGGGGTGAGGGGCAGCAACAACGCAAATCAAAAGCCGAACACCCGCGCTCTTCACCACTCAATAGGCCGAGTGTCAGCTCGCCTGCTCTTGATCTTGATCCACAGGCGACGTCGGAAGGCTGAGTGGAGGGATTGATCCGGGCGTGGGAGCGCAGCGACCGTTTGGCGCAGCCAAACACAGCGAGAGGAGGTGCAGCGAAGCAAACCGTAGGCGCTGCGCCCGGATCGATCCCGCAGCGAAGGAACCCCGAGCCCCAGCGAGCGGGCCGCACGTAGGAGCAAGCCTTTTGGGTTACCTTTTCGGCGTTTGGAAAAGGTGACCCGCCGTAAGGGCGGAACCCTAAGCAGCCGTTACCGCAGCAATGGATATACACCCAAACCCAAAACCCAAAACAGCTACCGCCGATCCTCAACCCGCCCCTGACTCTTGCTCCAATCCGTCAACAAACTATAAGCCACCGCCAACAACGTAGGCCCGATAAACAACCCGATAAACCCAAACGCAATCAACCCGCCAAACACCCCAAGCAACACAATCACCAACGGCAAATTCCCCCCGCGGCTGATCAAATACGGCTTGAGCACGTTATCCACCCCACTGATGACAAACGTCCCCCAGATCCCGAGAAACACCGCCATCCCGTACTCACCCTTCCACGCCAGCCAGGCCGTCGCCGGCACCCACACCAACGGCGGCCCCATCGGAATCAGACTCAACAGGAAGGTAACAATCCCGAGCACCAGCGCCCCCGGCACCCCGGCAATCAAAAACCCGATCAACGCCAGAACCGCCTGCGCCGCCGCCGTGCCGATCACCCCGTTGACCACCCGCTGCACCGTACCCGCCACCAACTCGATGTAATACCCGGCACGATCCCCGATCAAGCGCTCCAGCAGACTGTGCACAAACGCCGCCAGTCGCGGCCCGTCACGATAGAAAAAGAACACAAAGACAATGCTCAACGTCAGCTCGAGAATCCCGCCACCAATCTGCGCACTGCGCGCCAGCAGCCAGTTACCGACCTGCCCCAGATAAGGTTTGATCGACACCATCAGCGCGGCGCCCTGCTGATCGATGCTGTTCCACAGCCCGACCAGGCGCTCGCCCACAAACGGCAAAGTCCCCAGCCACACCGGCGCTTCCGGCAGACCGTCGACCTGCACATCCTTGATGAACGCCGTGGCATCACGCACATGATCCCCCACGTTGAACCCCAGCCAGACCAGCGGCGCGGCCACCAGCAGCATCCAGCCCAGCGTCAGAATCCCCGCAGCCAGCGACTCACGGCCATTGAGCCAGCGGGTCAACAGACGCATCAGCGGCCAACTGGCGAATGCCAGCACCGCGCCCCAGAACAGGGCCGACCAGAACGGCGCCATCACCCACAGGCTGGCACCAAACAACACCAGCAGCAGGATCTGCACCAGCAGGCGATCGTTATTGAGCATGTAAGGTCTCGAAAAAGTCAGTCAGGCAAAGAGTAGGCGAACACGCAGTTCGTGCTCGCCCGAAACAGCTTAACGCAACAGATCAATGCGCAGGCCAGAGCCTTCTACACTGCCGGTCTCCATGCGTGCCGCCCGCACGCCCTGATTGATCAGAGCCTGTCGCCAGGCCTCGGCTTTCGGCCCGGACACCGTCACGCGCAACGTCGTATCGAGATTAAGGCCACGGGAAATCAGGCGTAGCCAGGTGTCATCCGGGTCATTCACGCGATCAGGAAAATCCAGCTCACCGGTGCTTTTCAACTGACGCAACAGGGTCGCCGAGGTCGGCAGCAGCTCACCCAACGGTGCAGCCGCCTCGAACTGTTCGACATGCAGATAGGCTTTGCGGTTGCCGCGCGTGATGCTGTAAAGCGCCACCAGCGTGTTGTCACGCGGTGCGGCCAGTCTCAACAACAGATACGCCTGTTGTTCGTCAGCACCGTACAACTTGGCGTTGCCGAACACCTCGTTGGCCCACAGGCTGCTTTCACCGCAATCACGCGCCTGACACCAGAACAGCAATTCGGCGTCCTGCTTTTGCAGGGCTTCACGAGCGGCAGTAAAGGCTTCGGTGGCGGAGTGTTCGGGGGGCAACTCGTAGGTCACCGAAGTGGTCTGGCCACGGGCGGTGACCTGACCGTCGAAACGCAGCTGCCCGCTGATCTTGCGGATCGAGCCCAGCGGATAGATCCGCTCAAGCTCCACAGGCGGGCGGTAGTCGACGATCTGTGCATCGGCCAGACGCGGCACGATCTGCAGATCCTGACTGCCCGGCACATCGGCGGCAAACGAAACGGTACTGAAACAGCACAGTGCCAACAGACTGAGTGACCGCATAGTCAGGCTCATCGGATCGGCAATGCTGGATGATTCGAGGTCGCAGCGGTATAGAAATCCATCGTAGTTGTCTCCCATTTCAACCCGTCCAGCCTCGACAGTTGCCTGCGGCAAGTCAAGGAATGGCGAAGAACCGATTGAAACAGTCTGCGACAAGGTCCGCTCCGGCCTCATCGTTCAGGTGCAAATGGTGCCCGCCCGCCAACTGTTCCCGGCTAAAGGGTAGACGCTCCAGCAGCTCCGGATGTTTGGCGAGCATGCCGTCAGCCGCGACCACCAGTTGCGCCGGGCAACTGACCCGAAGTGCGAAAGCCATTGCCTGTTCCTGGGTCAGACGCAGCGGCGATGGCAGGGTCAGGCGATTGTCGGTGCGCCAGGTGTAACCGCCGGGCACCGGCATCAGACCGCGCTGGGCCAACAATTCAGCCGCCTCACGGCTGACCGCCACCAGACCTTTCATGCGCGCTTCGATGGCACGGTCGAGGGTGCTGTAAACCGGTTTGCGCTTCTCGCGCAGATCCAGTTGCGCTTGCAGGGCCATGCCCATGCGCTCGGCTGCATTTTCGCCTTTGTCTGTAGGAGGAATGACGCCGTCGATCAGCGCCAGATGGCTGATGCGCTCCGGCAGCGAACCCGCCAGCACCAGCGAAACAATCGCGCCCATCGAATGCCCGAGCAGGCCGAAACGTTTCCAGCCCAGTTGCTCGGCGACCTGCAGCACGTCATGGGCGTAATCCCACAGCGCATAGCCGGCGCCGTTCGGCCGGTGCCCGGAATGTCCGTGCCCGGCCATGTCCAGCGCGATGATGCGCAAGCCTTTGAGCTTCGGCGCCAGACGGGCAAAGCTGTTGGCATTGTCGAGCCAGCCATGCAGTGCAATCACCGGCAGCCCGTCCTCGGGACCGAATAAATGCGCGGCCAGTTCGATATGCGGCAGGCTCAGGCGCACTTCTTCGAAGGTCGGACTCATGCGCAATCCTTGTTCTGACGGTGCTCCCAACGGGTAAACAGATTCTTCAACAACCGCGCGGTGTCCTGCGGACGCTCAAGCGGGAACATGTGGCCGCCGGGCATGCTCAACGCCTCGCCCTGGGCCAGACGCGAAACGAAACGGGTGTGATGGCGCATGACCACACGGCTCTTGTGCCCGCGCACCACCGCCAGCGGCACCTGTAATTGCCGGGTGCGTCCGGGGCTGGTGTGCGGCACGCCGCGATAGATGCTGATTTCGGTCGCCGGATCGAAGCGCAGGCGCAGCTTGTCGCCGACCTGGTGCAAACCGTGCTGCAGGTAGGCATCGAAGCATTCCGGGTCGAAACCACGGAACAGTGTCTTGCCAGCAAAATAGCTGCGCGCACTGTCGAGGTCGGCGAACTCTTCGCGGCGCCCCAGCGTCCGTCCGGCCGGGGTCAGTCTGTCGATGAAGCCAAAGCGCTTGGCCGCGCGGATTACCCACTGATCAGTGCGGGTCAGCACCGGCGAATCGAGCATCACCACGCCGCGATACAGCTCAGGGCAACGCAGCGCCGCGTGCAAGTGCAGTACGCCGCCGAACGAATGGCCGACGCCCCACACCGGCTGATCCTGCTGCTGCAAATGGTGGATCAACTCGTCGACGAGGTTGTACCAATTGTCATCCGCCGGAAAACGCGGGTCATGGGCATGCTGCTCCAGATGCGCAACCCGGTACTCGGGCGCCAGCGCCGCGAACAACTTGCCATACGTGCCCGAAGGGAAGCCGTTGGCGTGGGCGAAAAAGATCGGTTGCGACATGCTGGCAAATCCATGAGCGGGAAACGTGGCGTTGATTGTCCGTAAGACCGCGCCTTACAGCAATGACCGTAACTGCCAGGAATGATGACAGTCCGGTCAGCGTGATGGTGTGTCAGAGAGATCGCGTCCCCCCTCACCCCAGCCCTCTCCCCCAGGGGGCGAGGGGGAAAGGGAGCCGATCTGCATGAATTTCAAAACCTGAGTTCGGCTCGGTATCTCAGGTCGATGTACTTCGAATAAACCACTCGGTCAGTCCCCTCTCCCTCTGGGAGAGGGTTAGGGTGAGGGTGGCTGCTCACCCAACGGCACCACCGCCATGGTCAACCGCGACACACAACTGGCCTTACCTTCATCACTGGTCAAGCGAATGTCCCACACATGCGTGGTGCGACCAATGTGAATCGGCTTGGCCACCGCCGTCACCCGCCCACTGCGCAAGCCGCGCAGATGGTTGGCGTTGATCTCAAGTCCCACGCAGTAAAACTTGCTGGCATCGATGCACAGATAGCTGGCCATCGAACCGACGGTTTCCGCCAGTACCACCGAGGCGCCACCGTGCAACAAACCATAGGGCTGATGGGTGCGATGGTCGATGACCATGCTCGCGGTCAGCGATTCTTCGTCGAACGCTTCGAAGCGGATGTCCAGCACTTCGCCGATGGTGTTCTTCTGGATTGCGTTCAACTGCTCGATGTTCGGAGTGGTTCGCCACAAGCTCATCGCAGACTTCCTTTGTTGTTTTAGTGGTCGCTCAATCCTGCCACAGCACCGCCTCGCTGCGCTCGCTCCATTCTTCGAAACGCGCGCCATAGGTGTCTTCGATGACGTTGCGCTTGATCTTCAGGGTTGGCGTGAGGAAGCCGTTTTCCACCGCCCAACTGTCCTTGACCACCACCAGTCGACGCAGGCGTTCGTGCTTGTCGAGCACGGCGTTGACCTCTTCGAGGAGTTTTTCCAGGCTCGAATGCAGGCTCGCCCGGCCCTCCTCCTGATTGACCGTCGACAAGACGCACAAGCCGAGTGGCGCGCTTAGGCCGTCACCTACCACACACACCTGTTCAATCCGCGAATGCACGGCCAAGCGATTTTCGATCGGTGCCGGGGCAACATATTTGCCCTTGCTGGTCTTGAAGATTTCCTTGAGGCGACCAGTCAGGCGCAGGCGCCCTTCAGCATCCTGCTCGCCCTTGTCGCCAGTGCGCAGAAAGCCGTCCTCGGTCAACGTTTCGGCGGTTTTCTGCGGTTCCTTGAAATAGCCGAGCATGTTCGCCTGACTGCGCACCTGCACCTCGCCCGACTCATCGATACGTACTTCGACATCCGGGCACGGCTTGCCGATCCAACCCTGCTTGTATTGCCCCGGCAGGCAGATGTGCGAGTAGCCGCAACTCTCGGTCATGCCGTAGACCTCCAGCACATCCAGGCCAAGTTTCTGATACCAGGCGAGCAAGGTCTGCGGCACCGGCGCGGCACCGGATAACGCCACTCGCAAAGCATCCAGCCCCAGGCCTGCCAGTACCTTGTGACCAACGCGCTTGCCAATGAATGGCAGACCGAGAAGAAAATCCAGACGTTTCGCCGGGATCTTGCTGTACACGCCCATCTGGAATTTGGTCCAGATGCGCGGCACACCGAACATCGCGGTCGGCCGCGCTCGCTGCAGGTCAGTGATGAAGGTCTCAAGGCTCTCGGCGAAGAAAACCGTCTGCCCGGTGTAGATCGACGCCAGTTCCACGAACATGCGCTCGGCGACGTGGCACAGCGGCAAGTACGAGAGCAATCGATCGTTCTCGTTAAGCCCGAACAGTTGCGTGCCGCGCGTCGTGGCGAAACCGAGATTGGCAAAACTGTGCATCACGCCTTTGGGCAGGCCGGTGGTGCCGGAGGTGTAAATGATCGTCGCCAATTGCTCGGCATCGGGACGGGGATCATCCTGAATCGGCGAACTGCGCTGCAAGTCGGCCCAAGTAAAATCGAAATCCCCGGGCGGGTGCAGTGGCAAGCTGATGGTCGGCAGATCCGCCGGCACGCCTTTGCACATGCCCGGCCAGTCGTCGAGCTTGCCGATGAAGGCCAGGACGCTTTCCGAGTGATTGAGCACTTGCGCGACAGAGTCGGCGGTGAGGTTGGGATACAGCGGAACGGAGACGTGCCCGGCCATCCAGATCGCCAGGTCGGCGATGATCCAGTGCGCACAGTTTTTCGAGATCAGGGCGATATGGCTGCCCTGCGGCAACTCCCGCGCACGCAACCAATGTGCGGCGCAGCGGGCCTGATGGCCAACATCCGCCCAGCTCAGCGTCTCGACCTGGCCGCCGCCAATGGGCTGCACGAGGAAGCGCTGGCGCGGGTGCCGGGCTTCACGTTCGTAGAACACGTCCAGCGGCAAACGGAAGGCGGCAGACATGCGACTCGCTCCTGTTTTTTGGGTCTGGAGCAAGCGTAGTCAACCAAGCAAGTGCTTGGTTGGAAAATTCACACAAATAATTTCAGGCTGTACGCGGTACCTGTAGGCCTTCGCCTGCTCGCGATAGCGGGTTGTCAGTCGACATAAATAGCGACTGATATACCGCTATCTCGAGCATGCGAAGGCCTACAGGGTCGGTGTTTACAATTTCAGGGATGTTTGAGGCTGTTGAGGTTCATCGAGCCGATCAGCAGTTCAGGGCTTTCCAGCTCCGCCAACCCGGCAGTACTGACCTTCTCCGGCGGATACCCGGCGCCATGTTGCAGATAACTCAGCAGATTGCCCACCAGCGGGTTGTGACTGACCAGCAGGACGTTGCTCACCGACACCAGTTGATCGGTGACCTTGTCCGGATCAACCTCCGGCGTCAGCCACTCGACCGTGCGAATCTCCGGCTCGAAACCCAGCGCCTCACGAACTATCTGCGCAGTCTGTTGCGCGCGCAGATAAGGGCTGGCGTAGATCGCCGTCAGCGGTTGGCCGATCAAATGGGCCGCGCTGTTCAAGACTTCTTTACGGCCGTGATCGGTCAGTTCCCGTTCGGAGTCGGGGCACGAGCCGTAAGGCACGGCTTCACCGTGACGTAATACCCAGAGTTTCATAGCTTGGGTTCCTCATCTCGAACCGGATGCGGTGCCGGTGCGACGGCGTGCGGCGCTTCACCTTCCGGAGTACGCGGGGTTGGCCAGTCGGCGAACGGCCACGGTTTCTGGTCGCTGTGGAAACTGCCGAAACGGCCGATCTGCGCCAGAAACTGGCTCAGGCTGTCGCCGAAATTCATCAGGCTGGCGCTCGGGGCGCCATAGATCAAACGATAGATCAGTTGCACCAGCACCACCGCGCCGAGGATGAACTGCGCCACTTGCCAGACCAGCACGTAGACGATCATCCACAACACGCGCAGAAGGATGGATTCGTACTTGGCTTCGGTTTTCGGATCGTTCATGACTTGCTCCGTGCTGAATCAGTTGAAACCACTGGTGGAAATAAAATCGACGTCGGTTTTCGGTTCGGCTCGCATCAGTAGACCGATCACCTGTTCCAGCGTGCGTCCTTCGAACAGGATTGCGTGCAGCCCGGCGACCAGCGGCATGTACACGCCGACTTCCTGCGACTTGGCCTTGAGCACCTTCAAGGTGTTGACCCCTTCAGCGACTTCACCGAGACGTGACACCGCTTCGTCGAGACTCAAGCCCTGACCCAGCGCAAAACCGACTTGATAGTTGCGACTCTTCGGCGACGAACAGGTCACGATCAGATCGCCGACACCGGCCAGACCGAGGAAGGTCATGGGGTTAGCGCCCTGATTCACGGCAAAACGGGTCATTTCCGCCAGTGCCCGGGTGATCAGCATGCTCTTGGTGTTCTCGCCCATCTCCAGCGCCACCGCCATGCCGGCGATGATCGCGTAAACGTTTTTCAACGCACCGCCCAACTCGACACCGAAACGGTCAGCACTGGCGTAAACGCGGAAGGTACGACCATGCAACGCAGCCTGCACGGTTTTACACAGTTCTTCGTCTTCGCTGGCGACCACGGTGGCGGTCAGTGCGTGCTCGGCAATCTCGCGCGCCAGGTTCGGCCCGGACAACACGCCGATGCGCGCCTGCGGGGCGATTTCTTCGAGAATCTGGCTCATCAGTTTGAAGGTCTGCGCTTCGATGCCTTTGGTCAGGCTGACCAGCATCTTGCCGCTCAACCGCTCGGCGTGAGCGGCAAGCACCGTGCGCAACGCGCTGGACGGCAGCGCGACAAAGCACAGATCGCAGGCGTCGAGGGTTTCCTGCAGGTCGGTGACGGCAGTCACCCCCGGCAGAATCTTGATGCCTTTGAGGTAACGCGGGTTTTCGCGATTGACCCGGATGGCCTCGGCCTGCTCGGGGTCACGCATCCACTGCCGGACTTGATGGCCGTTCTCGGCCAAAAGATTGGCCACGGCGGTACCAAAACTTCCGCCTCCCAGGACCGCAATCGGGCGCTGTTCAGTCATATGCAATCCGTTAATCCATACCAGTGGCGATGCTGGCATTATACGGGGCGGCCAACGCGCGGCCAGCCCCAGCAACAATTACCGACACTTGTAGGAAGAAGACCAATAAAACCTAGGAAAATGCCTGCAACGTGACTGGAAATGTCGCTGCCCTCGGTTAACATGCGCGCCAATTCTTCGCTATCAAGGTTGTGTCGTGTCATTTGGCTCTGCGTCCCCGCGTTCGTCCGTCTTACTGGCGCTGCTGTTCAGCCCGCTAGTGCTGGCCGACGACCTGTTCATGGACAACGAAGCACTGCCACAGGTACTGACTGCCACGCGCCTGAAACAAACCCCGGCGGAAGTGCCAGGGAGCATGACCGTAATTGACAACGAACTGATCCACGCCAGCGGTGCCCGCGATATCAGCGAACTGCTGCGACTGGTACCGGGGATGATGGTCGGCAACATCAGCGGCAATCAGGCGGCGGTCAATTACCACGGCACCAACGCCAGCGAAGCGCGGCGCATGCAGGTGCTGATCGACGGTCGCTCGGTGTACCGCGCCGGTTTGTCCACGGTGGACTGGAGCGATATTCCGGTGGCCATGGAAGACATCGAGCGCATCGAAGTTTTTCGCGGCCCCAACACTGTCAGCTACGGCGCCAACGCGCTGATGGCGGTGGTCAATATCATCACGCGAAACCCGGCGGACAGCCACGGTACGCGGCTGAAGTACACCCGCGGTCAGCGCGGCATCAACGATTTCTACGCCAGCCAGGGCACCGGCTGGAATGGCGGCGATCTGCGCCTGTCGCTGTCCGGGCAAGAAGACGACGGCTTCGACAGCGATCGCAGCGGCGCCGATTACCGCGACAGCCGGCGCTTGAACCGTTTCAGTCTCGCGGTCAGCCACACCCTCAGCGATAACCAGAGCCTCGACTGGCAGGTCAACGCCAAGGACGGCAGCAACCAACGGCCGTACACCTATCGTCCGGTGTTCTCCGGGATTACCGCCGCCGGGAACAATTCCGACGTAGTCGCCAAAGATTACGCCGGCTCGGTGCGCTGGAACCTCGATCTCAACCCGGAGCACAGCCTTTATATACAAGGCTCGGCGCAACACTGGGATCGCCAGCAAACCTGGCGCGCCTGTGATGCCGAGGTGTCATTCAGCCCCGAACTGACGCAACTGTGGCAACTCAACCCGAATTACACCGAACGTCTGGCGCGCAACATCACCCGCTTCACCGGCCCCGGCGCGGCGCCCGGCACCCCGCAGGAAATGGCCCTGGCCAATCAGGTGCTCGAGCAATGGCGTAACGGCGCCAGCCGCACCCTGTGCGGCGACATCGACCAGAGCGCGCGGGAATCGCGTTACGACCTCGAATTGCAGGACACCCTCAGCCTGTCTGACAGCCTGCGTCTGGTCAGCGGTATGAACTATCGTTACGACCGCGCCGACTCCGAAACCTACTTCAACGGCACACTGGACGACACCACGTGGCGCGCGTTCGGCCAACTGGAATGGCGCGCCACGGAGCATTGGCTGTTGCAGGGCGGTGCGATGTTCGAAAACACGCAACTGATCGGCAGTTCGCTGACCCCGCGATTTGCCGTCAATTACCTGATCAACCCGCGCCACGGCCTGCGCGCGGTTTACTCGGAAGCGATCCGCTCGCCGGACATGTTCGAGAACAACGTCAACTGGAGCTATCAGGTCAGCAACCTGCGGCCTTCGGCTTACGGCCAGTCGTCGGCGCGGTACTTCGTCAAGACGCGCGGCCCGGGCGATCTCGATCAGGAGCACATGCGCTCGCGGGAGCTGGGCTACAACGGCTACTTCGCCGAGCTGGGCCTGGCCCTGGATGTGAAGCTGTTCTACGACGAGATCACCGGAATGATCAGTGAGCCGCTGCGTAACAACCAATACATCGCCAGCAACGCCAACAGCTCGCGGTTTCGTGGCACCGAAACCCAGCTCGACTGGCGCGTGAGTCTGGCCGACCGCTTGCGGTTCACCTACGCCTTCGTCGATGCCGAAGCGAGCAATCCGCTGGATCAACAATTCACCTCACGCAATAGCGGTTCGGCCGGTTGGCTGCGCGATTGGGGCCATGGCTGGAACAGCGCCCTCTTCTATTACGGCGACAACGCGCTCAATGGCTACCGTTTCGAGCGGGTCGACACGCGCATCGCCAAACGCATCCCGCTGGGCAAAGCCCAGCTGCAACTGGCCGGCGTACTGCAACAGCGCCTCGACCATGAGCCGACCACCTTCGTCGACAATAATTACGACGAGCGTCGGGTGATGTATTTCAGCGCTGAGCTGGAGTTCTAGGATGCGCTACGGGCCGTCACGGAAGCTGCCAACCCTTGGCCACTGGCTGGCCGGGGTTTGCCTGTTTCTGACCGCTTGGCTGCATGGCGTGGCGGTGCAGGCCGCCGATATTCTGTTGACCGGTGCCGAGGAAAGTCCCGGCGTGCAAGCATTCGTCCAGGCACTCAGCGAATTGCGTCCGACTGACAACGTGCATTTCCAGCCGTTGGCCAGTCTGCCGGCACCGGGAAAACTGCCTGCCAGTCTGCGCCTGATTCTGCTCGACCTGCCGAGCCTCGACTGGCGCCTGCAAGACCCCCAAGGCCCGGCAACGCTGGTGCTGCGCATCAGTCGTCTGCAAGCGCGCCAGCGCCTCGGCAGCGCGCAACCGGCGCACCTGAGTTTGCTCTGGAGTGATCCACCGCTGAGCCGCCAGTTGCAGTTGATCCGGCGCATCCTGCCCCAGGCCCGGCGGATCGGCGTGCTGTTCGATGAGCACAGCGAATTCCTCCTCAAGGAGCTGAATCTCGCCGCTGCGCCGCTGAATCTGCAAATCGTCAGCGAGCGCTGGGACAACACCCACGACAGCCGCCCTTTGCAAACCGTGCTGAAAAACAGCGACGTATTGCTGGGGCTCGACGATCCCGATCTGTACAACCCGAAAACCGCGAAAAACCTGCTGCTCAGCAGCTATTCACGGCAAGTCGCGCTGGTCGGTCCCAACGTGGCGTTCGTCCGCGCCGGCAGCCTGGCGAGTACCTACAGCGATCAGAACGACTGGCTGGCCGTGCTCGATCATTTGCTCGACCAATCGCCGGCCAGTTGGCCGCGAACGCTTTACCCCGCACGTTTTAAAGTCTCAAGTAATGCGCAGGTCGCTCGTTCCCTAGGGATCGAGCCGCTGAATGAAGCGTCTGTCGCCCAAGCGCTGGCTGAAGGAGAACGCCGTCCATGAGTTTTCGTCGCCGTTGGGACATCAACACCCGCACCCAGTTGATCAGTCTGGGCCCGGCGCTGTTGTTGACCTTGTTGCTGATCAGCTTCTTTACCTTTGTGCGCATTCAGGATTTGCGCCAGGAGCTGAACCACACCGGCCAACTGATCGCCAACCAACTGGCACCCGCCACTGAATACGGGGTGATTTCCGGCAATAACGAAGTGCTGGAAAGCCTGCTCAAAGCGACACTGGCCACGCCCAACGTGCGCTTTCTCGAAATACAGGACAGCGCCAACCGGATTCTGGTGTACGTCGAACAGCCCGCCGCCGCGCACAGCCGCCCGCATCAGGTTGAAGTGTTTCAGGCACCGGTGCGCCTGCAACGCATCGCCCTGCACAATGATTTCTTTCAGGACGGCAAGGTCAGCAACGGCGGGGCCAGCGAGGACTATCTGGGCCGAGTGATCGTTGGCTTGTCCAACGATGCCTTCAGCCAGCGCCAGCAGGAGATTCTGTTCAAGGCTGGGATTCTCGCGCTGTTCGCCCTGCTCTTCACTTTTGTATTGGCACGACGCCTGGCCGGCAGCCTGTCGCAGCCGATTCGCGACATCGGCGATGCGGTCAAGGCGATTCAGGACGGCGATTACAAAACGCCGCTACCGATTGTCGATGACACCGAACTGGGCGCGCTGTCGCAGCACATCAATAACCTCGCCCAAGCGCTGGAACAGGCCAGCCGTGAGCAGCACCAGGCCATGGCGCAACTGATTCAGACCCGCGAAGAGGCGGAAAAGGCCAACAACGCCAAGTCGGACTTTCTGGCGATGATGAGCCACGAACTGCGCACGCCCATGAACGGCGTGCTGGGCATGCTGCAACTGCTGGAAACCACTGAGATGACCGAGGAGCAGGTCGAATACGCCGCCCTCGCCTCGGAGTCCACCGAACACCTGCTGAAAGTCATCAACGATATTCTCGACTTCTCGCGCATCGAACGCTCGGAGCTGGAACTGGAGCACATCCCGTTCAACCTCGCCGAACTGATCGGCGCCTGCGCCCAGTCGTTCCAGCACAGCGCGGTGCAGCGAGGGCTGGCGCTGAATCTGCGGATCCCGGACGACATGCGCGGTTTGCAGGTGCAGGGCGATCCGACGCGGATCCGGCAGATTCTGGTCAACCTGGTTGGCAATGCGCTGAAATTCACCGAACAGGGCCGGGTCAGCATCGAGGCGCAGTGGCAATCGCTGGATCACGAATTACTGTGGTTCACCTGTTCGGTGCGTGACAGCGGCATCGGCATCTCTTCTGAAAGTCTGGAGTTGATGTTCAATGCCTTCCAGCAGGCCGACAGTTCGATTTCACGGCGCTATGGCGGCACCGGTCTCGGTCTGCCGATCGCACGTACATTGGCCGAACGCATGGGCGGCACCTTGCGCGCGCAGAGCGAGGAAGGTCGCGGTTCGGTATTCACTCTGGAAATTCCGCTGGCACTCTATAAGCAGGCGCTGCCGCCCCTGGCTGCGCCGCGTGCACTGAACGGCAAAGAGCATGGTGAAGGACGCAATGTCTTGCTGGTCGAAGACAATCCAGTGAACCAGACAGTTATTGAAGCGATGCTGCGCAGTCTGGGCTTTACTGTCAGTGTTGCTACCGATGGCGCACAAGCTGTGCGCAGCGCCGAGGGCAGCGACTTCGAAGTGATTCTGATGGATTGCCGTTTGCCGATCATCGATGGCTATGAGGCCACCCGACAGATCCGTTGCCTACCCGGACGCAGCGAAGTGCCGATCATCGCGCTGACCGCCAACGCCTTGCAGGGCGACCGGGAAACCTGCCTGTCGGCGGGCATGAACGATTATCTGGCGAAGCCGTTCAAACGTAATGATCTGCAGCAGATTCTGCAGCGCTGGGTGTCGTAGTGTGGGCCTTTCGACCATCTGCGACTGGCGTGAAAAGCGAAAGTGCGGCAGTCTTAGGCACCCGAACGAGCCTCAAAAGGGGCTTGAATAAAAATTTCAGTGCACAAGTGTACATTCATGTCCTTGGTGCTGTGACTTTCACCACAACGCAATAGTCTATGAGTAGGCTGCCGGTTCGAGGCATGAACGCTTCGAACGGTCGGGAAGATTTGCCCCACCTGCCGCATGGGATTATTGAGGAGCTCGCATGACCAAACAAAACGCCTTTACTCGGGAAGATCTGCTGCGCTGCAGTCGCGGTGAGCTGTTCGGCCCAGGTAACGCGCAACTGCCCGCCCCGAACATGCTGATGGTCGATCGCATCACCCTGATCAGCGAAGAAGGCGGCAAGTACGGCAAAGGTGAATTGGTCGCCGAGCTGGATATCAACCCTGACCTGTGGTTCTTCGCGTGCCACTTCGAAGGCGATCCGGTGATGCCGGGCTGCCTGGGTCTGGATGCCATGTGGCAACTGGTCGGTTTCTTCCTGGGCTGGCAAGGCCTGCCGGGCCGTGGCCGTGCGCTGGGTTCAGGCGAAGTGAAGTTCTTCGGTCAGGTGCTGCCGACCGCCAAGAAAGTCACCTACAACATTCATATCAAACGCGTCCTCAAGGGCAAGCTGAACCTGGCCATCGCCGATGGTTCGGTGACTGTCGACGGTCGCGAAATCTACACCGCCGAAGGCCTTCGCGTCGGCGTGTTCACCTCCACTGACAACTTCTAAGGGTTATTCGCATGCGCCGCGTCGTTATCACTGGTCTGGGCATCGTTTCGTGCCTGGGCAATGACAAAGAGACCGTCTCCGCTAACCTGCGTGCAAGCCGCCCTGGCATCCGGTTCAACCCGGAATATGCTGAAATGGGTCTGCGTAGCCAGGTTTCCGGCTCCATCGACCTCAACCTTGAAGAACTGATCGATCGCAAGATCTATCGCTTCGTCGGCCACGCAGCCGCGTACGCCTACCTGGCCATGAAAGACGCCATCACTGACTCCGGCCTGACCGAAGAGCAAGTGTCCAACCCGCGTACCGGCCTGATCGCTGGTTCCGGTGGTGCTTCCACGCTGAACCAGATGGAAGCGCTGGACATCCTGCGCGAGAAAGGCGTCAAGCGCGTTGGCCCGTACCGTGTAACGCGGACCATGAGCAGCACCGTTTCCGCTTGTCTGGCCACGCCATTCAAGATCAAAGGCCTGAACTACTCCATCGCATCTGCCTGCGCCACCAGTGCTCACTGCATCGGTACCGCCATGGAACAGATCCAGATGGGCAAGCAGGACATCGTCTTCGCCGGTGGCGGTGAAGAAGAGCACTGGAGCCAGTCGTTCCTGTTCGACGCAATGGGCGCTCTGTCCAGCAAGCGTAACGACACCCCGGAACAAGCTTCCCGTGCCTACGACGCTGACCGTGACGGTTTCGTCATTGCCGGCGGTGGCGGTATGGTCGTGGTTGAAGAACTGGAACACGCTCTGGCCCGTGGCGCGAAGATCTACGCCGAAATCGTTGGCTACGGCGCAACGTCCGACGGCTACGACATGGTTGCCCCGAGTGGCGAAGGCGCGATCCGTTGCATGCAGATGGCGATGTCCACCGTTGATACGCCGATCGACTACCTGAACACCCACGGCACTTCGACTCCGGTCGGCGATGTTGCGGAAATGAAAGGTGTGCGTGAAGTGTTCGGCGACAAGGCTCCAGCGATCAGCTCGACCAAGAGCCTGTCCGGTCACTCCCTGGGCGCCGCCGGCGTTCACGAAGCGATCTACTGCATGCTGATGATGGAAGGCAACTTCATTGCCGGTTCCGCCAACATCGACGAACTGGACCCTGAAGTGGCCGATCTGCCGGTGCTGACCAAGACCCGCGAAAACGCCACCATCAATACCGTGATGAGCAACAGCTTCGGCTTCGGCGGCACCAACGCCACGCTGGTACTGAAGCGCTGGGAAGGCAAGTAATTCCCCGCTGAGCCACACATGAAAACGCCCCGACTGGTTCGGGGCGTTTTTTTGCCCGAAGAAAATAGCAGGTACACCGCAAAACCCTGTGGGAGCGAGCCTGCTCGCGAATGCGATATTCCAGTCATCCTATCGTCGTCTGACCCACTGAATTCGCGAGCAGGCTCGCTCCCACAATGGGTTTCGGCGCTTCTGAAAATGAAACTTCTGTCATGAAACCTACCGCCCTGCGACCGAATGTCGCGGATTACGCGGGCTGCAGCACTGTTGCAAAAAACGCAATAACACCTTGCGCAAATCAAGCGTTTACTTAGCAAGCTAACAAATCATATAAAAGAGTCCTGCACACGCCTTGCTGCAGATAACTTGAGATTTGGAGCTAGCAGATGACTGTAAAAGTAACTGAACGCGACGATTCACACATGTCCCACGAAGGTGTAGCCGCCGGTATCCGCATCTGGGATGTGCATCAACAAGACTTGCTGGTCGGCATGTTCCACAACGAGATCGATGCCCACAACTACAAGGCCGAACTCGAAGTGCAAGAGCAACAACGCGAAGCCCGTTCCTCCTGATTCAACCACAGCATTGAAAACGACAAACCCCGCCATGAGCGGGGTTTGTCGTTGTTACAGCTTTATCGATTTACCACATCAGATCATCAGGGATCTGATAAGCCGCGTACGGATCGTCCTCGGTGCTGACCTCTTCGGTCTGCACGTTGAGCTGGACGATGCGCTGTGGATCGCGCTCCTGGATCTTCAGGGCCGCTTCACGCGGGATCACTTCGTAGCCGCCGGCATGGTGCACGATCGCCAGCGAACCGCTGCTGAGCTTATTGCGCATCAGCGTGTTGACCGAGATGCGCTTGACCTTCTTGTCGTCGACGAAGTTGTAGTAATCCTCGGTGGTCAGCTTCGGCAGACGCGAGACTTCGATCAGTTGCTTGACCTGTGCTGCACGCGCCTTGGCTTCGGCTTTCTCTTTCTGCTGGCGGTTCAGCTCCTGGTCACGCTTGACCTTCTCGGCCATGGCTTCCTGGGCGGCACGCTGCTGCGAGTCATCCAGTTCGATCTGACCTTTGTGCGCCAGACGTTGCTGCTTTTGCTTGTCCTTGCTGACTTGCTTGGCCTGCTTTTGGTTGACCAGGCCTGCTTTGAGCAACTGGTCGCGAAGGGAAATACTCATGGTGCTTACTCACTTGGGCAGTGGCTCAGCCGCAGCCGGGCAAATTCTTTTCCTGACGTTTGGCTTCACCCCACAGGGCGTCCAACTCTTCGAGGGTGCAATCTTCTATGGGACGGTGGGTGTCGCGCAATGCCTGTTCGATAAATCGGAAACGTCTTTCGAACTTGCCGTTGGCGCCACGCAGCGCAGTTTCCGGGTCGACCTTCAGATGCCGGGCCAGGTTGACCACGGAAAACAGCAGATCGCCGATCTCGTCAGCTACGGCGACGGGATCGTTTTCGGACATGGCTTCGAGGACTTCATCGAGTTCTTCACGCACCTTGTCGAGCACCGGCAAGGCGTCTGGCCAGTCGAAACCGACCTGGCCTGCGCGCTTCTGCAACTTGGCCGAACGCGACAATGCCGGCAACGTTGCCGGCACGTCATCGAGCAGTGACAGTTGCTCGGGCGCGGCAGATTTCTCCGCGCGCTCTTCAGCCTTGATCTCTTCCCAGCGCTGCTTGACCTGTTCTTCGCTCAAGCGCGGCACATCCAGCGGTGCGTAGAGATCACCGGTGGGGAACACGTGGGGATGACGACGGATCAGCTTACGGGTAATGCTGTCGATCACCCCGGCGAATTCGAAGCGCCCTTCTTCCCTGGCCAACTGGCTGTAATACACCACTTGGAACAGCAGATCGCCGAGCTCGCCCTGCAAGTGATCGAAGTCGCCGCGCTCGATGGCGTCGGCCACTTCGTAGGCTTCTTCGAGGGTGTGCGGAACGATGGTCGCGTAGGTTTGCTTGATGTCCCACGGGCAACCGTATTGCGGATCGCGCAGACGGTTCATCAGGTGGAGCAGGTCTTCAAGGCTGTACATACAAAATCTCACTCAACCCTTTCTGCGATCTTGATCGTTCCCACGCTCTGCGTGGGAATGCAGCCCGTGACGCTCCGCGTCACTGGACGCAGAGCGTCCCTAGAGGCATTCCCACGCGGAGCGTGGGAACGATCAATCGAAGTCATCTTCAAGGGGTACGGTTACGCCGCGTTTCGATGATGTTCGGCAACTGCGAAATCCGCCCGAGCAACCGCCCCAGCGCATCCAGCCCCGGGATCTCGATCGTCAGGGACATCAGCGCGGTGTTGTCTTCCTTGTTCGAGCGGGTGTTGACCGCCAGCACGTTGATGCGTTCGTTGAGCAATACCTGCGAGACGTCACGCAGCAGACCGGAACGGTCGTAGGCGCGGATAACGATGTCCACCGGATAGGTGAGCACCGGCACCGGGCCCCAACTGACCTGGATGATCCGCTCCGGTTCGCGCCCACCCAGTTGCAGCACCGAGGCGCAGTCCTGACGGTGAATGCTCACGCCACGGCCCTGAGTGATATAGCCGACGATCGCATCGCCCGGCAGCGGCTGGCAGCAACCGGCCATCTGCGTCATCAGGTTGCCGACGCCCTGAATCTGAATGTCGCCGCGCTTGCCCGGTTTGTAACCGGTGGCTTTGCGTGGAATCAGTTCCAGCTGCTCGTTGCCGCGCTCCGGTTCGACCAGTTGCTGCGCGAGGTTGACCAGTTGCGCCAGACGCAGGTCGCCGGCACCGAGGGCGGCAAACATGTCTTCGGCGGTTTTCATGTTGGCCTTGTCGGCCAGCTTGTCGAAGTCCACCGCAGGCAGACCGAGGCGCGTCAGTTCGCGCTCGATCAGGGTTTTACCGGCGGCAACGTTCTGATCGCGCGCCTGCAATTTGAACCAGTGAACGATCTTCGCCCGCGCCCGCGAGGTGGTGACGTAACCGAGGTTCGAGTTCAGCCAGTCGCGGCTCGGCGTGCCGTGCTTGCTGGTGATGATCTCGACCTGCTCACCAGTCTGCAGGCTGTAGTTGAGCGGTACGATGCGGCCGTTGATCTTCGCGCCACGGCAGTTGTGGCCGATCTCAGTGTGCACGCGATAAGCGAAGTCCAGCGGTGTCGCGCCTTTCGGCAAGTCGATGGCGTGGCCATCGGGGGTGAAGATGTAGACCCGATCCGGCTCGATATCGACGCGCAGCTGTTCGGCCAGACCACCGATATCGCCCAGCTCTTCGTGCCACTCGAGGACCTGACGCAGCCAGGAAATTTTCTCTTCGTAGTGGTTCGAGCCGGATTTGACGTCGGTGCCCTTGTAGCGCCAGTGCGCGCAGACACCGAGCTCAGCCTCTTCATGCATCGAGTGCGTACGGATCTGCACCTCGAGCACTTTACCCTCAGGGCCGATCACCGCCGTGTGCAGCGAGCGGTAGCCGTTCTCTTTCGGGTTGGCGATATAGTCGTCGAACTCTTTCGGGATGTGCCGCCACAAGGTGTGGACGATGCCGAGCGCGGTGTAGCAGTCACGCATTTCCGGGACCAGCACGCGCACCGCACGCACGTCGTAGATCTGGCTGAATTCCAGACCCTTGCGCTGCATTTTGCGCCAGATGGAATAGATGTGTTTGGCCCGGCCGCTGATGTCGGCATCGACGCCGGTGGCCTGCAATTCATCCTTGAGCTGGGTCATCACATCGGCGATGAAACGCTCACGGTCCAGCCGTCGCTCGTGGAGCAACTTGGCAATCTGCTTGTATTGATCCGGCTCGAGATAACGGAAGGACAAGTCCTCCAGTTCCCATTTGATATGACCGATGCCGAGGCGGTGCGCGAGCGGCGCATAAATGTCGAAGACTTCGCGGGCGACGCGGTTACGCTTTTCGTCGTCGGCGGTTTTCACCGCACGAATCGCGCAGGTGCGTTCGGCGAGTTTGATCAGGGCAACGCGAACGTCATCGACCATCGCCACCAGCATCTTGCGCAGGTTTTCCACCTGCCCTTGCGTGCCCATGACCATCGACTGACGCGGGCTGAGGCTGGCACTGATGGCGGCCATGCGCTGCACGCCGTCGATCAGCTTGGCCACCACCGGGCCGAAGCGCTGGCCGACGGCCGCGAGTTCGATCTGGCCTTCGCGCACACCGCGATACAAAACCGCTGCGACCAGCGAATCCTGATCGAGCTTGAGGTCGGCGAGAATCTCGGCGATTTCCAGGCCAGTACTGAAGCTGCCGGAGCCTTCGGCCCACAGATTCTTCCTGGCATTGGACTGTTGTTCGGCCTCGCGAGCGAACTCGCAGGCTTCTTTCAAGGCTTCGCGATCCAGTGCCAGATCGACACTGACCGCGTGATCGAGCCAAGCCTCGAGATTGATACTGCCGTCAGTGTTGATCGGCTGGTGTGCTCTCACCTGTACCATCTTGCTTTACCTTCCCTACGACGCAGATTCAATGCGTCAAATCGCTGACCCTTGTTGCCCGTTTGCGCTCGCGGGGCTAAAGCGAGCGCTGCACGGACAGATCAGGCGGATTCAGACGAGCCATCCTGGCTCGCTTCAAATAACGCCATGGCCTCGACATGTGCCGTCTGAGGAAACATATCGAGAATCCCGGCACGTTTTAACCGGTAGCCCTGCTTGATCAATTCGACCGTATCGCGCGCCAGAGTTGCAGGGTTGCACGACACATACACCAACCGTTTGGCACCCAGGGTCGCCAGCTTGCGAACCACCTCGAAAGCACCGTCACGCGGTGGGTCCAAGAGTACCGCAGAAAAGCCGTTTCCGATCCACTGGGCATCGGTCAAAGGCTGGGATAAATCGGCTTGAAAAAACTTTGTGTTATGCAAATTGTTACTAGCCGCATTGGCTTCGGCGCGATCGACCATGGTCTGCACGCCTTCGACCGCAACGACTTCGCGAACGGTTTTGGCCAGCGGCAAGGCAAAGTTGCCCAGGCCGCAGAACAGATCCAGCACGCGCTCGTCGCTACCGGGTTGCAGCCAGTCCAGCGCTTGCGCAACCATGGCTTCGTTGACGCCGGCGTTGACCTGGATGAAGTCACCCGGGCGGTACGCCAGATCCAGATCCCACTGTTCCAGGCGATAGCCCAGCGCCTGGGTCGCATCGACCGGTTGCGGCTCGCCTTCGCCATGCAGCCACAATTGCGCTTCATGGAACTGGCAGAAGTCCTTGAGAATGGTCAGATCCGCTTCCGACAACGGCGCCATGTGCCGCAGCAGCACCGCCAGTGACGAGCCACTGAACAACTCGACATGGCCCAATGCTTGCGGTTTGCTCAAACGACGGAGCATCTCCGGCAAACGGGTCATGATCGGTTGCAAGGGCTGTACCAGCACCGGGCATTCGTTGATCGCGACGATGTCCTGGCTGCCGGCGGCACGGAAACCGACTTCGAGTTTCTTCGCCTTCATGTCCCAGCGCACCGCGATGCGGGCACGACGGCGATAGCCAAATTCGGGACCGGTCAGCGGCGCTGCCCACGCGTCAGGTTCGACACCGGCGACACGCGACAATTGCTCGGCGAGCATGCGCTGTTTCAGGGCAAGCTGTTCGCTGTGGGGCAAGTGCTGGACGCTGCAACCGCCGCAACGACCGGCGTGCTGACACGGTGCCGGGCGACGCAGTTCGCTGGCCTTGAACACGCGCTCGGTGCGCGCCTCGACCACTTTGCCGTGGGCGCCGAGCACCCGCGCTTCGACCTCTTCGCCGGCGAGGGCGCCGAGGACGAACCAGGTTTTGCCTTCGAAAAACGCGATACCGCGACCGTCATTGGCCAGGCGCTCGATGGTCAAGCGCTGCTTTTTGCCGGTCGGAATTTGCGCGGCCTTGCTCCCACCTGTGGGCTGGAAGCGCAGGCCTCTCTCGTGCTTGGCCATCAGTTGGGCGCGTCGAAAATGCCGGTCGACAGGTAACGGTCGCCACGGTCGCAGATGATCGCGACGATCACCGCGTTTTCAACTTCTTTGGACAGGCGCAGCATCGCTGCCACCGCACCGCCAGAGGACACGCCGCAGAAGATACCTTCTTCGCGGGCCAGACGACGGGTGACGTCTTCGGCCTCGCTTTGCGCCATGTCGACGATACGGTCAACGCGGTCGGCCTGGTAAATCTTCGGCAGGTATTCCTGCGGCCAGCGGCGGATGCCGGGAATGGCCGAGCCTTCCATCGGTTGCAGACCGACGATCTGCACGCTGTCGCTCTGCTCTTTCAAGTAGCGCGACACGCCCATGATGGTGCCGGTGGTGCCCATCGAACTGACGAAATGGGTAATGGTGCCCTGGGTCTGACGCCAGATTTCCGGACCTGTGGTGGTGTAGTGCGCCTCAGGATTGTCGCCGTTGGCGAACTGATCGAGCACCTTGCCACGGCCTTCGGCTTCCATCCGCTGGGCGAGGTCGCGGGCGCCTTCCATGCCTTCTTCCTGGCTGACCAGAATCAGCTCGGCACCGTACGCGGTCATCGCCGCTTTACGCTCGGCGCTGGAGTTGTCCGGCATGATCAGGATCATCTTGTAACCCTTGATCGCAGCGGCCATGGCCAGCGCGATCCCGGTGTTACCCGAGGTCGCTTCGATCAGCGTATCGCCGGCGTGGATCTGCCCGCGCAACTCGGCGCGAGTGATCATCGACAACGCCGGACGGTCCTTGACCGAACCTGCCGGGTTATTCCCTTCGAGCTTGAGCAATAGGGTGTTGCTGGTAGCACCGGGCAGGCGCTGCAAACGCACCAGCGGCGTGTTGCCGACGCAATCGGCGATGGTTGGGTACTGCAAGGTCATGGCGTATTCGCAATCCAGACGTGCGGGGGCGCCTATCATACCGGCAAACCCGCGCAGGCCATATCACGCAAAGTGCGGTGCTTATGGTTTATGGGAATAAGGGATTGAAAGTCGCACCAGTGGTGCGACTTTTACGGTGGGTCATCTTAATTGGCGGTGATGCGTATGGCCTCTTCGCGAGCAGGATCGCTCCCACAGGGAGTAGTGTCATTCGCAGAATAGTGTCAGCAGTGATGACACTATTAACTGTTGATCACACAATCTGCGGCGAACCGAGTTCCAATGTGGGAGCGAGCCTGCTCGCGAAGGCGTCAGTCGGCGCAACACCGTCATCCGCCAGCAACCGCAAATTCAACCGCAACCCTGCCCCGCTATTTTCCGCCCAAATACTCCCGCCCTGACGCTGCACGGCATTGCGCGCGATGCTCAGCCCCAAGCCAAATCCACCGTCGCCGGGCCGCGAGCCGTCAAGGCGGGTGAAAGGCGAGAAGATCCGTTCCAGATCCCCTTCCGCTACGCCGCCGCCCTGATCTTCCAGCCACAGGTGCCAGTAATCGCCATCGCGCCGTCCATCGAGCCGCACAATCCCGCCCGCAGGCGAATGCCGAATCGCGTTGCGCAAAATGTTCTCCAGCGCCTGCGCCAGGGTATTCAAGTTGCCGCGCACCCAGCACGACGCCTCGACCGCGCACTGCAATTGCAGACTCGGCCAGCCGCTTTCATAACAGGCATTGTCGGTGAGCATTTCCCACAGCGCCTGGATCTGAATCGCCTCGTCGGGCAATGGCGAGCGCTCGGTATCGAGCCAGGCCAGTTGCAAGGTGTCTTCGACCAGTCGTTGCATACCGTCGACTTCACGACCGATACGTTCGCGTAGCTGCACCAAATCTTGCTCGCTCTCGCTGGCCACGCGCAGGCGGCTCAGCGGCGTGCGCAATTCATGGGACAGATCGCGGAGCAATTGCTGTTGCAGGGCGACGGTGGATTGCAGGCGCTCGGACATGGAGTCGAACGCCCGCGCCAGCTCGCCGAGTTCATCCGGGCGCTGGGTGATACCGCTCGACAGCCGCACATTCAATTGATCGGCACGCCAGGCGTTAGCCTGTTCGCGCAGGTTGTTCAGGGGCACGACCAGCAAGCGGTACAGACCGACACACAGCAATAACGTGAACAGACCTGGAATCACGCCGTTGGTGATGACGCGCCAGAACACCCGGTACTTACCCGGAACAAATCGTTCGGGCAATTCGATCACCAGGCTGCCGGCAGACGGCTCTTTGGGGAAAGGAATGCGCAGCCACGGGCGGCCTTTCTTGTGGATCGGCCAGTCGAGCCCACGCAAGAAGGTCAGGTGCTGAATTTCCTGATCATTCAGCGGATCATTGCTCAGCGACTGCAGGTTGCCACCGATCACACCGACCCAACTGGCTTCGCGCAACTCCATGCTCTGCAACCAGTCATCGACCCCGCTGCGGCCGCCGTGCTGCCACGCCTGTTCCGCTTGCGCGGCGTAACGCGTCAGTGTGCCGCGCGCGTCGTCGGAGAGGAACTGGTTGCGCTCCTCCATATAACGGCCCCACGACCAGCTCAGCCAGATCATCAGCAGACAAAATGCGACCAGCAGAAACGCCAGTTTCCAGAACAGTGAATGCCGCCCCGGCAGTTCAGAGCGTTTCATCGGCAGCGCTCAGAACGTAACCCTTGCCCCAGACCGTACGCACTTCCCGCTCGGTGTAACCGATGGCTTTCAGTTTGCGGCGGATCTGGCTGATGTGCATGTCGAGGCTGCGGTCGTGGGCCGCGTAGCCGCGCTGCAGAACGTGCTGATAAAGGAAGGCTTTGCTCAGCACTTCCTCATCATTGCGGTTGAGGGTTTCCAGCAAGCGGAATTCGCTGCGGGTCAGCCCGGCGGGTTGTTCGCGGAAAAACACATCGCACTGTTCGTCATCGAAGCGCAGCGTACCAACCGCCACTGGCGCCGCCAGCGCTGCCGGGCGCCGATCCAGCGCAACCCGGCGCAGGATCGCTTCGATGCGCACATGCAACTCGGCCATGCTGAACGGCTTGGGTAAATAATCGTCAGCACCGAGACGGAAACCGCTGATGCGATCCGCCTCGGCGCCGAGGGCCGACATCAGCAGCACTGGCGTCGTGTGGCTCTGGCGCAATTGCGTCAACACCTGCAAACCGTCCAGGCCCGGCAAGAGAATATCCATCAGCACCACGTCGAACGGCTGGCGCGTGGCGATGTTCAGGCCTTCCTGACCGTTCTGGCACCACGTCACCTGAAAGCCGCTGCGGCCCAGATGTTCGTGAACATAGGCGCCGAGTACCGGATCGTCTTCGATGGAGAGAATGCGTGGCTGGCCAGCGGAAACAGGAGTCATGAGTATCTGCAAGTAATTCTCAGTTGAGACTGATTATTCAAGATTGCCGGGCATCGGGCAACTCAAGGTTGACCGAGCTGACCAACGAGCAGCGACGCCCTGCCCCGACGCGAGCGCATTTTTCCGGAGATTGCCCGCGAGCAAATCGCTACACTGCGCCAATGTCGCGTGCCGGATGCACGCATGAGTCAACAGATCAGCGGGATGCAGGAGATAGGCGTGCTCAAGAAACTGGGAATCAAAGGTCGCGTGTTATTGCTGACCTTGTTGCCGACCAGCCTGATGGCGCTGGTGCTGGGTGGTTATTTCACCTGGACGCAGCAGGCCGACTTGCAGACCCAATTGATGCAGCGCGGCGAAATGATTGCCGAGCAACTGGCGCCGCTGGTGGCACCCGCCATGGGCCATGGCAACAGCGAATTGCTGGAGCGCATCGCCACGCAATCCCTTGAACAGCCGGACGTGCGCGCGGTGACCTTCCTCGCCCCGGACCGCTCACCGCTGGCGCATGCCGGCCCGACCATGCTCAATCAGGCACCGAGCGGCGACAGCGCGCATTTGCAACGGCGCAGCGGCAATGACGCGACGCGTTACCTGATGCCGGTGTTCGGCAAACATCGCAACCTCGCCGGCGAACTGATCCCGGACGAGTCCGAGCGACTGCTTGGCTGGGTCGAATTGGAGCTGTCGCATAACGGCATGTTGCTGCGCGGTTATCGCAGCCTGTTTGCCAGCCTGCTGCTGATTGCCGCCGGTCTGGCGGGCGCCGCCCTGCTGGCGTTGCGCATGGGCCGCACCATCAACCGTCCGCTGAGCCAGATCAAACAAGCCGTCGCGCAACTCAAGGACGGCCATCTGGAAACGCGTTTGCCACCGCTCGGCAGTCAGGAGCTGGATGAACTGGCCTCCGGGATCAACCGCATGGCCGGCACACTGCAAAACGCCCGCGAAGAGTTGCAGCACAGTGTCGATCAGGCCACCGAAGACGTGCGCCAGAACCTGGAAACCATCGAGATCCAGAACATCGAACTGGACTTGGCGCGCAAAGAAGCGCTGGAGGCGAGCCGGATCAAATCCGAATTCCTCGCCAACATGAGCCACGAAATCCGCACGCCGCTCAACGGCATTCTCGGCTTCACGCATCTGTTGCAGAAAAGCGAACTGACCCCGCGCCAGCTCGATTATCTGGGCACCATCGAAAAGTCTGCCGACAGCTTGCTGGGGATCATCAACGAGATCCTCGACTTCTCGAAAATCGAGGCTGGCAAACTGGTACTCGACCATATTCCGTTCAACCTGCGCGATCTGTTGCAGGACACCCTGACCATCCTCGCCCCTGCCGCACACGCCAAGCAATTGGAGCTGGTCAGTCTGGTCTACCGCGACACGCCGCTGTCGCTGGTCGGTGACCCGTTGCGCCTGAAGCAGATCCTCACCAACCTGGTCAGCAACGCGATCAAGTTCACCCGCGAAGGCACCATCGTTGCCCGCGCTATGCTCGAAGATGAACACGAGGACAGCGTGCAGTTGCGCATCAGCATTCAGGACACCGGCATCGGCCTGTCGAATCAGGACGTGCGCGCGTTGTTCCAGGCCTTCAGTCAGGCCGACAACTCGCTGTCGCGGCAACCGGGCGGCACCGGCCTCGGGCTGGTGATTTCCAAGCGTCTGATTGAGCAGATGGGTGGCGAAATCGGCGTCGACAGCACACCGGGCGAAGGCTCGGAATTCTGGATCAGCCTGAGCCTGCCGAAAACCCGTGACGACGCCGAAGACTTGCCGGCCGCGCCGCTACTCGGGCGCCGCGTGGCGGTACTGGAAAGTCATGAACTGGCGCGTCAGGCCTTGCAACATCAACTGGAAGACTGTGGCCTCGATGTCACGCCGTTCAATACGCTGGAAACCTTGACCAATGGCGTCACCGGCGCGCACCAGACCGATCAGGCGATTGATCTGGCGGTCATCGGCATCACCAGCAACGACATGCTGCCCGAGCGTTTGAATCAGCACATCTGGGACCTCGAACATCTGGGCTGCAAAGTGCTGGTGCTGTGCCCGACCACCGAACAGACGCTGTTTCATCTGTCGGTACCGAACCCGCACAGTCAGTTGCAAGCCAAGCCGGCCTGCACGCGCAAACTGCGTCGCGCGCTGGCCGATCTGGTCAACCCGCGCCAGCCGCGCAATGAGCCAGGGGAACCGCTGTCGAGCCGCGCGCCGAAAGTGCTCTGTGTCGACGACAACCCGGCCAACTTGCTGCTGGTGCAAACCCTGCTCGAAGACATGGGCGCCAAGGTGCTCGCGGTGGAAAGCGGCTACGCGGCGGTCAAAGCCGTACAAAGCGAGTCCTTCGATCTGGTGTTGATGGACGTGCAGATGCCGGGCATGGACGGCCGTCAGAGCACCGAAACCATTCGCCAGTGGGAAAGCGAGCGGCATTGCACACCGCTGCCGATCGTCGCCCTCACCGCCCACGCCATGGCCAACGAAAAACGCGCGTTGCTGCAAAGCGGCATGGACGATTACCTGACCAAACCGATCAGCGAACGGCAACTGGCGCAGGTGGTGCTGAAATGGACCGGCCTGGCCTTGCGCAATCAAGGGCCGGAGCGGATCAGCGACAGCGCGGCGGGCAATAATGAACTGCCGGTGCTCGATCACGAGGAAGGTTTGCGCCTGGCCGCCGGCAAGGCTGATCTGGCGGCAGACATGCTGGCCATGTTGCTCGCCTCACTGGAGGCCGACCGTGAGGCCATCCGCGCGGCGTGCGAAAACCGCGACCAGAATGCATTGATCGAACGCGTCCATCGCCTGCACGGTGCCACCCGTTATTGCGGCGTACCGCAATTGCGCGCGGCCTGCCAGCGCAGCGAAACCCTGCTCAAGCAGGACGACCCCAAGGCCGTGGCAGCGCTGGAAGAACTGGAGCGCGCGATCAACCGGCTCGCGGCACAAGCGAAGATCAGCGCCTGATCCACGGCAATGCCGGCCAACACCGGCAGCGCTAAAGTGGGTTCGGGTGATTCAATCCGTGTCGATGTTCCAGGAGGATTTCATGCGCACGCTCGTTTTCAGTAGCCAGACCTATGACCGCGACAGCTTTCTCGCCGCCGCTTGCCCGGCAGGTATCGAGCTGCACTTTCAAGCGGCCCGGCTCAGCCTCGATACGGCAGCGCTGGCCGATAGACATGAAGTGGTCTGTGCGTTCATCAATGATGATCTCAGCGCTCCCGTGCTGGAGCGCTTGGCTGCGGGCGGCACGCGCCTGATTGCCCTGCGCTCGGCGGGCTACAACCATGTCGATCTGGCCGCAGCGAAACGTCTCGGACTGGCCGTGGTGCGCGTGCCAGCCTACTCGCCGCATGCGGTGGCCGAACACGCCGTGGCGCTGATCCTGGCCCTCAACCGTCGCCTGCACCGTGCCTATAACCGCACCCGTGAAGGCGATTTCAGCCTGCATGGCCTGACCGGTTTCGACCTGGTTGGCAAAACCGTGGGGATTGTCGGCACCGGACAGATCGGCGCCACGTTCGCGAAAATCATGCACGGTTTCGGTTGTGAGCTACTGGCTTACGATCCCTTCCCCAACCCAGATGTTCTGGCGTTGGGTGCGCGTTACCTGAGCCTGCCGGAACTGCTCGCGCAGTCGCGGATCATCAGCCTGCACTGCCCGCTCAACGAGCAAAGCAAACACCTGATCAACCGCGACTCACTGGCGCACATGCAGGCGGGCGCCATGCTGATCAATACCGGCCGTGGTGGGCTGGTCGACACACCGGCACTGATCGATGCATTGAAGGACGGCCAACTCGGCTATCTGGGGCTGGATGTCTATGAGGAAGAGGCACAACTGTTTTTCGAGGATCGCTCCGACCTGCCTTTGCAGGACGATGTGCTGGCGCGATTGCTGACCTTTCCCAACGTGATCATCACCGCGCATCAGGCCTTTCTGACCCGTGAAGCACTGGGTGCAATTGCCGCAACCACCCTGCACAACATCGCGACCTGGGCGGCGGGAACGCCACAGAACCAGGTCGAGGGCTGAGGTTTTTTGAGCTTATTTCGGTGAAAGCGAAGACGCCAGAATCAGCATCGCCAGCCAGCCGAAACCAAAAAAGCGCTGTTTCATCGAGTGGCCGTAGCGCAGCAGGAACCAGACGAAAAACATCGGCAGCAGGAAGATCATGATCTTCAGCCAGCCTTCCACCGGACGACTGCCGTCGGCATTGGCCTGCTCTGTGGCCGGTTGCTCGGTTGGCTGCTGGCGCCGACGCCGCGCGGCGGCCGGCATGACTTTCGGTAAAGGTTGCGGTTCAGGCGCTGGAGCAGTGACTTCGGGCACAGCCTTGTTACGCGGCAGACTGCCAAAAGAAATCGTCGAAGGCTGAGCCGGGGCCGCAGTTGCCTGCGCCGGGGCGTGAGCGGTTTGCTCCGCCATCGGAGCTCCACAATGAATGCAGGCCGAGGCTTCGGAGCTGATGCTCTTTTTGCATTCATAACATTCGATCAGCGCCATGTTCCGTTCCTTCAGATTCGAGGCCGGCAGTTTGCCATGAGTGTCGCGGTATTTGAACCGGATCGAAGGTCGTACGCGCGCATCATTCTGCAATCAACCCCGTGCTAGCATGTCGCGCATATTTGGAGGACCCATGGTCGAACACGATTTCCGCTATACCCTGATGAACCCGCAACACACCCTCACCGAATGCCGCGCCCTCGTTCCGGGCCGCTATCAGGTCACCGGCAATGGTGGCTCGATTCGCATCGGTGACGCGCTGTTGGTCACCCTCAAAGGCAGCAAGGACTTGTCCATGCGCCTGACCGTTGAAACCGTCCGCCACCTGATCAACCCGCCGGGCCAATGGACCGCGATGACCACTGGCCCGGTGTTCGGCGAACTGGCGATCCACACCTGGCAGGTCAATTGCGACAACTGCGCCAAAGAGCTGAGCTTCGAATTTGCCGTGGACGCCAAACTCGGCAAGGCTGCCGAGAAACCGGCTGCCACCGCGCGCATCGCCGAGCTGGGCTGGAAAGCCGTTGGCGAAAAGCACCTGTGCCCGAAATGCCAGGAGCCTGCGTGATGAAACGGCTTGCCCTGACCGCTATGGTCGGTGTGGGTCTGGTGGGTTGCGCGGCAGAGCCTGTGCAACTGCAACAGAACCGCAGCTACATTCTGGAGTGGATCGGCGAGCGCCCGCTGATGGATTACAGCCACCTGACCGTGACCCTTGGCGATGATGGCCGTGCCTACGGCAACGGCGGCTGCAACCATTGGTTTGCGCCGTATACGCTGGACGGCGACAAGCTGACCTTCGGCAAGATCGGCAAGACCCGCAAACTCTGTGCACCGGCGTTGATGGAGCAGGAACAACGCTTCCTGCAGGCGCTGGAACACGTCGAGCGCTGGGACATCTCGCCGATCGAGCAGATGCGCTTCTGGCCGGCTGAAGGCAAGCCTTTGCGTTGGTGGCTGGAAGAAGGCTAAAAAGCCCTCACCCTAGCCCTCTCCCAGGGGGAGAGGGGACTGATTGGGGGATATTGGGGAGCTACGCCGACCTGAAGGGTCTTCATCGAATCCATAATCGATCGAATCCCGCTCTTGCGACTGCCTAATCGAGCGGATCTGGTTTTGACGAATTCACAATCGACTCGATCTCTCAGGTCGATGTACCTCGCCAGACACCTCGGTCGGCTCCCTCTCCCTCTGGGAGAGGGCTGGGGTGAGGGGCTTTTGACGTTACTTGGTTGCCTGCAACGCCTCCAGCTTCGCCATCACCCCCGCCGCCGTCTGCTCCCCCATCAACTGCTCCCGCACCTTGCCTTTGTTGTCGATGATGTACGTCACCGGCAGCGCCTCACTGCGCGGTAACTCAAACAACTCCGCCGGATCCTGCGCCAGCACGGTGAACTTGATGCCCAGTTTTTCACTGGCGTCTTTCAGCTCCACACCTTGCACATTGTCAAAGTTGACCCCGAACACGCCGACGTTCTTGCTCTTCAGCTCGTCAGCCAGATGGTTGAGTTCCGGGATCTCGGTGCGGCACGGGCCGCACCATTCGGCCCAGTAGTTGAGCACCACCCATTGCTTGTCGAGACGTTCGGACGCGACCTTCTGACCGTTCTGGTCAATCCCGTAATCATTGCCGCAGCCCCCCAGCATCAACGCCCCGATTATCGTCAATGCCGCTGCCAATCGCCGTGTCATGTCGTGTTCCTTGAGAAAATTTGAAGGCGCCTGCGACCCATTGCCTCCGAAGGTTCTGGATTGCGCGCTGCACAGTTAGAATAGCCGCCACTTTACGCCAGAAGCGACCCGCCATGACCGATCTGACGCTTTATCACAATCCGCGCTGCTCGAAATCCCGCGGCGCGCTGGAGCTTCTTGAAGCCCGCGGCCTGACCCCGAACGTCGTGCGGTACCTCGAGACCCCGCTGAATGCAGCGCAAATCAAGGCCCTGCTCGGCAAGCTCGGGATCAGCGCACGTCAGTTGCTGCGCACCGGGGAGGATGAATACAAAATGCTTCAACTGGCTGACGAAAGCCTCAGCGAAGCGCAATTGATCGACGCTATTGCCCAGCATCCAAAACTGATGGAGCGACCGATTCTCGAGGTCGGCGACAAAGCGGTGATCGGTCGTCCACCCGAAAATATCCTGGAGTTGTTGCCGTGAGCGCGCCGTACATTCTGGTGCTGTATTACAGCCGCAACGGCTCGACCAACGAGATGGCCCGGCAGATTGCCCGCGGTGTCGAACAGGCTGGCCTCGAAGCGCGCCTGCGCACCGTGCCGGCGATCTCCACCGAGTGCGAAGCCGTGGCCCCGGCCATCCCGGAGGACGGCGCGCTGTACGCAACGCTGGATGATTTGAAGAACTGCGCTGGCCTCGCCCTCGGTAGCCCGACGCGTTTCGGCAACATGGCCGCGCCACTGAAGTACTTCCTCGACGGCACCAGCAACCTGTGGCTGACCGGCGCCCTCGTCGGCAAACCGGCTGGCGTGTTCACCTCCACCGCCAGCCTGCACGGCGGTCAGGAAACCACCCTGCTGTCGATGATGTTGCCGCTGCTGCACCACGGCATGCTCATCACCGGCCTGCCGTACAGCGAGTCGGCGCTGCTGGAAACCCAGGGTGGCGGCACGCCTTACGGTGCAAGTCATCACGCCGGAGCGGACGGCAAAAAAGGCCTTGATCAGCACGAAGTTGCACTGTGCCGTGCGTTGGGTCTGCGGCTGGCCAAAACCGCTCAGAAACTGGTGGGCTGAGATGGCGAAGAAGCCGAAGATTCTGCCGAGTGTCGAGTGGCTTGAGCCACGGGTGAAGGCGATGCGGGTGCTGAGCCTGCTGAGCTTTTTCGCCCTAGCCGGTCTGCTCGCGGCCTACTATCTGCTGTTCGCCGACCTGCACGGCGCGCGGCCATGGGTGATTCTGCTGGTCGAGCTGATCCCGTGGATCATCCTCGCCCCGGCGATGATCATGGGCAGCGCCCGTGGGCATTCGTGGATGTGTTTTGTGGTGAATCTGTATTTCATCAAGGGCGCACTGGCGGCGTATGACCCGAACCGACAGTGGTTTGGGGTGCTGGAGATGGTCGCGAGCCTGGCGGTGTTCTGCTCGGCGCTGTTGTATGTGCGGTGGCGGTATCAGTTGAATCGTAAACTGGCTGGCGAGGGCGAGATCAGCGTCGCCTGACGAATAGCTATCGCGAGCAGGCTCACTCCTACAGGGGATCTGTGGCGTTCACAAATCCCCTGTGGGAGCGAGCCTGTTCGCGAATGGGGCGACGCGGTCTTAATGGTTGACGGTGTACGCGAGCATCATCGAAATCTGGCTCATCGCCCGTCCGCCGCTCTGCTCATGCCACTGGTTGAACGTGTCCTGGACAATCGCCAGGTCACGCAGACTGGTCGGCACCTTGTCGACGATCTTCTGTGCATTCAGCGCCGCAACCACGTCGTAGCTCGGCACAAACGTATCCTTGCCGACCATGCGCAAAAAGCGTGGCGCCGACAGCCCGCCCAATTGATGGCCGTGTTTTTTCAGGTACGTCCACAGGCCGACGATATCGGTCACCGGCCAGTCGGCAATCAACGCGCCAAAACTGCCCTTGTCTTTCTCGACATCGAGAATGAACTGCGCATTGCGCGGCACGCTCTTGAGCTTGCCCAGGTGACGGATAATCCGCGCATCCTGCATCAGGCGTTCAAGGTGTTCGGCGCTCATCAGCACGACTTTTTCCGGGTCGAACTTGAAGAACACTTCTTCGAAGGCCGGCCACTTGGCGTCGACCAGACTGTGCTTGAGGCCGGCGCGAAATACGCGCAGGGCCATGGTCGAGAGGTAACGGTCGTCGCTGATCTTGCGCAGTTGTGCCGGGGTCTTGGGAACGGGCAGATGGGCTTCCAGTTCAGCCGCCGAACCGAAGCGGTTCAGACAGTATTCGTGCAGCCACTTGTAATCGCGCATGCCCTCTCCTGGGAATTGAAAATGAAATTCTACCTTTGAACACAAAACACTGTGGGAGCGAGCTTGCTCGCGAAAGCGGCATGTCATTCAACATTGATGCCGGCTGACACGACGCCTTCGCGAGCAAGCTCGCTCCCACAGGGAATGGGTTTACAGATTGACGATGTTGACGAAGCGCGAAGCCGCGGTCTCGTCGATCTTCAGGCTGGTGAAGTCGAACAGGTTGCGGTCGGCCAGTTGCGACGGAATCACGTTCTGCAGGCTGCGGAAGATGCTTTCGGTACGGCCCGGGGTCTTGCGTTCCCAGTCCTGAAGCATTTCCTTGACTACCTGACGCTGCAGGTTTTCCTGCGAACCGCAGAGGTTGCACGGGATGATCGGGAATTCCTTGAAGTCCGAGTACGCCTGAATGTCTTTCTCGTTGCAGTAGGCCAGCGGACGAATCACCACGTTGCGGCCGTCATCGGCGCGCAGCTTCGGCGGCATGGCCTTGAGGCTGCCGTTGAAGAACATGTTGAGGAAGAACGTCTCGACGATGTCGTCACGGTGGTGACCGAGAGCCATTTTCGTCGCGCCGATCTCATCGGCAAAGGTGTACAGCGTGCCGCGACGCAGGCGCGAGCACAGCGAGCAAGTGGTCTTGCCCTCCGGGATCAGTTCCTTGACCACCGAGTAGGTGTCTTTCTCGACGATGTGGTACTCGACGCCCAGCTCTTTCAGATAGGCCGGCAGCACATGCTCGGGGAAGCCCGGCTGCTTCTGGTCCATGTTCACCGCAACGATCTCGAACTTGATCGGGGCAACCTTTTGCAGGTGCAGCAGCACATCGAGCATGGTGTAGCTGTCCTTGCCGCCGGACAGGCAGACCATGACCTTGTCGCCATCTTCAATCATGTTGAAATCGGCGACCGCTTCGCCGGCCAGACGGCGCAGGCGCTTTTGCAGTTTGTTCTGGTTGACCGTAAGAGTGCCCATGACGCGAAATCCGTGAGGTGTGACGAAAGGCCGGCATTTTACGCAAAAACCCCGGGGTTGTGGGCACAGGTTGTCGTGGGCCAAGGATGTCATCTTTACAGACCCCGAGGCGATTAAGCCCCCTGTTTACAGCGCGATTTGCTCTAAGCCCCTAATACCTGTGCGGGTAAGACCTTTCTATACTGCGACATAAGGTCGCACACATCTGAAGACCTGAATTTGCTCGGCCACCTTGGCCCGTAGGCGCTCCGTTGGGGGGCGATGGCAATAACAAGAGGAGTGACTGGCATGATCCATCACGTAGTGGGACTTTTTACCCACCCCGATCAGGAATGGAAGGAAATCCGTGGCGACCAAGAGGAAAGCATCAGCCACATGTACCTCACCCACACGCTGATTCTGGCGGCGATCCCCGCTGTCTCGGCGTTTATCGGCACTACTCAGGTTGGCTGGGTGATCGGCAACCGCGCACCGGTGATGCTTACCTTTGAAAGCGCACTGTGGATGACGATCATGTCGTACCTGGCCATGCTCGGCGGCGTCGCGGTCATGGGCGCTTTCGTGCACTGGATGGCGCGTACCTATGACGCCAACCCGAGTCTGGCCCGTTGTGTCGCATTTGCCACTTATACCGCGACACCGTTGTTCGTCGGCGGTCTGGCGGCGCTGTATCCGCATATGTGGCTGGGGATGATCGTCGGTACGGCGGCCATTTGCTACACGGTTTATCTGTTGTATGTGGGGCTTCCGACGTTCATGAATATTCCATCGGACGAAGGTTTCCTGTTCTCAAGCTCAGTACTGGCGGTGGGGCTGGTGGTGCTGGTCGCCATCATGGCGTTTACCGTGATCGTCTGGGGGCTGGGCGTGGGACCCGTCTATACCAACTGACTCGACAGGCTGAATACAGGCCGCCGCAAGGCGGCCTTGTCATTTCAAGGATGACCATTCGGCAGCTTGGCGATTCGCAAGTCCACAGGGTTGCGGCATACTCGACACCTCTGGAGATCCATCAAGCATGCCCGAGCAACTCAATACCCGCGTCGAAGACTGTTACCAACTCGCTGAATCCTTTTTCAAACGCTCCTTCCCACGCCCTGTCGTCAGCCTCAAGCTGCGTGGGCAAAAAGCCGGTGTCGCGCATCTGCACGAGAACCTGCTGCGCTTCAATCCTCAGCTGTACCGGGAAAACACCGAACATTTCCTCAAGCAGACCGTGGCCCACGAAGTCGCACACCTGATCGCCCATCAGTTGTTTGGCGAGCGTATCCAGCCACATGGCGAGGAATGGCAACTGATCATGCGCGGTGTTTACGAACTGCCGCCGGATCGCTGCCACACCTATGCAATCAAGCGCCGCAGCGTGACCCGCTATATCTACAAATGCCCATGCGCTGACAGCGATTTTCCGTTTTCGGCGCAGCGCCATAGTCTGGTACGGCAGGGACGGCGTTACCTGTGTCGCCGATGCCGGAACACGTTGGTGTTCAGTGGCGAGATGCGCGTCGAATAGTCAGTTTTTTATTGCCTGTTCTGGCCTCTTCGCGAGCAAGCTCGCTCCCACCGTGGAATGCATTCTCCTGTGGGAGCGAGCTTGCTCGCGAAAGGGTCGGTACAGGCACTAAAGAATCACTTTGGATGAACGCAATTCGGCAATCCGCTCAGCACTAAACCCCAACTCGCCCAACACCTGATCCGTATGCTGCCCCAACGCCGCGCCAACATGCCGCGGCGCCGGCAACGCCTCGGAAAATTTCAACGGGCAGGCCATCTGCGCCTGCGTCGAGCCATCCCCACGCGGCACCTGCGTCACCAGTTTCCGCGCCTGCAATTGTGGGTGGCGCACCGCCTCACCCAGACTCAACACCGGCTCGACGCACGCATCGATCCCGGCAAACATCTCGCACAGCTCGGCAAAGTCATGTTTTTCAAACTCGACCGTCAGCGCGTATTTCAACGCCCGCTGTTGTTCAGGCTTGGGCGACAGGCCCTGCGCGGCCAACTCCGGCCGCCCCAGCGCCGCACACAATTGCTGCATGAACCCCGGCTCCAGACTGCCCACCGACATCCAGCGTCCATCGCGAGACCGATAGTAGTCGTAGAAACTGCCGCCATTGAGCATCTGCTCTTCCCATTCAGGCTCTTCGCCACAAGCCAGATAGCCGGCACCGGCCATGGCATTCAGGCTGAACGCGCAGTCAGTCATGCTCACATCCAGGTGCGTGCCCTGCCCCGATTGCTGACGGGCAATCACTGCCGCGAGCAAGCCGATCACCCCGTGCAGCGAACCACCCGCCACGTCCGCCACTTGCATGCCCAGCGGCAACGGCCCGCTATCGGCACGGCCGGTGTAACTGGCAAGGCCGGCCAGCGCCAGGTAGTTAATGTCATGCCCGGCGCGATCCTTGTACGGCCCGGTCTGGCCGTAACCGGTGATCGACACGTAGATCAGCTTCGGGTTGATCGCCTTCAGCGCCTCATAACCCAGGCCCAAACGCTCCATGACACCGGGGCGAAACTGCTCGAGGACGATGTCGTAATCGGTCAGCAATTGCTTGACCACGTCCAGCGCCTCGGGCTGTTTGAGGTCCAGGGCCAGGCTGCGCTTGTTGCGATTGAGGTAGGCATGACTGGCCGAAACTCCGCCATCATGCGGCGGCAATACCCGCAGCAGGTCCATGCGCGTTGGTGATTCGATGCGCAGCACTTCAGCGCCCATATCCGCCAGCAACAGCGAGGCGAACGGCCCCGGCAGCAATGTAGAGAAATCGAGAATCTTCAGTGAGGCCAGCGGTGCGGACATGGGCGAACTCCTTGGGCGATGCACTCAGCCTAGGCAGCGATACCGCCTACGGCAATCACCGGAAATGTCAGCGGGTGTGACCGTTACGCTCAAACAGCAGGCAAGAAAAAACCCGCCGAAGCGGGTTTTTCCAGGCAAGCAGTGCTTACTTCACATTGCTTGGGGTTGGGCCTTCAGCCACACCCAGATCATCTTCAGGACGGGTATCAGCGATACCGCGGCCGCCCGAGGCCAGCTCGGTTTGCAGCTGATCGGTATCCAGCTCCTTGACCCACTTGGCAACCACGATGGTCGCTACAGCGTTACCAACCAGGTTGGTCAGTGCGCGGGCTTCGGACATGAAGCGGTCGATACCGAGGATCAGCGCCAGACCGGCCACCGGCAGGTGACCTACCGCCGACAGGGTGGCAGCCAGCACGATGAAGCCCGAACCGGTCACGCCTGCCGCACCTTTGGAGGACAGCAGCAATACCAGCAGCAGGGTGATCTGGTGAGTGATGTCCATGTGAGTGTCGGTCGCCTGAGCGATGAACACGGCCGCCATGGTCAGGTAGATCGAAGTACCGTCGAGGTTGAACGAGTAACCGGTCGGGATCACCAGACCTACTACGGATTTCTTCGCGCCCAGACGCTCCATCTTGATCAGCATGCGTGGCAATGCCGATTCCGACGAGGACGTGCCCAGTACGATCAACAGTTCTTCACGGATGTAACGCACCAGTTTAAACACGCTGAAACCGTGAGCACGGCAGATCGCACCCAGCACCACCACCACGAACAGGATGCAGGTGATGTAGAAGCAGATCATCAACTGGCCCAGTTGCACCAGCGAGCCGACGCCGTAGGCACCGATGGTGAAGGCCATCGCGCCGAAAGCACCCAGCGGCGCCAGTTTCATGATCATGTTGATGATGTTGAACATCACATGGGCGAAGCGATCGATCATGTCCAGCAGCGGACGACCGTACGAACCCAGGCGATGCAGGGCGTAGCCGAAGATCACCGAGAACATCAGCACTTGCAGGATGTCACCGGTGGCGAACGCGCCGACGATGGTGTTCGGGATTACATTGAGGAGGAAACCGACAATGCTCTGGTCTTTACTGGCCGTCACATAAGTGGCGATTTTCGAGGCGTCCAGGGTGGTGACGTCGATGTGCATGCCGGCGCCCGGTTGCACAACGTTGACCACGATCAGACCGATCAGCAGGGCAATGGTGGAAACGATTTCGAAGTACAGCAGCGCGTAGCCGCCAGTCTTGCCCACGGATTTCATGTTCTGCATGCCGGCGATGCCGCTGACAACGGTGCAGAAGATGATCGGGGCGATGACCATTTTGATCAGTTTGATGAACCCGTCACCCAGCGGCTTGAGGGCCACACCGGTCTGAGGGTAGAAGTGACCAAGCAGGATGCCGATGGCGATGGCAACGATCACCTGGAAATACAGGGATTTGTACAGTGGCTGACGAGTCGTCATTGCAGGTTTCCTCAAGCGTCCCGCGTGGCAACATCCATCTGTTGGCCGCGAAACCTTAATTGCGAACCCTCCTGCACTGGAGGGATTTGTTGTTGGAGCAGCGTTTTCCATCAGGGCCAAACGCACGCTTCTGTGGCTTGTATCGCAAACGTCGTGCCACTTTGGTGCGATTGCCTGCAAGCCTTTTGATATCAGGGATTACACCGTCATGGATGTCACCATTCGGTGACTCAAGTGTGGCGGATTTCCGCCAACTCGCCGCTTCTCGTCCTACAATTTGGCGGAAATCCGCCTTGTAGGCGTGTCCAGCCGCCGGCTACCATCCGGCGCCTGAGGAAGGATCTGCCGCTTATGCGCGAACGCACCATCGCCAGTCATTTCGCCCGTGCCGCCCTCGGTGGCGCGCGCCGCCAAGGGTTCGATTACTCGGGCCTGCTGCTGCAACTGGGCATCAGCCCGGAACTGCTCGACGAGCCGCGCGCACGCATCGCTCCGGAACAATTCACCCGGTTGATTCAGGGCCTGTGGCTGGCGCTGGATGACGAATACCTGGGTTTCGGCAACGCCCCGAGCAAGCCCGGCAGTTTCGCCATGATGTGCCACGCCTCGATCCACTGCCGCAATCTGGAGAAAGCGCTGCAACGCGGTTTATTGTTTTATAGCCTATTCCCCGAAGCCCCGCGCCTGAGCCTGACGCGCGAAGACGAATGGGTGCGTTTGAGCCTCGACGATTCGCAGATGTGCGACCCGGATCACTTTCTCACCGAGAGTTTGCTGGTGATCTGGCATCGTCTGGGCAGTTGGCTGATTGGCCAGCGAATTCGCCTCGAGCAGGCAACTTTCAGCTATCCCCGCCCCGATCACGGCGCTGAATATGACCTGTTGTTCCCCTGCCCGCTGACTTTCGGTACCGAGCAAAGCAGCCTTTTATTCCACAGCCGCTATCTGTCTATGCCGCTGTTGCAGGATGAACGCACCCTCAAACACTTCCTCGAACGCTCCCCCGCCGACCTGCTCTCACGCCCGGACGACGGCGACAGCCTGAGCAGCCGCCTGCGCCGTTTGCTCAGTCGCGACACGGCACACTGGCCGGATCTGGAAGCGGTGGCGGCGCACTTGCACATCAGCCCGCAAACGCTGCGCCGGCATTTGCGTGAGGAAGGCAGCAGTTTTCAGGAGTTGAAGGATCAGTTGCGGCGAGATATCGCCATTTATCATTTGGGCCGTGCGGATCTGTCGTTGCAGCAGATTGCCGAGCAGCTCGGATTTTCCGAGCCGTCGGCGTTTCATCGGGCGTTCAAGAAGTGGACCGGGCTGACGCCGGGGGCTTATCGGGCGCAGGAGCAGTGAGACACAAAAATCAAAAGCCCCTCACCCTAACCCTCTCCCGGAGGGAGAGGGGACTGAATGGGGGATGTTCAAGATGTACGCCGACCTGAACGCTCTCTACTGAATCCATAATCGATTGGCTATTTCAGGTCGATGTATAACGCTAGACACCTCAGTCGGCCCCCTCTCCCTCTGGGCGGTCCGACGTTTCGGGAGGGTTGGGGTGAGGGCACTCGCAATCACACCGCAGGAAAATGAATCCTGAACGCCGCCCCGCCCATCGGCGAATCCCCCAGCGCGAGTTTGGCGTTGTAGCTTTCAATAATGTCCTTGACCACCGCCAACCCGATCCCCTGCCCCGGATGCTGGGCATCCAGCCGCTCGCCACGCTCGAGAATCCGCGCACGCTGATCCGGCGGCACGCCCGGGCCGTCATCTTCGACGCACAGTTCAATCCCGGCCAGAGTCTCACGCACGCTGATGCGCACCTCGCCCAGGCACAGGCGATAGGCGTTTTCCAGCAAGTTGCCCATCATCTCCAGCAACGCGCCCTGCTCGATCGGCACATAGCAATGCTCGGGTAAATCAAACGCCACCCGCACGTGCTTATCGCGGTAAACCTTGTCCAGCGTGTCGCAGAGGCTTTTGAGCACCGGTTGCAGGCGCACCTGGTGTCGCACCAGTCCGCTTTTGCGCAAGCTGGCCCGTTGCAGTTGGTAGCTGATCTGCTGGCTCATGCGTTCGATCTGGCTTTGTAGCACCCAGGCCTGATCGCGCTCTTCGGGACGTTGAGCCATGTCCTCGCTAACCCCTTGCAACACCGCCAACGGGGTTTTCAAGCTGTGCGCCAAGTCATCGAGGGAATCGCGGTAACGACTGCGCTGCTGACGCTCGCTGTGCAGCAAACGGTTGAGCGAGCCGGTCAGGCGCAGCAGTTCGCGTGGATGTTGTTCGGTGAGGCTTTCACGGGTGCCGCCTTCGATTTCGTCGAGTTCCTGACTGAGCCGGCGCAAGGCTTTGAGTCCCCAGGTCAAGCCGATCCACAACAGCGCCAGCAACACGAGTAACGCAGCGCCGAAGCCCAGATAGAGATTTTCACGCAGGCCTTCGAGGGTGGTTTCGTACTCGCGCACCGGTTGCAGGGCGACGATGCTGAACGCCGCGCTTTTGCCGCCGAGCAATTTCACTTCAACGTCGTAGACGAAGAATTCCTGGCCGTTGGATTCACGAATCCGCGCGAACTCGTTACCGAGGCCGTCATAACGCGGTTTGTAGTTGATCTGCTCTTCCTGGGTGGCTTTCGAGCGCCATACCAGATGCCCTTCGCGGTCGTAGATGTAGCCGAGCAAACGGAAGTCGGTGAGATTGAAGCGCTCATCCGGCAGTTGCGTCGGCATCACCAGCCGACCGTTTTCAATGCGCGCGGCCGAGATCAGCGTGGTGACATCCGAAGCCAGCCGCTGCTCAATGGAATCCTGCAAGGCGAGGCTGAACGCGCCTTGCATCGCCGGCAGCAAGGCAAGCATGAACAACACCGCCAACGTGGTGGCGGCGAGCATCAAGCGAACGCGAAGGGAACGAATCAAGTGCAGCGCTCATTGAACAGGTAGCCGAGGCCGCGCACGGTGTCGATCGGCTTGAACCCGGCCGGGCCTTCGAGCTTGCGCCGCAGACGACCGACCAGCACTTCGATGACATTCGGATCGCGCTCGTCGTCGTCCGGGTAGAGCTGCTCCATCAAGCGATCCTTGGGCACCACTTGTTGATGGTGGCGCATGAGGTATTCGAGGATGCGGTACTCGTAGGCGGTCAGCGCCAGCGGTTGCTCGTCAAGGCTCGCCTGTTTGCGATTGAGGTCGAGCAGCAGCGGCCCGGCGACGATGGTCGACTGGGTGAACCCGCTGGAACGGCGCAGCAAGGCGTTCAGGCGCGCGTCGAGTTCTTCGAACTGGAACGGCTTGACCACGTAATCGTCGGCGCCGGCGGCGAGGCCTTCGACCTTGTCCTGCCAGTTGCCACGCGCGGTGAGGATCAGGATCGGGAAGGTCTTGCCCGCCGCGCGCAATTGGCGAATCAGGTCGAGACCGCCCATGCCCGGCAGGCCGAGATCGATCACCGCCAGGTCAAAGTTGAACTGTCCGGTCTGGTACAGCGCCTCTTCGGCATTGGCCACGGACTCGACCACGTGACCACTTTCTGTCAGGCGGGTTTGCAGGTGATGGCGCAACAGCGCTTCATCTTCGACGACCAACAGTTTCATGCCCTTCTCCTAATCACTTGAAATCTCCACAACCACCTGTGGGAGCGAGCTTGCTCGCGAAGGCGGTTATTCAGTCAACGATGATGTTGAATGAAACATCGCTTTCGCGAGCAAGCTCGCTCCCACAGGGTTCCAAGGCGATTCGCTCCTTAGAAATTGTAGTTAGCGGACAGGTAAGTCTGCGCGCTGCTGGTCAAATCCAGCGAACCTTGCTTGCTGCCACCGCGTTCGCTCATCTCGGTGCTGGCATTGCTGCGCAGGTAACGGTAACCGAGTTCGACCGAAGTGTTTTGCGATACTTGTTGCAACACACCGAGCTGACCGCCGACGGCGTAACCGATATCACTGTCGCGGCTAAAGCCTGGCGATTCCTGAGTCAGCTTGGTCAAACCCGCCGTCGCGCCACCGAACAACTTGGTGCTGCCGCCTACCGGGTAGAACAGATCGTAGCTGCCCAGCAGGTTTTCCTGACGCAGTTTAATGCCATTGTGCGAGCCCGACACGTTGTCGTAGGTGGCGTAGTAGCGACCCTGGCTGTTTTGCTGACCGAGGCGTACGCCGTAGGTGTTGTTACCGTCGATGGCGCCGGTGGCGTTCGGGTGGTCGAGGTTGTTGTTCAGTGCGTGGGACTTGTTGATCTTGTCGCTGGTCTGGCCGAAGGACAGGCCGGCGAAGTTCGAAGTGGTATCAGCCTGGGCCGCGATACTGGCGCTCATTACGGTCAATGCCAGCAACAGTTTGTTAAAAGTCATGGATATTTCCTCTTTCACAGTGCTGTTTGGGTATGGCGCAAGGTTACTGACCTCCCCCTGTACCGCCCCTGAACCGTCTCTGAACCTGACCTGAACCAAATGAACTAGGCTGTTTTGACCCTTTATTGTCAGGAGACCCGACCATGCGCCTGTTCCTCGCCCTTACTTTGCTGGCTGTCAGCAGCCTCACTCACGCTGCGATCAAGACTGAAGAAATTCCCTATCAGAGCGCCGACGGCACGAAACTGATCGGCTACTACGCCTACGACGACGCCATCAAAGGCAAACGCCCGGGTGTCGTCGTGGTGCACGAATGGTGGGGCCTGAACGATTACGCCAAACGCCGCGCACGCGATCTCGCCGCACTTGGCTACAGCGCGTTGGCGATCGACATGTACGGCGAAGGCAAGAACACCGAGCACCCGAAAGACGCGATGGCGTTCATGCAGGCGGCGACTCAGGATGCGGCGGCTTCCAGCAAGCGCTTTGAGGCCGGGCTGAATTTGCTGAAGAAGCAGCCGCAGACCGACGTCAACAAAATCGCCGCCATCGGTTACTGCTTCGGCGGCGGCGTGGTGCTCAACGCCGCGCGACAAGGAGAGCCGCTGGCAGGGGTGGTGAGTTTCCACGGTGCGCTGGCGACCAAGACCCCGGCGACACCCGGCAGTGTGAAGGCGAAGATTCTGGTCGAACACGGTGCGCTGGACAGCATGGTCACTCCAGACAATGTCACGGCGTTCAAGACGGAAATGGACAAGGCTGGCGCTGACTACAAGTTCGTCAGCCTCGACGGCGCCAAGCACGGTTTTACCAATCCGGATGCCGATCGCCTGAGCCATGGTGAACACGGTGGCCCGGACATCGGGTACAACAAAGCAGCGGACGAAAAATCCTGGGCGGACATGAAAGCGTTCTTGCAGAACATCTTTAGCTGACCCCTCCGCACCTGATCGTTCCCACGCTCCGCGTGGGAATGCAGCCCGGGACGCTCTGCGTCCCAAAGCGAACGCAGAGCGTCCATTGAGGCATTCCCACGCAGAGCGTGGGAACGATCATCTCGACCTTGTCTCGACTAACCGGCAAAATGCCCGCCATGAATCTCACCCCCACCCTGCCCGCCTGCTGCACCGCGCTCGACAGCCACTGGCCGTTGCCGACGGTGTTGCCTGATACCGTGCTTCTCAGCACCCATTTCGATCCGGCACAACTGCTCGGCGATGATTTCCAGCGCAGCGCCGTCGTTGCCCCGCCAAGCATTCAGCGCTCGGTGGCCAAACGTCAGGCGGAATTCCTCGCCGGGCGGATTTGCGCCCGTGCAGCGTTGCAGCAACTGGAAGGCAGCAGCGTTGTGCCAGCGATTGGTGAAGACCGCGCGCCGATATGGCCCGCGCATATCTGCGGCTCGATCACGCACAGCACCGGACGCGCGGCAGCGATTGTCGCCGACAAAAGGCACTGGCGCGGTTTGGGCATGGACCTGGAAAACCTGCTCGACACCGAACGTGCCGAGCGGCTGGCTGGGGAGATTCTGACGCCACCTGAAATGCAGCGCATGACGGCCGCCTCGCGGGATCAGTTGGCGCTGTGGGTGACGCTGACGTTTTCGGTGAAGGAAAGTCTGTTCAAAGCGCTGTACCCGATTGTGCAGAAGCGCTTTTATTTCGAGCATGCAGAAGTGCTGGAATGGACGGAGGCGGGTCAGGTGCATTTGCGCTTGTTGACAGACTTGTCCGCTGAATGGCGCAACGGTACTGAACTGGAGGCGCAGTTCGGGGTGCAGGATGGGCAGTTGCTGAGTCTGGTCAGCATCAAGGCCTGAAATCTTTCGGTGCCTGCAAGGGCCTCTTCGCGAGCAAGCTCGCTCCCACAGGAAACCGCATTTCAAATGTGGGAGCGAGCTTGCTCGCGAAGGCGGCATCGCGGCCACCACAAGAATTACCGGCGTTCCTGATTGCGCGGCCAACTCAGGCTGAAGCAAGCCCCACCCAGGCTCTTGCTCTTGCCAATGATCGCCCGGCCGTCATGCCAGTGAATGATCCGCCGCACAATTGACAAGCCCAGGCCATGCCCGCCCGACGCCCGCGTACGGCTGTCATCCAGGCGTAGAAACGGCGTGAAAATCCGCTCCCACGCCACTTCCGGCACGCCCGGCCCGTCATCCTCGACATCCACGCGACAGCGCAATTGCCCGACCTGATAACTGACCGTCACCTTCGAACGCGCATGGCGCATCGCGTTGCTCACCAGATTCTGCAGCGCCCGATGCAGATAACGTGGCTCGGCTTCGACCCAGGCATCATCGTTATCCGCCGCAGACAGACACAAACCACGTTGCACCGTGACCTCGGCACGCAGCGGCGCCAGCTCTTCAATCACCTGATTGACCAGCGCATCCAGATCGATGCGCTGGAACGTCAGCGCCGGCGAACCCTGCTCCAGTCGCGCATAGGTGAGCATTTCATCGACCAGCTTATCGAGGTCTTCGATGTCGTGATCCATGCCTTCGCGGTATTTCTCCAGCGCTTGCGGGGTGGTCGCCGAGCCGATCATTTCCAGACCGAAACGCAGACGCGCCACCGGCGTGCGAAGTTCATGAGAGACCGCACGCACCAGTTCGCGCTGGATTGCCAGTAGCTGCTGCAAGTGCTCGGCCATGCCGTTGAACGCCGCCGCCAGACGCCCGACCGAGTCGGCACCGCGCGCCGGCACACGAGTTTCCAGGCTGCCCTTGGCAATCCGCGTGGCCGCTGCTTCGAGGCCGCGTAAACGGCGTTCGAGCTGGCGCACCAACAGATAAACAATGAGGCCGATCAGGCTCAGACCGAGTGCCGCAATCAGCACCAGCCATTCCGGCGGGTACGGGTTCATCTGATACAGCGGCCCGATTTCCAGCACCCACGGCGTGCCGACCATGCCGGCAAACACGCGGATCGAATCGCCGCCCTTGCCCAGCGCCATCACCGTGTCGCCTTCGGCCACGCGGCGGCTCTGGTCTTCGTCCATGTCGGCGTCATTCACCGTGACCAGGCGCAGATCGAAACCGAAGCCCTTCTCGTCCTTTATCTGTGCGAGGCGCTTGGGTTGCTCGGCGACCGGCACGCGCACCAGTTCATCGGCCAGCAGGTAAATGGTTGCGCGGGCCAGTTGCTCGCTGATTTGCTGAACTTCACCCACCAGTACGAGCTGTTCCTTGTCGCTGACCATCCGGTAAACCTTCGCTGCGTGCGGACCGGTCTGCTCGACCAACGCCTGCCCCCGTTGCACGCGGGTGCGCTGGGTCAGATCGAGATCGGTCTCGGCAAACTTCTTCAGCGCCAGCGGGATCCCCAGCAAACGCTCCCACACCAGCAACGCGCGATGGCGCTCGGTTTCATTCATCGGTTGCAGGTTGCCGGCCATCAGCGAGAACGTGCCGTGGGCCAGCCGCTCGCGATACTGCTCGCTGCGCACCTGATTGAGCAGATTCAGCGCCAGCACGCCGAGCACCGCCACCAGAATCAGCGCTGCGCACATGCCGCCGTAGATGCGCAGGAAGATCGAGTTCACAGCGGCAGATCTACGCAGGCTTCAGGAACGAACAGATAACCTTTGCTGCGAATGGTCTTGATCAGGCGTGGATGGTCGGGGTCGTCGCCGATTTTCGGGCGGATGCGCGAGATGCGCACATCGATCGAACGGTCCTGACCGTCATAGCCGATGCCGCGCAGTGCGGTGAAGATTTCTTCGCGGGACAGAATCCGCCCGGCGTTGGACACCAACAGCCAGAGCAGATCGAATTCGGCGCTGGTCAACTCGATGCCGTTGTCGCTCAGCCACGCTTCACGCAAGGCGTTGTCGACCACCAACGGGCCGAATTGCAAACGGCGGGATTTTTCGGCGAGCGGTTCAGGTGTGTCGCTACGGCGCAGCAACGCCTGAATTCGTGCCAGCAACAGGCGTGGGCGCACCGGTTTGCACACGTAATCGTCGGCCCCGAGATCGAGCCCGTGGATCTGATCGGCATCGTCGGTGCGCGCGGTGAGCATCAGAATCGGCCCGTCATACTGATTGCGCACCTTGCGACAGATGCTCAGGCCATCCTCGCCCGGCAGCATCAGATCAAGGATCACCAGATCCGGCTGCTCCTGGATGATCCGCGCAGCCGCCAGCGCCCCGTTGCCTTCGATATCCACGCGCAGTCCATTGGCTTGCAGGTAGTCGCGCGTCAATTCGGCCAGCCGCTGGTCATCCTCGACGATCAATACCTCAAAGGCTTGTTGCTCCACCGCTGACCTCTGCTTTCTATTGTTATTAATAAAGGAGGAACGTCTGCCTCAACACTATTCCCTGTGGGAGCGAGCCTGCTCGCGAAGGCGTCGTATCAGCCCACATCTGAGTCAGCTGACATAGCGCATTCGCGAGCAGGCTCGCTCCCACAGCTTCAGATCCTCCCGACCTTTTGTCATGTTTAAGGAGGATAAGAATGCCTGCGCATGGGCCGATTGTATAAACGGCGTACAGCCAGAACACAAGTCGGTAAATGCGTTCGGACAAGGCAGTTTTTTGTGATAGGGTTCGCGCCCTTAAAAATCCGCTGAAGCGTTTTTCCCGGTGAAAAAACAGTGACAGACGGTCTAGCTCAGCAGGTTCGCGGCCTACACGCGAATTCCGGATTTCTTACACAATTTACGCACAGGTTTATCCACAGCTAGTACGTTGCAAGCACCCGTGAAACGCATTATCTTGTAGCACGGCGCAGGGAGAGACCCCACATATAGGGTTTTCCGCTTAAACGCCCAACCACATTTCAGACCTGAAACTCAAGCGATTTATTGCCTGTTTCCGGTTGAACCCAGCAAGTTTTTCAAAGCCCAAACCGCACTTGCGGATGGCACCGTTTTTTAGCTCGCAGCGACGAGAACGGTACGGGTGTTGCAGTCATTACTGTCACCCGGGAAGGAATCCGGCTCGAGCCCTGGCTCGTAGCCAAAAACTTCGGCAAGGATGCGGCTTCATCAGCCTTTTTTCCTACTGTCCCGAAGTTGTTATACCCGACGCCCGTCGGCTGTAGTGCTTCTGGACAGAACGGTGGGCACCATGATGGTGCCCAAACAAACATAGAGAATGTGGAGACCACCCCCCATGCAAACCGACACAACTCGCGAGAACCCGCAGGGCACCTTGCCGCAGGCCGCTGATTCGAATTCGGATCTGGCAGCCACCGCGCCTGGTCAACTGCGCGTGATCAAGCGCAATGGCACTGTCGTTCCTTACACCGATGACAAGATCACCGTCGCTATCACCAAAGCGTTCCTCGCAGTTGAAGGCGGCACCGCTGCCGCTTCGTCGCGAATCCATGACACCGTTGCCCGTCTGACCGAACAGGTCACCGCGACCTTCAAGCGTCGCATGCCGTCGGGTGGCACCATCCACATCGAAGAAATCCAGGACCAGGTCGAACTGGCCCTGATGCGTGCCGGTGAGCAGAAAGTCGCTCGCGACTACGTGATCTACCGTGACGGTCGTTCGAAAGAACGTGCTGCCCACGCGCCGGCCGAAGAAGCGGTCAACGCTCACCCGTCGATCCGCATCACCCGTGCCGACGGCAGCCTGGCGCCGCTCGACATGGGCCGCCTGAACACCATCGTCACCGAGGCCTGCGAAGGTCTGGAAGAAGTCGACGGCGACCTGATCCAGCGCGAAACCCTGAAAAACCTGTACGACGGCGTGGCCCTGACCGACGTCAACACCGCCCTGGTGATGACCGCCCGTACCCTGGTCGAGCGTGAGCCGAACTACTCGTTCGTGACTGCCCGCCTGCTGATGGACACCCTGCGTGCCGAAGGTCTGGGTTTCCTCGGTGTGGCCGAAAGCGCCACTCACCACGAAATGGCCGACCTGTACGCCAAGGCATTGCCGGCTTACATCGCCAAAGGTATCGAGTTCGAACTGCTGAACCCTGTGCTGGCCTCCTTCGACCTGGAAAAACTGGGCAAGGCGATCAACCACGAGCGTGATCAGCAATTCACCTACCTGGGTCTGCAAACCCTGTACGACCGTTACTTCATCCACAAGGATGGCGTGCGTTTCGAACTGCCGCAGATCTTCTTCATGCGCGTGGCCATGGGCCTGGCGATCGAAGAGAAGCACAAAGAAGACCGTGCGATCGAGTTCTACAACCTGCTGTCTTCCTTCGACTACATGTCGTCGACCCCGACCCTGTTCAACGCCGGTACCCTGCGTCCACAGCTGTCGAGCTGCTACCTGACCACCGTGCCGGATGACCTGTCGGGCATCTACCACGCGATCCACGACAACGCCATGTTGTCGAAATTCGCCGGTGGCCTGGGCAACGACTGGACGCCTGTTCGCGCTCTGGGTTCGTACATCAAGGGCACCAACGGCAAGTCGCAAGGCGTTGTGCCGTTCCTCAAAGTGGTGAACGACACCGCTGTAGCCGTTAACCAGGGTGGCAAGCGCAAAGGCGCTGTCTGTGCCTACCTGGAAACCTGGCACATGGACATCGAAGAGTTCATCGAACTGCGCAAGAACACCGGTGATGATCGTCGTCGTACCCACGACATGAACACCGCCAACTGGATCCCTGACCTGTTCATGAAGCGTGTCTTCGATGACGGCAAGTGGACCCTGTTCTCGCCATCCGAAGTACCGGACCTGCACGACCTGACCGGCAAAGCCTTCGAAGAGCGCTACGAGTACTACGAAGCCCTGACCGAATACCCAGGCAAGGTCAAACTGTTCAAGACCATCCAGGCCAAAGACCTGTGGCGCAAAATGCTCTCCATGCTGTTTGAAACCGGCCACCCATGGCTGACCTTCAAAGACCCGTGCAACCTGCGTAGCCCGCAGCAGCACGTCGGCGTGGTTCACAGCTCGAACCTGTGCACCGAGATCACCTTGAACACCAACAAGGACGAAATCGCCGTTTGCAACCTGGGCTCGATCAACCTGCCGAACCACATCGTTGACGGCAAGCTGGACACCGCCAAGCTGGAACGTACCGTGAACACCGCTGTACGCATGCTCGATAACGTGATCGACATCAACTACTACTCGGTGCCACAAGCGAAGAACTCCAACTTCAAGCACCGTCCGGTCGGTCTGGGCATCATGGGCTTCCAGGACGCGCTGTACCTGCAGCACATCCCTTACGGTTCCGACGCTGCTGTCGAGTTCGCCGACAAGTCGATGGAAGCGGTCAGCTACTACGCGATCCAGGCGTCCTGCGACCTGGCTGACGAGCGTGGCGCGTACGAGACGTTCCAGGGTTCGCTGTGGTCCAAAGGCATCCTGCCGCTGGATTCGCAACAGATCCTGATCGAAGCCCGTGGCCAGAAGTACATCGATGTCGACCTGAACGAAACCCTCGACTGGGCACCGGTTCGCGCCCGTGTACAGAAAGGCATTCGTAACTCCAACATCATGGCCATCGCACCGACCGCGACCATCGCCAACATCACTGGCGTATCGCAGTCGATCGAACCGACCTACCAGAACCTGTATGTGAAATCGAACCTGTCGGGCGAATTCACCGTGATCAACCCGTACCTGGTTCGCGACCTCAAGGCTCGCGGTCTGTGGGACTCGGTCATGATCAACGACCTGAAGTACTACGACGGTTCGGTTCAGCAGATCGAGCGTATCCCGCAAGAACTCAAAGAGCTTTATGCGACCGCGTTCGAAGTGGACACCAAGTGGATCGTTGACGCCGCCAGCCGTCGTCAGAAGTGGATCGACCAGGCCCAGTCGCTGAACCTGTACATCGCCGGCGCATCGGGCAAGAAGCTCGACGTGACCTACCGCATGGCCTGGTACCGTGGCCTGAAAACCACTTACTACCTCCGTGCCCTGGCCGCGACCAGCACCGAGAAGTCGACCATCAACACCGGCAAGCTGAACGCTGTTTCCAGCGGCGGCAACCACGGCGACGATTCGGTTCTGGCAGCACCTGCCGGTCCTGCTCCAGTGCCAAAAGCTTGCGCGATCGACGAGCCGGATTGCGAAGCTTGCCAATAAGCTGAGCTGAATCAGGCGTTGCGAGACGTCTGATTCTTCCAGGCAAAAGAAACCCCCGACAGACTTCTGGTGTGTTGGGGGTTTTCTTTTGTGCGCCGTTTACTTTCGGCAGCGCTTACAGAGGTTGCGTACATCCGGCAGAGGCTGCCTGGCTTTCAGGTCGCCTTCGCGAGCTCGCTCCCACAGTGGGATTGGGAGTGTTCAATCGGAGATTGGTCGGAGTGGAGTCGCTGTAAGAGCGAACCGCCAGCCGCAGCACCCGCAGCACCCGCAGCACCCGCAGCAACGGATATACACCCAATCAAAACATCCCCAAAAAATCCCAACAAAAAAGCCCCTCAAAAGAGGGGCTTCCTTGCACAAGCAGCTACCAGAATCAGGTCATCTGAATGATGGTCTGCATGATGGTGCTCTGCGTCGAGATGGTCTTGGCGTTCGCCTGATAGTTGCTCTGGCCCTTGATCAGGTCTACCAGCTCGTTGGTCAGGTTAACGTTCGACTCTTCCAGCGAGTTGGAAACCACCTCACCCAACGTACCGGTTTTCGGCGCATCGTAGCCCGGAATACCCGAAGCGAAAGTCTCCTTCCAGCTAGTGCCGCCGACTGCCTGCAAGCCTTGTTCGTTGGTGAAACTCGCCAGTGCGACCTGGCCAATGGCCTTGCTCTGGTTGTTGCTGAAGTTGGCGAACAGCGTACCGGTACCGTCGATGGTCAGGTTGGTGATCTGGCCAGTGGCGTAACCATCCTGCGTCGGAATCGAACGCGCAGTGTCTGCGTTGTACTGGGTGGTCTGAGCCATCGAAATGGTGATACCTGCCGGGTTCGCGGCCGCACCATTAGCCTTGAACGTACCATTGACGACATTACCCGGCACCCAACCCGTGAGCTTCAGGTCACTGCTGATCACCGGGCCAGGCAGAGTGCTGACCTGCGTCAGCTTGCCAGCGGAGTCAAAGGTCATGGTGGAAGGCACCGGCGCAGTGACTTTTGGATCACTGCCCGTTGCATCCGGGTTACGACCGTCCACCAGGGTATAGACCTTCCAGGTGTTGGCACCGGTTTTCACCACGTACTGATCCATGGGGTGCATGTTGCCCTGGCTGTCATAGATCGGCGTGCTGAACGATTTGGTGTAGGTCGCGAGGTTGCTCGGATCGAACTTGCCGGCGGCCACTGTGTCGTCGATCACTGGCGCAGTCGAGTTCAGGTTGATGGTCGAGGTCACCAACGAGGTGGACTTAGGCGCCAGGTTTGAAGTGTCGATCTTGAGGTCGGTCAACACACCATTGACGATCTTACCGTTGGCATCCACACCATAACCTTGCAGACGCGAGGTGTAGTCGGTGTTGGTGATGTAACCGGCGTTGTCGACCTTGAACGTACCGGCACGGGTGTAGGACACCGAGCCATTGTTGCTCATGGTGAAGAAACCGGAACCGTTGATGCCCATGTCCAACACGTTGCCGGTGTTGTTGATGTCACCTTGGGTGAACTGCTGGGAAACGTTGGCCAGACGCACACCGTTGCCGATCACTTTGCTGCCGCTGCCCAGGCGAGTCGACGAGTAAACGTCTTCGAATTCTGCACGGGACGATTTGAAACCGGCGGTCGCGACGTTGGCGATGTTGTTGCCGGTCACGTCCAGTTGTTTGTTGGCTGCATAGAGACCGCTAAGGCCGATATTGAAAGACATATTCCACTCCTTTGTGCCGGTTAGTCGGCTCTATATACCAATGGTTTGTACTTTGGACAGGGCAACGGTGCCCTTGCCGGACAGGTTGAGCATCAGCTCGCCGCCGGTCTGGCTGATCGTCACGCTGGTGACGGTGGCCGGCAGGTAGGTCGCCATGTCGGTCGAGGTGCCATTGATCGATGCGTTGGCCTTGACGGTATAGGTACCGGTCTTGACCAGATTGCCGTCCTTGTCCTTGCCGTCCCAGGTGAAGCTCGCGCTGCCTGCGGCGCGACTGCCCAGATCGATGGTGCGAACCACCGTGCCGCTGCTGTCGGTGATGCTGACCGTGCCGCCGGCAATCGACGACGGAACGGTGACCGAGCCGGTCATGCCTTTGCTCGGATCGTCGAGCTGAACCGAGTTGGTCTGCACGATCACATTGCGGCCCACCAGCGACGAAGCCTGCAACGCCTGCGAGGAGTTGTAGTTGCCGGCCAGCGAGCTGACAGTGCTGTTGAGGGTGGTGATCCCCTCAAGGCTGCTGAACTGTGCCAACTGCGCAACGAAGGCACTGTTGTCCTGCGGATCAAGCGGGTTCTGGTTTTTCAGCTGGGTGACCAGCAATTGCAGGAACGCATCCTTGCCCAGTGCCTGGCCGCCGGTGGCGCTGTTGGTAGCCGAAGCAATGCCACCGGTGGTCGAACTGGTCTTTTTCGACGAGTTCGACAGGATGTCATTCATGCTCAAGCTGCTGGTGGTATCGGAAACACTCATGGCCGTCGCCCCTTATTACTGACCGAGGGTCAGTACCTTCTGCATCATGGTTTTGGCGGTGTTCATCATTTCGGCATTGGTCTGGAACGAGCGGCTCGCGGAAATCATGTCAGCCATTTCTTCCACCACGTTGACGTTCGGGTAGTAGACGTAGCCTTTGGCGTCGGCCGCCGGATGGTTCGGCTCGTAACGCGCTTCGAGGTTGCTCTGGTCTTCGACCACACCGAGCACCTGTACACCCTGACCGGCCGCGTCCTGGCTCTGGAACAGCGAATTGCTGCCGCTGTTCTGGCCGCCCTGGAACATGGTGGCGAACACCGGGTGACGGGCGCGATAGGTCTGGTCGATGCTCGACGAGACGGTTTCGGCGTTGGCGATGTTCGACGCCACGGTGTTCAGACGCGTGGTTTGTGCGCTCATGCCGCTGCCGGCAATGTTGAAAACGCTGGACAGGGACATGGATTACTCTCCGCGCAGGGCTGACACCAGCCCTTTGAATTTGCTGTTGAGCAGGGTGAAGCTGGCCTGGAAGCCGACGGCGTTTTCCGCGTAGTTCGACTGTTCCAGTTGAGCGTCCACGGTGTTCTGGTCGATCGACGGTTGCATCGGCGTGCGATACATCAGCGATTCGTCGCCATTGCCCAGGCCTTCAGCTTCGATGTGACGGCTGTTGGTCATGTTCAGGGCGATGGTGCCGTTAGCGTTTTTCTGGGTCTGTGCTTCAAGCACTTTGGAGAAATCCAGATCCCGAGCCTTGTAGTTCGGGGTGTCGGCGTTGGCGATGTTGTTGGCCAGCACTTCGGCACGCTGGGCGCGGAAGCCCAATGCCTTTTCGTGAATGCCGAGCGCTTTATCGAAGCTGATGCTCATGTCGGGAACCTTCAGGTGACCGGTTTTTCGTAACTGAGCTTTAGCAAGCGCCGTGCCAAACGGCAAAACACCCATAAACCGGGGCTTTGCAGGGAGTCGGCAAAGCGGCAATGCCAGAAAAGCGGCAACCGGTTTCCGCCGGATGCCGCTTTTCTGCCGCTTGCCGTCCTTGCCAGGTCAACGCATATCCCCTGCTCGCGAAGGTGGCGTGTCAGTCGCCAACTGTTTTACTGACAGACCGCTTTCGCGAGCAGGCTCGCTCCCACAGGGGGGGTGTGGTGTTCGTGAGAAATAAAATAATTGGGGCATAAAAAAACGGGAGGCCTTAAGGCTTCCCGTTTTTTTGTATTGCCGCTGCAATCATTTCGCCTGGTAAATAATCCCCGGGCTGCACTGCACCATCTGGTAATGATCCGGCAAACCGTTCAACGCTTCGGAAGCGCCAAGGAACAGATAACCGCCCGGCTTCAACGTGCTGTGAATGCGCAACAGGATGTCTTTCTTCACTTCGGCAGAGAAGTAGATCAACACGTTGCGGCAGAACACGATGTCGAACTTGCCCAGCGCGGCATAGCTGTCGAGCAGGTTGAACGAACGGAACTCTACCCGGTTCTTGATCGGCGCCTTGATCACCCAGCGGCCCGGCCCTTTCGGGTCGAAGTAACGCTGCAGGCGTTCCGGCGACAAACCACGACCGATGGCCAGGCTGTCGTACTCGCCGGTCTTGCAGTTGGTCAGCATAAGGCCGGACAGATCAGTGGCAACAATCTGCACGCCCATCTTCAGTTGACCAAGGTTGGTCCGCTCGAACTCGTCGATCGACATCGACAGCGAGTACGGTTCCTGGCCCGACGAGCACGCCGCTGACCAAATCCGCAAGCGCTGGTTGGGGCTGGCCTTGATCGCTTCAGGCAGCACCTTGTTCTTCAAGACTTCAAACGGATAGGTGTCACGAAACCACAGGGTTTCGTTGGTCGTCATGGCATCAACTACCTGCTCGCGCAAACCGCTGCGCGGCTGGGTCTGGATGCGCTGAACCAGCTCACCCAGGGATTTGATGCCTTGCTGCTCCATCAGTTTGTTGAGACGGCTCGAGACCAGGTACTGCTTGTTTTCACCGAGCAGAATGCCACAGGCTTTTTCCAGGAAGACCCGGAACTGTTCGAAATCCAAATTACCCGTAGACAATGATGCCGCCTCTTAAATCGTGTTGACCGCCAGGAGCAAAACGCTCCTAGCTGATATCTGCTGCTTTGATCCGGTCGACTACCCGGGATGCGAGGTCATCAGGACGGAATTTGGCCAAAAAGTCATCTGCACCGACTTTCTTGACCATCGCCTGATTGAATACCCCCGACAACGAAGTATGCAGGATGATATGAAGCTTTTGCATGCGTGCGTCGCCGCGGATTTCCGCCGTCAGGGTGTACCCGTCCATCTCCGGCATCTCGATGTCGGAAATCATCATCAGGAACTCTTCTTCCGGCTTCTTGCCCTCATCGACCAGCTTGCGCAGGTAATCCAGCGCCTGTTTGCCGTCGTTCAGCGCCACCACTTCGACCCCGATTGTCTGCAGACAACGCGTGACCTGCTTGCGCGCCACCGACGAGTCATCGACCGTCAAGACACGCAATGACAGTGCCTTGGTCTGGGTCTCGACATCGACCACGCCCACCGAAATCGCTTCCGGTGTCGGCGCAACTTCCGCCAGCACTTTCTCGACGTCGATGATTTCGACTAACTGATTGTCCACCCGAGTCACAGCCGTCAGGTAGTGATCGCGCCCCGTGCCCTTGGGCGGTGGATGAATCTCTTCCCAGTTCATGTTGACGATGCGCTCCACCGAGCGGACCAGGAAACCCTGGGTCTTGGTGTTGTACTCCGTGATGATCACGAACGGGTTGTTCTTGTCCTTCAACGCTCCGGAACCGGTGGCCATTGCCAGATCAAGGATCGGAATGGTCGCCCCCCGAATATTTGCCACCCCGCACACGACAGGACTGGACTTGGGCATCAACGTCAGCGACGGGCACTGCAACACTTCCCGCACCTTGAACACGTTGATTCCGTAGAGCTGCTGACCGTCGAGACGGAACAACAACAGCTCCAGGCGATTCTGCCCCACCAGTTGCGTGCGCTGGTTCACCGAATCCATTACACCAGCCATGCCCAGACTCCTACACCAACGCCAAGTGTTGTTGCGACGCACATTCATTGCTAAACGGCACGGCGCTTGCTTTTTAACTCGTATGAACGCTCAAACGACATTTTTCCGACACCTGACCTCCCGCGCTCGCAAAAGCCTTTGCGCGATGTCCGCCGTCTGCTGCTTTTTCGCTGGCAGCCCTGCCATTGCTGATGCGGTTACCTTGCCTGACATGCTTATCGGCGTCACTCAGGGCTTTCTTGAGTTCACCGTAGAAGACTATCTGGCCACCAGTCAAACGGAAGGCCGCTACGAGATCGAAGTAAACCAGCTCGACCCTCGTATGCGCATGCCTATGTGCGACAAGGAATTGACAGCGACTTTGGAGAGTCCGGCACGTCCGCTGGGCCGGGTTACCGTGAAGGTCCGCTGTGAGGGCGCCTCGCCCTGGACTGTGTTCGTGCCCGCTCAAGTCCGCCTGTTTCGCGAGATTGTGACAACCACCCGACCGCTGAAACGTGCAGGGATCATCGAACCACAGGACGTGACCCTGCGTGAACGCGACGTGAGCACGATCAACCAAGGCTTTCTGACCTCGGTAGACGAAGCGATCGGGCAGAAATTAACCCGACCAACGGTAGCCGATCAGGTCATTACCCTGGTCCATCTGGAACAGGCGGAAGTCATTCGCAAGGGTGATCAAGTGGTCATTACTGCGCGCAGCGGCACGCTCGCCGTGCGCATGCCCGGTGAAGCGCTGGCCAATGGTGGTTTGAAAGAACAGATCCGGGTGAAAAACCTCAACTCGCAACGGGTCATCAAGGCGCAAGTCACCGCGCCCGGCCAAGTGGAAGTGGCGATGTAGAAAACTGGCGCTGCCCCCGGCTGTTCCCTAAACTGTGCCGCAGCAGGACACGCGCCGGCGCATGCAAGGCTCATTGTAAATGTGCCTAAAGTTTTCCAGGGGATGGCCGAAAACATGGCAAGCGTCCAAATTCCCAGAGGTTTTTATCATGGTCATCGATTTCAGCCGTTTGAACAGCTCCTCGTCACTTACGGGCAGTACACGTACCAGCAGCGCCAAGGAAACCGCCGAAACCGGTACCTCCGCGCCGCTGAATACCCAGGCCGAACCGGCCAGTACCGCAAAAAGCGGGGAATCGGTACACCTCAGCAATGAGGCTCAACAGTTGCAGAAGGTCACTGACAAGCTGCGCGATCAACCTGCTGTCGACAAAGCCCGTGTGGCCGAGTTGAAAGCCGCGATTGCCGATGGCAGCTATAAAGTCGACAGCAACCGTGTAGCCAGCAAACTGCTCAACTTCGAAGCCCAGCGCTAGGCTTTTGCCGGCGCCAGGCTTTTGGACGCTTAAAACCCAAGGCCAGCCATGCACGACACTAATTTATTGCAATTGATCAACGACGACTTTGCTCCAGCTCAACAATTGCTGGAGTTGCTGCAAACCGAATCCCTCGCGTTGCACGGTCGCGACATGCCCTTGCTGGAAGAAATTCTGGCGCATAAACAGGCATTGATCATTCTGCTTGAACAGCATGGCCGCAAACGCAGCGAAATCCTCGCCAGCCTCAACTTGCCGACAGACCGCAGCGGTCTGGAGCAACTGGCTGGCCAGTCGAGCATTGGCGAGCAGTTGCTGAGCCAGGGCGATGCCCTGACCGATCTGATTGCTCAATGCCAGGCGGCCAACCTCAAGAATGGCCAGTCGATCCAGATCCAGCAGGCCGCCACGGCCAATCAGCTGAAGATCCTCACCGGCGGTGAAGCGCCGGCGCTGTATAACGCCAGCGGTACATTTGCCAAACCCGCCACACCGCGTCCGCTCAGCCAGGCATGAGCCGTTGATGCGCCAGCTCTATCAACCCGCGAAACATGCTGGCAAAATGCTGGCTAGTCGTCATATTTTGTCTGGAGATTGATAAACCGTGTCCAACGCCCTCAGCGCGGATGATGCTCCGCAGCCCCCTAAGGTGCTTACCACGCCACTGGAAATCTCCAGCAACCTGCGCCAGCTGCAAGAAAGCCACGATCCGCTGATCATCACCTTTCATGAGCGCAGCCAGCGCTTCCAGAGCTATCTGATCAAAGTCGACCGCGACAGCGCTACGATCGCACTGGACGAGATGATCCCGCGTGATGGCGAACGCTTCCTGCAGGCCGGTGAGCCATTCAAGGTTGAAGGTTTTCATGAAGGCGTGCGCATCGCCTGGGAATGCACCGGCACGCTGAATATCGAAGAATCCGAGGGTGATCGTTTCTACACCGGCGCACTGCCGACTGAAGTGGTTTACCACCAGCGCCGCAATGCCTTCCGCGCAGCACTGAAACTGACCGATCTGGTCAGCGTTGAACTGGGCGGTGAAAAACTCAAGGCGCCAATCAACGGCAAACTGCTGGATATCTCCGCGACCGGCTGCAAGCTGCGTTTCGAAGGTGATATCACCGACCGCCTGCAATTGGGCCAGGTTTATGACCGCTTGATCGCCCCGCCGCTGTTCGGCAACCAGCCGATCTCCGTCGAATTGCGCTATCTGCATTTCGAAGAAAAACTCAACATCACCTTTGCCGGTCTGCGTTTCCACAACATCAGTGGCCAGGCTGCGCGCAACGTTGAGCGTTTCGTGTATCAGTTGCAACGTGAAGCACGCCGTTTCGACAAAGACGATCTCTGATTCGTTGCGGCCAATAAAAAGGGCAGTCCTTGGCGGGACTGCCCTTTTTTTATGCGCGGTGTTTTTGTTCAGTTCAGGGTCTACCGCCACTGAGATCAGGCGCGGGTTTATCGGTATCCGGTTCGACTTCTGCCGCAGGCTCTGACGGAGTATCAGCTTCAGGCTCGGGACTTGCCGGCGCCTGCACAGGGTCTTGCACCATCTGCTCCTGCACCACCTGCTCATCTACCCGAGGATCAAGGGCCGCCACCAGCGGTGAGCTGGACATGCTGTCCGGCATGGCCACGTGATGCAGCGGCGCATCGTCGACCTGATGCAGATTGGTCACGGCTTTCGGCCGTATCCGCCATACCAGCACCAGCGCGAAGAAGCTGAAGAACGCATACAGGCTCTGACTGCCGAACAGCTTCATCAACACACCTGCCAGCAACGGCCCGATGCTCGCGCCGACACCATAAGTCACCAGCAGCATCGCCGTCAGCGACACGCGGCGATCACCTTCCACATGGTCATTGGAGAATGCCACCGCCAGTGGGTACAGACAGAACTGCACCAGCGAGCACAGGAAACCAACCCCGAACAACACCTCCAGCGGAACCTGCGGCAGCACGGCCAACGGCAACGCCGCCACCGCCAGAAACCCGGCAAAGCAGCGAATCAACAGCGCACGGTCATAACGATCGGACAACCAGCCCAACGGCCACTGCACCAGTAAACCGGCAAAGATGCAGCTACCCATGAACAGACCAACCTGCTCGGTTGATAGCCCTTGTTGCGAGGCGTACAGCGGTGCCAGACCGTAAAACGAGCCGATGATCAAACCGGCACCCAGCACCGTACTCAACGACTGCGGTACGCGCTTGATAAAGAAGCGTGGCTCCATCGGCGCCGGATGCAGTGGCGCCGGGTGAATCCGCCGCGTCAATGCCACGGGCACCAGACACAGGGCGAAACACAGCGCGACCAGCATCAGCAGTTCCAGCCCCAGGCCCGGGTGCATGACCAGAATCAGTTGGCCGAGGACCAGGCCCAGGTACGAAGCGATCATGTAGCCGCTGAACACCAGGCCACGCTGATTGGCGTCCGCCTGTTCGTTGAGCCAGCTCTCGATCACCATGTATTGGCACATCATGCCCAGACCGACGATGGTCCGCAGCACCAGCCACGCCGGCAGCCAATCGACCAGACCGTGGCCAAGCACCGCCGCCCCGACGATCCCGGCACAGGCTGAATAAGCACGGATGTGCCCGACCCGGGCAATCAGTCGGTGACCGATCTTGCCGCCCAGCACCAGACCGAAATAGTTGGCCGCCATCAGCGCGCCGACCCAGAGGCCGTCGACATTGTCAGCGGCCAGACGCAATGCCAGATAAGTGGATAGAAGGCCCGAGCCGATCAACATCATCAGCGAGGCGAAATACAGTGCTCGAAAGGATTTCCAGATTTGGCGCATCGGCGTTCCGAGCGGCTCCTTGCAGTAAATATCGGGCTACCAGAACGATAGCCCGATGGCGGCGGTACGTCAGGCCTGGGCTGCTAGAACACGTCGTTCCCAGGGAGTGATTTCATCAAAGAAGCTGGTCAACTCCATGGTCTTCGAAGCGATGTAGCCTTCGATGAACTCCGGTCCGAACAGTTCCCTCGCCAATTGGCTACGTTTCAGACGTTCGAGCGCGGCGTGCAAGGTACACGGCAGCGCAAGATTGTCCGGCACCGCGAACTCGCCCTGAATCGCTTCGCTCGGTTCCAGCTCATTCTCGATCCCGTGCAAACCGGCAGCCAGACTGGCGGCGATCGCCAGATACGGATTCGCATCGGCGCCCGGCAAACGGTTTTCCACCCGACGGGCAACCGGCGAACTGGCCGGAATTCGCAGGCCGGCCGCCCGGTTGTCGTGCGACCAGCAGGCGTTGTTCGGTGATGCGTACGGATGGCACAGGCGCTGATAGGAATTCACATTAGGTGCAAACAGTGCGGTGAAATCAGCCATGCCCGCCTGCTGGCCACCGATGAAGTGACGGAACATCGCGGTCGGCTCACCGTGCGCATCACTGAAGACATTCTTGCCGCTAGCGGTCTCGACGATGCTCTGATGAATGTGCATCGAACTGCCTGGCGTGTGTGCCAGCGGCTTGGCCATGCACACCACGGTCAGGCCGTGCTTGAGCGCGACTTCCTTGAGCAGGTGCTTGAACAGGAACGTCTGATCGGCCAGCAGCAGTGGATCACCATGCAGCAGATTGATCTCGAACTGGCTGACGCCCATCTCGTGCATGAAGGTATCGCGCGGCAGACCGAGTGCCGCCATGCACTTATAGACTTCGTTGAAGAACGGCCGCAGACCGTTATTGGAACTGACGCTGAACGCCGATTGGCCATCCTCGCGACGCCCGTCAAGGCCTACTGGCGGACGGAACGGCTGGGTCGGATCGGTATTCGGCGCGAAGACAAAGAATTCCAGCTCGGTCGCCACCACCGGCGCCAGGCCGCGCGCGGCATAACGGGCAATGACTTTCTTGAGCTGACCGCGAGTCGACAGGTTGGAGCTTTCGCCGCTCAACTCATCGGCATCGCAAATCGCCAGGGCACGCGGCTCGTCACTCCATGGCAAACGATGGATCTGGGTCGGGTCGGCAATCAGGGCGAGATCGCCGTCGTCGCTGCCGTAAAACCGTGCTGCCGGGTAACCGCCCATGATGCATTGCAACAGCACGCCACGGGCCAGCTGCAGACGCCGCCCTTCGAGGAAACCCTCAGCGGTCATCACTTTGCCGCGCGGCACGCCATTCAGATCCGGCGTAACACATTCAATCTCATCAATGCCGGTCAATCGCTGCGCGAGTGAACCCTGGCCATCGGTTGTCATGACGCAATCCTTGTTATTGTGCGAGCCGCGAACGGCGACCCGCACAAAATAGGCTCCGGCTGTTCGGAATATCAAGCAGCGTCAAAGAAAAACCTGTGTCACGGCAGATAAAGGCTGAACACCCCGCCGCCAAGCGGTCCGCCGTTGCGGATTTCGGTGCGTCCTTCGACACCATTGCGCTGATGCAGCGCCGCGATACGATTGGCGAAATACAAACCGAGCCCGGTGCTGCCACTGCTGTGATTGATGCCCTGTACATAATCGGCCTGGCGCTCGAGCATCTCGGCCGGATAACCGTCGCCGTCGTCGTTGATACTCAGCACCAGTTGCCCAGCCTCGTCACTGACGGTGATCAGCAGCGATTCGCGGGCGTAACGAATGGCGTTATTGATGCAGTTGCCCAGCACCGAGGCAATCAGCTCACGGTCGAAGAAACCCAACGGGCTCAGCGGATCGACTTCATAGGTGGCGATGATCCCGCGACTGGCAAACACTTCCTGATGCGCCGCCAGTTGCGCCTCGATAAAGTCATCGAGTTCGTGATAGGCCGGTTGCAGCGGCATCTGGTTGACGCCGAGCTTGTACAGCCCGAGCAGTTGCACCAGCATGCCGTTGAGATGGGCAAACTCGAAGTCGATCACACCCTGCTCCGCGCCTAACCGTTGCGCCTCAGGCAACCGTGCCAGCCATTGGCTGTGGGCCTGCATGAGCATGGCCAGCGAGTTCTTCATGTCGTGGACGGTGGAGGCGATCACCGTAGAAAAATCCAGAGCTTGCTCGTCGTGGTTCATTCGCCAAACGCCTTGCTTTTCAGCTTCTGATAACGCGCAAAACGCGCGTCGGTGTCGGGCATCAGGCCAACCATTTTCAGGCAGGCCCGACATTCTTCCAGTTCCGCCGACGGCACACTGGTGTCGGTGCCGTGGAGCAGCGACTGGGCCATGTTCAGCGCGATACTGATGTTCTTCGGTTGCATCTTCAGCGCCTTGCGGAACACCTCACGGGCCTCCACCAGGTTGCCGGTCTTGTACACGCGCACGCCCTGACGGTTGAGGTCAGCAGCGGCGTTGCTGGAACTGAGGATAGTCGGGTCATCAGTGAGCTTGGCGATGTCTTTCATTACTGCCGGATCGTCACCGTAGATCTCCGCGCAGCTCTTGAGCATCGAGGTGCCCGCCTCGGCCTGTCCGAGCATCTGCAATTGCTTGGCGACCAACAGCGCAGCTTCCGGACTCATGAACTGCTCCATGCCGTCGAGGCGCATCAGCGCTTGCTCGGTGAGCTTGTCAGCGGTCTCGGCATCGTTGAGCAGCAGGCTGGTGGCTTTCATCAGACGCGCGCGAATCTGCAGGCCGGGGTCGCTCGGGTTTTCTTTGGCCACCGCACTGAGCGTGGTGTTGATCTCCAGGCGTGTGCGCGTGTCGAGACCGCGCTCACTGCCTTTGCTGATCAGCGCGTGAGCCAGGCCGAGATTACTTTCCGGATCCTTGAAGCGCGACTGCGCGCCTTGCGCTACGGCCTGACGATAGGCGCGGGACGCGGTGTCGAAGTCTTCGTTGGCCATCGCCAGCTTGCCCAGCAACGCCTGCCGACGCACCGCCAAGGGAGACAGGCGAATCGCCTCCTCCAGCACCCGTTGCGCACCTTTGCTATCGCCTTCTGCGACCAGTACATCGGCCATGCCGTCGTACAGCGCCGGCATCATCGGGAACACCTTCAGGGCCTTTTCATAAACGCCCTTGGCTTGCGCCACCTGGGCACGTTTGAACAGCAATTTGCCAAGTCCGGCAAATGCCCATGGCAACGGCCGGTCAGCAATGATGCTGTCATAGAGACGTTCCAGCGCTTCGTTCTGATTCATCTCGCGCAGCGCATCGGCGCGATAACGCAGGCACAGCGGCGAATAGCGAATGTCCTGCTTGCACAGGGCGATGCAGGCGTTAAGCACCTCGACCGGTTTGCCGCGATCGAGGGCTTGTAGAATCGGTTTGAGCAACGTCTTGCGCTGTTCCAGACGCTCCAGGCGCTGGGCCAGGCCGGAGCGGTTGAACGGCTTGGTCAGGTACGCATCCGGTTCGTGCTCCAGAGCACTGAGCACCATCGCCTGACTGGTCTCGGCCGTCACCATGACAAACACCGCTTCATGGCTGATGAGCTTTTCCGACATCAGATCTTCAAGCACCTGCTGGCCGTTCTTCTTGCCATCGCCGAGATGGAAATCCTGCAGGATGAAATCGTAGGACTTCTGCGCGCACATCTTCAGCGCCTGCTCACCGGTATCGGCCGTGTCGACGTCCTTGACCCCGAGCTCACGCAGCATCGAACGCACGGAACTGCGGAAATCCGAGAAATCATCGACGATCAGAAAACTTTTTTGGTGATACGACAGCATCGAAGATTTCCAGGCAATTGAAGTGAGGGCAATTTCAGGCGCGCAGATGATAGCTGGCGGCAAAATGCTATCAAGCGATTTCGCGCGACTTTTAAGTCACCGAATGGGTTATCGGCCAGAAGTGCGGTTCCCTGAAGCCAGCGCTTCAAGATTCCTCTGCGAGCATTTACCCTGCGCACCAGGACAACTTCCCACTACAAGGCTTACATCGTGTACATCAAAGGACGCTACATCGTGTCCGCCTGCGCTCTGCTGTTTGTTCAGCAGGCAATGGCAGCTGGAATGGATTGCACAAAAGCGGCGAATGCCGTCGAAAACACTGTTTGCGCGAACAAGTCGCTGTATGAACTGGATGCGCAGATGGGGGTGGTTTATCGGGATTTATTCAAGGTTTCTGCTCCCGCACAACCTGAGCTCAGGCGCACTCAACGACTGTGGCTGAAAGCCCGCAACGAATGCGCCGAAGACATTTCGTGCCTGGATCAGCACTATCGCGAGCGCCTGCAAGTGCTGCTGGCACAGTGGCAGGCAGCCGTTGCCTATCAACCGGATGACCTCGATGAACAGGCGCTGGACGACCTGCAAAAGAGCATTCAAGCCGCCAGTAAAGATGATCCCGAATTTGCGCTGGACCGAGCACTCGCCGCGCTCGCCGTGAAAACAACTGCCGGCGGTTTTCACGGCGATGCCAGTGAAGAGGATTCGTCGATAACGCACTTTCCGACTGCACAACCCAAAGGCGTTACTGCAAATGAATGGCGAGCCTTGACCGCTTCGCGGATCACTGACGCTGCCGAAACCGGCCTGACCTCTTACACTTTGCAGGATCTGGATGGCGACGGGCAGCGCGATCTGATTGTAAATACCTACGCCGGGGGCACAGGTCTGTTCACCTATGTGGAAACCTGGCGTCGCGACGGAGAACGGTTCGTCAAACGCTCTGTTGAGCCCGGAAGTTCGCTGTTCTACACCAACGATCGCGGTGCCAATCAGTCGGTAGACTGGATAAACCTGCGTGACAAAACTTACGCGGCTTATCGAAACAGCGAGTACGGCGTTGATCGGATCTACTTGCTCAACCCGCTGCAAATCAACGTCCAGGTGCCTACGGTGACGATCCGTTATCACTACGACCTCGACGTGCCCGTTCTTCAACACAAAGATGACGGCAACAGCACGTTTGAACTCGAACCCGATCTGCACCGAGCGCTCAATCTGGCAGTGGCGAAAGTAAATGAGACCGCTGCTATCCCTTCAAAAGAACCGCTCTGCCCTATTCCGGCTACAGGCGCCGGTGAAAACGATTACTACAGCTTTGGCCCGGCGCATTACAGCATTGAAAAAGTAGCCGACCTGCCAGTCTTCATTGGCAATGATTGTTACATCGGCGCCTTGATCGACTGGTTCGGCAGTTACAGCGAAAAGAATGGTTTGTTCGCGCAACTGGCATTGCGTAAACCGGACAGCGATGACGGCAGCCGCACATACGAAGTCTACGGTCGCCGACACATAACCGAAGTCAGTACCTCAATGGGTAAAATTGAGCTGAACGAGGGTTAACCGCGTATCCAGTCTGATGTTGAAGATCAATGATGCAGTCGCGGCACGTTGTGGCAATTCGTCGGCTGACGGTAATACAAAAGCCCCGTCGCAATTTCGATTGCGACGGGGCTTTTGTATTTGAACTTGATAGTCTTCCCGAACTTTTTATCCCTGATAAACTTTCCTGCGGGCAAAACAAAACCCCAACTGCTTTCGCAATTGGGGTTTCGGAATTTAATCTTGACGATGACCTACTCTCACATGGGGAAACCCCACACTACCATCGGCGATGCATCGTTTCACTGCTGAGTTCGGGATGGGATCAGGTGGTTCCAACGCTCTATGGTCGTCAAGAAATTCGGGTACTGACTCGTGACCAGATGGCCTCGCTTCAGCAAATTGGGTATGTGATAGCTTTCGGTGTTTGTGAACTTCGAACTTTCGGTTCGTTTCGTCTTCACACACCGCAATCTGGTCTCTTCGACGCAAATTGCTTGGGTGTTATATGGTCAAGCCTCACGGGCAATTAGTATTGGTTAGCTCAACGCCTCACAGCGCTT